>BLLW01000007.1 GCA_011959285.1 Lachnospiraceae bacterium | reverse complement strand
GCCGCTCAGGGGAGCAAAACAGCATTTTGTATTTGATTAGTCTGAGCGGTGAACTGCAGAAAATAGTAGATTTAGGATTCAAAGCGCATACGGGAGGCATTGCCTATGATGAAGCGCATGATTTATTGTGGGTGACGGGACCTGAAGGAAAGGTGTATGCGCTTTCATGGTCTGCTATTTTAAGCGGAGCATATCAGGGAGAGATACAGGTGAGCTTTGATGCAGGACTTGCCAATCATAATGGAGCGAAGGTGGCATCTTTTTTGACGCTGTCAGAAGGAGAGCTGTTTGTAGGGTCTTATGTGAATGGCGCAGCGGGAGTCTTGAATAGATATGATGTGTCAGACATTCAAAATCCCAGGCTGATATCTGCAGTCGCAATTCCGGAAAGAATCCAGGGAATAACGTTTAAGAGAAATATGGGAACAGGGGAGCGCTACATGTTTTTAAGTCAGAGCTATCAGACGGAGGATTCTTACCTGCTTAAGTATATATATGATGATCAGATAGCGGCATATGCAGAGCCGGTGGAAGCACACCTGCTTCCCGAAGGAGCGGAGCAGATACAGGCAACTGCCAGAGGAATGTATATTCTATTTGAATCTGCCGCCCGCCCATATAGGGCGTTGGCGAGGATTCCGAATGATCAGATTTATCTCGTCAGATAATCTTAAGTAAAACTGGAGATTATGTACTTTTCTTCTATTTACATTCGTGTTATTCTAAGTAATAGCAGAATTATGGGAAAGGTATGGTATCGATATGAACATTGTTTTATTATCCGGAGGATCCGGCAAACGCTTGTGGCCGTTGTCAAATGATATTCGGTCCAAGCAGTTTATTAAGATTTTTAAAAAAGAAGATGGATCTTATGAGTCAATGGTGCAGCGTGTCTATCGTCAGATCTGCAAGGCAGATAAGAAGGCAAATGTAACCATTGCCACATCCAAAACACAAGTTTCGGCAATCCACAATCAGTTAGGAGACAGCGTAGGGATTTCGGTGGAACCCTGCCGCAGAGATACTTTTCCTGCTATAGCATTGGTAAGCGCTTATCTGCATGATGTGCAGGGGATTTCCGGGGAAGAATCAGTGGTAGTCTGTCCGGTCGATCCGTATGTGGAAGATGACTATTTTCAAAAATTGACGGAACTTAGTGAACGTGCAGCTTCAAGTGATGCAAATCTGGTACTAATGGGAATTGAACCTACTTATCCCAGCGAGAAATATGGCTATATTATTCCAGAGAATCATACAGATGTCAGCGGGGTCTCCTCCTTTAAAGAAAAGCCAGATGTGAAAACGGCTGAGCGTTATATTGCACAGGGGGCTTTATGGAATGGCGGTGTGTTTGCATACAAGTTGAAGTATGTTTTAGAAAAGGCACATGAACTGATTGAGTTTACAGATTATCAGGATTTATTTTCCAAATATGATACATTGACAAAGATCAGTTTTGACTATGCAGTCGTTGAAAAAGAAGACAATATAGAAGTCATGCGTTTTGGCGGACAGTGGAAGGACCTTGGAACTTGGAATACACTTACGGAAGCCATGGGAGAACCCAGCATAGGCGAGGCGATGATGAATGAAAAATGTGACAATGTTCATATTATCAATGAACTGAATGTGCCGGTGCTGGCAATGGGACTGCATGATGTGGTGATATCTGCAAGCCCGGAGGGAATACTTGTATCCGATAAGGAACAGTCAAGCTATATTAAACCGTTTGTGGACAGTATTGACCAACAGATTATGTTTGCCGAAAAGTCATGGGGAAGTTTTCGGGTTCTGGATGTGGAGACAGAAAGCATGACGATCAAGGTAACATTGAATCCCGGACATCAGATGAATTATCACAGTCACAAAAACCGGGATGAGGTATGGACCGTCATTGCCGGTAATGGTCGTACAATTGTAGACGGTATGGAGCAGCAGGTCAGCACAGGTGATGTGATTACCATGGAGGCAGGGTGCCGCCATACAATCATTGCGGAAACAGAGTTGAAGTTGATTGAGGTTCAGCTTGGCAAGGAGATCAGCGTCCATGACAAACAAAAGTATCCACTTGAATAGTCCTTTTTTGCTAAAGCCATATGGAAAAAACTATTTATGGGGCGGCCGCCGGCTGAATGATGATTTTGCCAAGGGAATAGATATGTTTCCCTTGGCAGAGACGTGGGAGTGTTCTACCCATCCGGATGGTTTGAGTACGATTTCGGGAGGGGTTCACGATGGGGATACGTTGGCAGAGGTTTTGCGGTGCCATCCTGAATATCTCGGGACCCGCCATCAGAAAAAAGGGGAACTGCCAATCCTGATCAAATTTATTGATGCGAAGGAGGATCTTTCGGTGCAGGTGCATCCGGATGATGCCTATGCAATGGAACATGAGAATGGTTCTTTGGGAAAGACAGAATTTTGGTATGTGCTGGATGCGGCAGAGGATGCGAAGCTGGTATATGGTCTTTCCAGAAAGGTGGAAGCAGAAACCTTAAAAAGGAGCATTGAACAGGGAAACGTTGAAAAGTATCTCCAGAAGGTACCAATCAAAAAAGATGATGTATTTTACATTAAGGCAGGGACGATTCATGCAATTGGAGGGGGCGCCCTGATTGCCGAAGTGCAGGAAAGTTCAAATCTGACTTACCGCATGTATGATTATGACCGTGTGGATACACAGGGCAAAAAACGTGAACTGCACATAGATAAGGCGCTTGAAGTGGCGGATTTAAAAGGAAACATGCCTCCGGGGCAGATTCTGCGGGTCTTAAAGTTTAAGCCCGGCTGTGCAACGGAGTTTTTGTGCCGATGCAAGTACTTTCAGGTAGAGAGGATGTTGGTCAATACAGAGCGGCTTAGGGAAATGGTAAGTTTTTGCACCACAGCGCTTTCTTTCCAAGTTCTGCTGTGCACGAATGGATGCGGAACGATATTCTACGGCGCTCATGAGGCGATTCACTTTTTTAAGGGAGACTGTATATTTATTCCGTCAGATTCTGTTACAATTAAGATTCACGGGAAAGCGCAATTTTTGAAGGTAAGCTGTTGAAGGAGGCAGGAATGTGAACGATATTCGATTGCTGGATTGTACCTTGCGGGATGGCGGGTATGTAAATGATTGGAATTTCGGACATGATAATCTGGTCAGCATTTTTGAACGGCTGGTAGATGCCAATGTAGATATGATTGAAATAGGCTTTCTTGATGAGCGCAGACCCTTTGATATCAACCGCAGTATTATGCCGGATACGGACAGCGTTGCCCGTATTTACGGAAAACTGGACAGAAAACAGACGATGGTGGTGGGTATGATCGATTATGGGACATGCTCTATGGAACAAATCAGACCTTGCAGTGAAAGCTTTTTGGATGGCATCAGGGTTATATTTAAGAAGCATTTACGGGAAGTCGCGTTTGCGTTTTGCAAGGGGCTTAAGGAGAAAGGATACAAGGTCTTTGCCCAGCTTGTAGCGGTTACCAGTTACGATGATGAAGAAATGATGGATGTAGTCAGACTGGCAAATGAGGTGAAGCCCTATGCCGTTTCTATGGTAGATACTTATGGGCTGATGCACCAGAACAATCTGCTGCATTATTTTCATTTGCTGGATACGCATCTGAATGCAGAAATTGGATTGGGGTATCATGCCCATAACAATTTTCAGATGGGATATGCAAACTGCATTGCCATGCTTTCCAACCAAATCGACAGAATGCTTATTGTGGACGGCAGCATATATGGCATGGGAAAAAGTGCAGGAAATGTACCGATTGAGCTGGTTGCCATGTATATGAACAATGCGCTTGGAAAGCGGTATCATATCAGCCAGATTTTAGAAGCGATAGATGCCAATATCTCACAGTTTTATCATCCGGCAACGTGGGGATATAACATGTTTTATTATGTGGCGGCATTCAATGACTGCCACCCGGAATATGTATCCTACCTGATGAACAAACGCACGCTTTCCATTAAATCAATCAATGAGATTTTGGGGAAACTGCAGGGTGAGAAGAAGCTGCTCTTTGATAAAAATGTGATAGAAACGCTCTATGTGGAATATCAAAAAAAGGATGTTAATGATGCGCAGGATAGGGAAAGGCTGAAGGAAAAGTTGTCCGGCAGAAAAATTCTGCTGATTGGACCAGGGGTTACAATAAAAACACAGAGAGAAAGAATCAGTGGATTTATAAAGGATAATGGACCTGTGATTATTTCTATTAATTACGTTCCAGAAGAATTTACGCCTGACTATATCTTTTTGAGCAATTCAAAACGGTATGTACAGCTTGCAACCAGGCTCAGCCAGGAAAAGTTTACTTTAATTGCCACGTCAAATCTTACAGGAACGAAAGAGGCAGCGTTCGATTATGTATTGAACTTCAGTTCCCTGATGGACAGTGAGGCGGAGATCGTGGACAACCCGCTGATCATGCTGCTTAAGGCATTGATTGACTTGGCGTGCCAAGAGGTAACATTGGCTGGGTTTGACGGCTATTCCGGAGAGGCGTCCAATTATTATAACAGCAGTATGGAATACGATTTTGCAAAGAATATGGCAGAATATTTGAATCAATATACAACCACTTTTTTAAAAGAGATTCGGAATAGGCTGCGCGTGATTTTTTTGACAGATTCCCGATATGAGGGTGCAGGGCAAGGCGGTGACGAAGTTGTGAGTCTGAGTGGATGCGTGCAGGGAGGGAAAGATGAAAATTAAGGTTGCAGAATATATAGCTGGTTTTTTGGTGGATCATGGAATCCGTGACTGCTTTATGGTCACGGGAGGGGGAGCCATGCATCTGGATGATGCTTTAGGACATCAGGCGGGGATGCATTGTGTGTTTAACCATCATGAGCAGGCATGTGCGATTGCTGCGGAAGGGTATACGAGGATGACGGGAGAACTGGCGGCAGTCTGCGTAACCAGTGGTCCCGGAGGAACGAATGCGATCACGGGGGTGATGGGCGGATGGGTGGACTCCATTCCCATGTTCATCCTTTCAGGGCAGGTGAAGAGGGAAACTACCATCTGGTCTTGCCCGGATTTGGGCTTACGGCAGCTGGGGGATCAGGAATTTAATATTATAGCATCGGTTTCCAATATGACAAAGTATGCCGTGATGCTGACAGAACCGGAGAAGACAGCATACCATCTGGAAAAGGCACTATATCTTGCCAGGGAAGGCAGAGGGGGACCAGTATGGCTTGATATTCCCCTTGATGTACAAGGCGCGGTGATAGAAACAGAGGGACTCGTCCATTTTAATCCTGATACAGAAAGCCGTCAGACAGTGCCGGAGGTGTCAAAAGAAACGGCAAGGGAAATCCTCAAAAAAATCAAGGAAGCGAAAGCACCGCTTTTGCTTACAGGGACCGGAATCAGACTGGGAAATGCACAGGAGGAATTACTTTGTCTGATTGAAAAGCTGCGTATTCCGGTGGTAACAGCCTGGAACGCAAATGATACGGTAGCATATGACAATCCATATTTTGCAGGTATGCCTGGCACAGTGGGCACAAGAGCAGGAAACTTTGCCGTACAGAACTGTGATTTGTTGGTTAGCCTTGGATGCCGCCTAAACATAAGAATGATCGGGTATAATCATTATGATTTTGCAAAAAATGCTTATAAGATTATCGTTGATATTGATCCTTCAGAATTATCGAAGCCAACAATCTGTGCGGATATGCCTGTGAATGCAGATGTGAAGAATTTAATATGCGCGCTTCTTGAAGAAGATTACGCCCCGCAGAAACAGCATGAACCGTGGACTGCATGGTGCCGGGGGCTGGTGAGCGCTTATCCGGCAGTGGCGGCGCAGTATCATAAAAAGGAAAGGGAACCAATCAATCCATATGTGTTTATTGATAAGTTATTTTCGCATATGGGAAATAAGGAGCGCATTGTCTGCGGCAACGGAAGCGCCTGTGTGGTGACGTTTCAGGCATGTCGAATCAAGCAGGGACAGAGGATGTTCACCAATTCGGGCTGCGCAGCAATGGGATATGGACTTCCGGCAGCATTAGGTGTTGCTGTTTCGGAGCCCGCCTGCAGGGTAGTGTGTATTGACGGTGATGGAAGTGTGATGATGAACGTTCAGGAATTGGCGACGATTGCACACAATCAGCTTAATATTAAACTCATTATATTGAATAATAACGGATATCATTCCATTAGACAGACCCAGTCGAGCCTTTTCAAGCCGCCGTTTATCGGCATTGATAAGGAGAGCGGCGTGGGATTTCCGGATTTTGGAAAACTGGCAGATGCTTTTGGTTTAAAATATTTTATTGTCCGTGATGAAATGGAATGTGATGCTGTTTTAGAGAAGATGCTTTGCTTTGAGGGTCCCTGCGTTTGTGAGGTTATGATAGACGAGAAGCAGAATTTTGCACCCAAATCTTCATCAAAAGTAATGCCTGACGGAACAATCACATCACCGCCGCTTGATGATATGGCGCCTTTTTTAGATAGGGAAGAATATGAGGCAGTCAGGTATGATTTGATGAAGCAGGGTGAAGACGCATGATGAAAAGGGTAATTATTACAGGACCGACAGGCGCTGTGGGGATGGCGCTGATACAGAAATGTATTGCAGAAAAAATGGAGGCGACGGTGGTATGCCGCCGGAAATCCCCAAGGATTGCACAGATTCCGATTTGTGATCAAGTGAAAATGATAGAATGCAATCTGGATGAAATGCATATGCTGCCGGAAATTCTGACCGGCGTATATGATGCTTTTTTTCACCTGGCATGGGCGTGTACGGCAGGTGAGGGCAGGAATGATGTCCATGTCCAGGCGGACAATATTCAATTTACCTTAGACGCTGTAGATGCAGCGGAAAAGTTGGGATGCCGGTGCTTCATAGGCGCAGGTTCGCAGGCGGAGTATGGACGTTTTGAAGGGAAACTAAATTCAAGGGTTCCAACGTTTCCGGAAAATGGCTATGGGGCTGCCAAACTTTGCGCCGGAGCGCTTAGCAGAATCCGGAGCCGTCAGCTTGGAATAAGGCATATCTGGTTCCGTATATTGAGTGTTTATGGTGAATATGACGGTGCGCAGACCATGATTATGTCAAGCATCAGGGAAATGCTGCAGGGAAGATCGCCGGAATATACGCCGGCAGGGCAGATTTGGGATTATTTATATAGTAAGGATGCGGCGGAAGCACTGTTTCTGGCGGCAGAAACGGGCAAAGATGGCGCGGTCTACTGTCTGGGGAGCGGACAGGCAAGAACCTTAAGGGAATATATAGAAGCTATGAGGGATGAGATACATCCGGGGCTTCACCTTAAGCTGGGAGCGAAGCCATATGCCCCGGAGCAAGTGATGCATCTATGTGCAGATCTTTCAGAACTGACGAAAGATACCGGTTTTATTCCCCGGTATACGTTTGAAGAGGGTATAAGAAGGACCATTGCCTGGGCAAGGTCCGCAGGAGAAAAAAGTTGAATAAATGGTTTGATTTTTATAAAGGGAAAAAGGTACTGATAACAGGACATACCGGATTTAAAGGCTCGTGGATGAGCAGTCTGCTTCTGGAAGCAGGCGCAGATGTGCATGGATATGCATTGGAAGCGCCAACGGATCCCTCTCTTTTTGGGCTGTGTGAATTGAAGGACAGAATGCATTCCATAGAAGGTGATGTGAGGGATTTGGGGCATTTAAGAAAGGTGTTTACAGAAATCCAGCCGGAAATCGTCATTCATATGGCAGCTCAGCCGCTGGTGCGAGAGTCCTATCAGGAGCCGGTCTATACTTATGAGGTAAATGTCATGGGAACGGTAAATGTGCTTGAATGTGTGCGCCAAAGCGAATCGGTGCGTTCTGTGATCAATGTAACCACTGACAAGGTATATAAGAACAAAGAGTGGTGCTGGGGCTATAGGGAGGATGAGGAATTAAATGGCTATGATCCTTATTCTAATTCCAAGTCCTGTTCCGAATTGGTCACATCAAGTTATAAAGATTCCTTTTTAAAATCGAAGGGAATCGCAGTCTCTACGCTCCGGGCAGGCAATGTGATTGGAGGGGGAGACTTTGCAAAGGACCGTATTATCCCGGATTGCGTGCGTTCCGTCTCAAAGGAGGAGACGATTATTCTTAGAAATCCCTATTCAATAAGACCCTATCAGCATGTGCTGGAGCCTGTTGCGGTATATCTGTGGCTTGCCAAGGAGCAGTATGAAAATCCTGCATTGGCAGGGAATTATAATGTGGGACCGGAGGAAGCAGACTGTCTTTCTACAGGAGCATTGACAGAACTGTTTTGCAGAAAATGGGAAGAACAGACCAAAGAAAGACCAATCTGGAGCAGTCAACACGATGGCGGACCGCATGAAGCTTCCTTTCTCAAACTGGATTGCGCAAAATTGAAAGCTGCGCTGGGGTGGAAGCCGGTGTGGAATATAGAAAAAACGATGGAAAAATTAGTAGAGTGGTATCATGTTTACCTGACATGTGGTAATATAAGAGAATGTATGGAAAGTCAGATACGTGAATTTCTAAATGCAGGAAGCAGAACATAAAACAGAAGCTATGGTTCATAGAGAAAGGCATGGTGTTCGAGGGATGAAAGTCTTGATTCTGGCGGGGGGCTCTAAAAGCACGATCAGTGAGGGCAGGGAAGAGATACCCAAACCTATGGTTGAGATTGGAGAGAAGCCGCTTTTATGGCATATTATGAAGCAGTATAGCCATTTTGGATATGAGGATTTTCTTGTATGCGGCGGTTTTAAAGTAAACGTGATCAAAAATTACTTCCGCGACTATTATATCTATCAATCTGATATCACAGTTGATCTTGCTACCAACCAAGTGGATATTCACAAGAAGGTAACAGAGAACTGGAAGGTAACGGTGGCGGACACAGGGTTATTTGCAACCACAGGGCAGAGGGTGAGCGAGGCAGAAAAGTATATAGAGGATGATTGGTTCCTTGTAACTTATGGAGATTGCCTGTCGAATATAAATATGAAGGAATTGGTTGACTTTGCAATTAAGAAAGATAAAATGATCACGATGGCGGTGGCATTGCCCACTGGAAGAAATGTAGTGCTCCCTATTGAAGAGGATGATATTTTGGGGAATGTGTGCAATTTATCTGGGGTGATAAACGAATCGTGGACCAACGCCTGCACTTTTGTGTTTAAAAAAGATGTATTCCGTTATTTGAATGGAAATTATGAACTGGATGAGCAGTTGTTACCTGTTCTTTCACAGAAGGGGGAGATTGCAGTTTATAAACATCATGGATTCTGGTGCCCGGTAGAGACGCGCCGTGACAAGGTGGATTTGGAGAACAGATGGAACGCAGGAGTGGCGCCATGGAAGGTATGGTGAGTATGAAAGTAGTAATTCTGGCAGGCGGGATGGGTACAAGAATCAGTGAGGAATCCAGCCTAAAGCCTAAACCGATGATTGAAATTGGCGATAAACCAATCCTATGGCATATCATGAAGTGGTATGCTTCTTTTGGGTTTTTGGATTTTGTCATCTGTTGCGGATATAAGGGACATATGATTAAAGAGTATTTTATGAATTATTATTCTTATCAGGGAGATGGATGCTTTAATTTGCGGGATCATACAGCACAGTATGCTGCAAATAAGAAAGAGCCTTGGCGTGTTACGCTGGCAAATACAGGGGCAAGGACGATGACGGCAGGAAGGATACTTCGGATTAGAGAATATGTGGGAAATGAGCCATTTATGCTGACTTATGGAGACGGGGTCTCTGATGTGGATATTCATAAGTTGTTAGAATATCATGAGTTGAACCGGAAATTAGTGACGATTACCACGACCCAGCCGGAAGGACGTTTTGGAGCAATCTCCATAGGGGAAGGCGGAATGGTCCATAAGTTTAAGGAGAAGGCAAGAAAAGATCAGTCATGGGTGAATGCAGGTTTTATGGTAATGGAGCCAGGTATCTTTGACTATTTGGGAGATGGAAGCGAGATGCTGGAAGATGGACCGTTTGAGCGTATAGCTGCTGCAAATCAGATGGATGCTTACAAGCATGAAGGCTTTTGGTCGCCCATGGATACCATGCATGACAAGGCATATCTGGAGGGATTGTGGAAACAGGGAAAAGCGCCATGGAAGGTGAGGGATGAAAATGTTTAATGGAATGAATGAGAAGCAGGCGAGAGAACAAATTTTGGAAATGGTAAAAGAATATTGTGATACTTACCACAACCGAAGGGAACCGTATAAGGAGGGAACTCGTATTCCCTATGCAAGCCGTGTTTATGACAGTGAGGAAATGACCAATCTGGTGGACAGTGCACTGGAATTTTGGCTTACCTCAGGAAGATATACAGATTTATTTGAAAAGGAGTTTGCCGCCTATCTTGGCGTGAAGCATTGTTCATTGGTAAACTCTGGGTCTTCTGCAAATCTGCTGGCGTTTATGGCGCTCACTTCTCCACTTTTGGGGGAGCGTGCAGTAAGGCGGGGAGATGAAGTCATTACGGTGGCAGCGGGATTTCCGACTACGGTTGCGCCTATTGTGCAGTTCGGAGCAGTGCCTGTCTTCATCGATGTGACAATTCCTCAGTATAATATGGATATTGCTATGTTGGAGGAAGCGCTCTCGCCAAGGACAAAGGCGGTCATGGCGGCGCATACATTGGGGAATCCCTTTGATCTAAAGGCAGTAAAAGAATTTTGCGACAGGCATCAGTTATGGCTGATAGAGGATAACTGTGATGCACTCGGTTCCGTATATAAAATGAATGGCAAGGAGTATTTAACAGGTACGGTGGGAGATATTGGAACGTCCAGTTTTTATCCTCCTCATCATATGACGATGGGGGAAGGAGGGGCTGTATATACCAACAATCCCCTTTTACACAAGTGTGTTCGTTCTTTTAGGGACTGGGGAAGGGACTGTGTCTGCGTGTCCGGTCAGGACAATGTGTGCGGGCATCGCTTTGACAGAAAATATGAAGAGCTTCCAGAAGGATATGATCATAAATATGTTTATTCCCATTTTGGGTATAATTTAAAAGCGACAGATTTGCAGGCGGCAATTGGCTGTGGTCAGTTAAAAAAACTGCCGAAATTTACAAGGCTTAGAAGGGAGCATTTTGCATTTTTGAAGGAATCTCTTAAAGGTACAGAAGAGTATTACATTCTTCCTGAGGCTTGTGAGGGCTCTTCACCTAGTTGGTTTGGTTTTATGCTGACTTGTAAGGAGGAGGTTAAGAGGGCAAAGGTGGTTCCCTATTTGGAGAGCAGGGGAATACAGACCCGGATGTTGTTTGCGGGAAACCTCACGAAGCAGCCTTGTTTTGATGAGATGCGCAGGCAAAAAACAGGATATAGGGTAGTGGGCGATTTGAAAAATACAGATAGAATTATGTGCGATACGTTTTGGATTGGCGTATATCCGGGAATGACTAAGGAGATGCTGGAAGTGATGGCGAGGGAACTGAAAGCTGCGGTTGGTCTGCTTTGAGCCTTATAAGAAAGAGAATCTAGATTTGAGAGAAGAACATATGATAGGTAAAATTACGGAAAAAAAATTAAAATCCGGTCTTTTGATTGGAATAACTGGTATTCTCTTGCTGATTTTCCTAACAAATTTATTTCATTACAATTATCACATGAATGCGGATATCGCGTCAGAAACGATTCTTGGAGAAGTGATATGGAAAAGCAGGCAGCTCATACCAGATACATGGTATCCGTCTACAGAGGTTCGGATAATCAGTGTCCCTAACATGGCAGCTCTTTTTTTCGGGATGACAGAGGATATGGTATTGTCAGCAGGGATGGCGTGCTGTATGATGACGGTGTTGATTTTGCTTTCTATCCTGTGCTTTTCTAAGTTGGCGGGAATGAAAAAAATGAGCGGGCTGCTGATGGCCTTTTTGTGTCTCGCAATTCCGTCCGGATTCATTATGTTGGAGCTTCTTTATTTATTTGCCGGTTATTATGCGATTCATGTGGTCGTTTGCTTTTTTACACTGGGAATATATGCTTTATTTATAAAAAAAAGAAAAATAGCCTATAAACTTTCAGGGGGAGGTATTTTGTCAGCCTTCCTACTTGGTTTACAGGGAGTCAGGGGGATCTTGGTTATCTATGGTCCTTTGCTTGGGGTAGAAATCATCAGAAATATTTACTTTATTTATCAAAAGAAAAAGAGAAGTGTGTCTGATTTTTGTATAAGTCTGTGGACATTGTCACTGTTTGCGGTGAGCTATTTGGGAACCTTATTTCCTTTCTCAGTAGGACAGGAAATTTCGAGGAATATGCGTAAAGGAGTTTCCAAGCTGTTTACAGCAGTCATACCGGATATGGCGCGGGCAATTGGGTTTGAAAGCGCAAATCTTTTGGGAAAAATATGTCTTGGCATATTGCTTTTATCGACGGTGTATATGCTTGGGCATATTTTGCATCTGATGTGGAAGAGAGAAATGGAGTCGCGTCATTGGGCATGGCTCGTTATGTGTGCGTCTCCTCTTCTGACAGCTTTGATAGTAGCCTTTACGACGGTGGACAGTACTGAGAGATATTACTTCATGCTTTTATTTCTTTTACCTTTTTCTGCTGCCATGGTGTGGGAAAAAGGCGGAAGTGTGGTAAAATATATGGTAGGGGTGACGGCAATCCTCTTGGCGGTATCTAATATTGCGCAGATGTATCTGCCAGTCTTTCAATCAGAGGAGCCGCCTCTTACGGAAGAATATGAAGTCACAGCATTTTTAGAGGAAAAAGGTCTGTCTACAGCATACGCAACATTTGAAAATGCAAATACTATGACAGTGCTCGCAAATGGATCTGTCCGTGTATACCCAGTGGCATCAATGGAAAAAATGGATATCTGTAAATGGCTGGCAAGTACAGACTGGTATTGTCCGAATGTGCCGTTTAAACAGAAGACGGCATATATTGTGACAGATGCGGAAAAGGACAGTTTTGCTGCCTTTTTGGAAGATAAGGACGTAATTTTGGATGAAGCAGGAAGGATTGGAAGATATACGATTTATGTTTCAGATTATAATTATTCAAATATGGGAGAAGATTAAGCTGTCTGAGATTTATCTGGAGAGAACATGAAGGAACAAAAATTTGTAAGGATATTGACTTATTTCTATTTAATACCGTTTGCAATTATGGTTGCATTCAATACCGTCAACAGCCTTTTGCGTACGACCTACTTTGAGCTCTATCAGGTGATGGAGACGGCAAAATATAAGTGGGACAAGCCGCTTGTTGTGCTGGCAGTATCGGGAGGAATCATTGTATGCCTTCATTTCCTGATGAAAGCTAAGTGGGTGAAACATATTCGTATCGAGAGACTGGCGCTGATTTACAGTGCAGTCATATGCTTACTGATTGTTCTGCTTTTTAGGTGTGTCGTCACCTGCGACAGTGGATTGATCAGTGACATTGCAATCCAGTTCATGGAGAAGAACTATCAGGCGTTTGAGCAGGGGGAGTATCTTTACCGTTATTCTTTCCAGATTGGTTTTGCGGCACTGCTTGAGTGGATTTATCAGATTTTCGGCGTGGAAAATTTCATTGTGTTTCAGTTGATCAATATTGTCTGTATCGTGGTCATCCTGAAAATGCTGGGAATGATTACAAGAGAATTGTTTGCAGAAGAGCGCGTGGGAAGGATAGAAGCTGTTTTATCTATGGGCATGTTTCCGCTTTTCCTTTTTTCTACGTTTGTCTATGGAGATATCATCGGCTGGAGTTTTGGGGTGTGCAGTATCTACTGTATGATTCGGTACTTGAAAACGGATAGATGGCAGAACATTTTAAAGGCAGCAGTGCTGCTGTCTGTTGGTATTGTTGTAAAATCTAATATTAATATTTTAGTGGTGGCGGCGGTCATTGCCATTGTTTTGCATGCTGTCCAGAAAAAAAGATATAAAATGTTAATCTGGGCGGTTGGGCTTATCCTTATTTCTCAGGCTGGCACAGGGATTGTAAATGGCGTCTATGCTGCACGTGCAGGTCTTTCAGAGTTTCCCAAGGGGATTCCTAAGATTGCCTGGATTGCAATGAGCATGCAGGAGGCAGATGAAGGGGGATATGCGTGCGGCTGGTATAATGGTTATAATTGGACTGTTTATGGTGATAACAATTATGACAGAGAACTGACAAGCAAGGCGTGCGTGGAGAGTCTTAAGGAATCTATGAATAAATTCGCGCATGAACAGCGCTACGCACTTGACTTTTTTTACAAGAAATTTACATCCCAGTGGAATGCGCCTACTTTTCAGGCAATGATCACAAATGAATGGAACAGCCGGCATGTGGAAAATCTATCCTCATTGGCACAGTTCTTTATATATGGAACAGGCAGAAACGTGCTATACGAAATAATGAATATTTATCATTTCTTTGTGTTCTTATGTACGGGGATATATTGCTTTTCTGTGCGCAGGGATTGGTTCTTAGCGCGTGCTTATTTCGCGTTGAATATTTTTGGCGGATTTTTGTTTCATATGATCTGGGAGGCACAGGCACGATACATTTTAGGATATTTCGTTCTGATGCTCCCGCTGGCAGCATTTGGATTAAATGAGATTTTAAAAAAAATAGATTAGATAGAAAAAGGAGGCAGAATATGAAAATAGCAGTTGCAGGAACCGGATATGTAGGATTGGTAGCAGGCGTGTGCTTTGCAGAAAAGGGATATCAAGTGACTTGTGTGGATATCGATGAGAAAAAGGTTGAAATGATGCGTCAGGGTATCTCGCCTATTTATGAAGAGGGGCTGGAGGAGCTGATGCAGAAAAATAATGCGGAAGGGACGCTGCACTTTACTACAGATTATGCGGAAGCATACAGGGATGCAGATGCAATCTTCATTGGCGTCGGCACGCCGGAAATGCCTGACGGAAGTGCAAACTTAAGCTACATAGCAGAGGTGTCCAGGCAGATTGCTGAGACCATAGAAAAGGACTGTCTCGTGGTCGTAAAGTCCACCGTTCCGGTAGGAACCAACGACAAGGTGGAGCAGTTCATCAAGGATTTTCTTGTGCATGACGTAAAAGTAGAGGTGGCATCGAATCCTGAATTTTTAGCCCAGGGGACAGCTGTCCATGATACCCTTCATGCCGCAAGGATCATTATCGGGACAGAAAGCAAAGAGGCAGAAGTGCTTCTTCAGAAGATTTATGAACCTTTTGGTCTTCCTGTAGTTTCCGTAAAACGTCGTTCTGCTGAAATGATCAAGTACGCCTGCAACGATTTTCTAGCGCTTAAGATTTCTTATATGAATGACATTGCAAACTTATGTGAGCTGGTAGGCGCTGACATCACCGACGTGGCTAAGGGAATGAGTTATGATGAGAGAATTGGAGCCCGTTTCTTAAATGCAGGAATCGGATTTGGCGGAAGCTGCTTCCCTAAAGATACCAAAGCCCTCAAATTTCTTGCACGAGAACATGGTTACCAGTTGAAAACGGTAGAAGCCTGCGTGGATGTAAACAGCGCACAGAAGACCCGGCTTTTTGAAAAAGCAAAAGAAAGAATGATTTCTTTTAATGGCTTAAAGGTAGCAGTGTTAGGACTTACTTTTAAGTCCGGAACGGATGATTTAAGAGAAGCGCCTTCTATTGATAATTTAAGGCTCCTTCTGGCAGCAGGTGCACAAATTCATGCCTACGACCCTAAAGGAACAGAGCGCTCCAAACAACTTTTCCCCGAAGGAAAAATGGATAAGGGCTCTATAAACTATGTTTCTACTCCGAAACAAGCCTTAGACGGAGCCCATATATGCTTCATTTTTACAGAATGGCCGGAAATTAAAGAAATAAAACCCCAGAACTTTAAGGATCAAATGCACACGCCGTTAGTTTATGATGGACGGAACTTATACGAGCCAACGGAAATGAAAGCAGCAAATGTAGAATATTACAGCATAGGAAGGTAAGGTCTAATTAACATCCGCATCTTTTGCTGATGATATACCGGGGTCTTGCCTTAATCTCATCATAAATCCTGGAAATATAGTGTCCAATAAAGCCAAGGCTGATCATGAGCACACTTCCAATGACCAATTGTAGAAGAATCACCGTCGTAAACCCTTCCAAAGCGGTACCGGAAAAATAACGGTACAGCGACTGAATGCTCAGAACGATGGAAGCAAAAAACATAATCCATCCCAGCAGTGAAATCAACTGAAGCGGTGCACTGGAAAAAGAAGTGATATTCCGAACGGCATATTTCGTAAGGCTCCACAAGGACCATTTAGAAGTGCCGATTTCCCGGTCCTGCACCTCAAAAGGAATCGTAGTGGTCCGAAAGCCCACCCATGAAGATAAGGCGCGGAAAAAGGGGGCGCGTTCCGGCATGACAAGGAGTGCATCCACAGCCTTCCGGTCTAAAAGCTTAAAATCAGAAGCGTGTGACATATCGATGGCAGTTACCTTACTGATGATGCGATAGAAGGTTCTTGCGCAGAATGTATGCAGTGGGGTTTCCTTTCCGCGGGAAGATTTGATGCCTTCTATGACCTCAAACCCTTCTTTCCAGAGACGGTACATTTCGGGAATCAAGGAAGCAGGGTGCTGTAAGTCACAATCCATAATCAGACAACAGGCGCCCTGTGCGACTTCAAGTCCGGCAAAAATAGCGGCTTCCTTGCCGAAATTTCGTGAAAAGGAGATGCCCTTTGCCTCTGGGTGGGTAGAAGATAATTCCTGGATACGCTGGTAGGTTAAATCTTTAGAGCCATCATCCACAAAGATGATTTCAAATGGGATATGATTTGCGTTCAACAGTTCGCAAATCGTGTGAAAGGTCCTTGCTATATTATCCTGTTCATTATAAGAAGGGATGATGATGGATAGTTTGTCTTCGACTGGCATTTATATAAAAACTCCTTATGATTCTCTAAATAGTGATAGCTGTTACAGCTTAAGTATATATGAGAAAGACAGGGTTGGCAAGGTTTGAAAATGGATTTGACGCAATAAGAACATTATAGGAATTTGCAGGAAAGGTATGGGTACTTAAATGAAAGAAGATTTGAAAATAAGGATCGATGGGGCGAAGAAAAAGTGGGACGGGAGAATCACAAAACTGATTACGCCTAAAAGCGTTGCCGTTTTTACGACGGTAGTGTATGTACTTAGTCTCGTGCCGCTTCTATGGCTGGCCTGGTATAATTATCCCAGCGCTGACGACTATTCTATTGGGAGTAATTGTCATCAGGCGTGGATGGCAACGCATAATGTGTTTGCAGTGATCTGGCAGGGAATCTTAAGGGCGATAGATGACTGGGCGCACTGGATGGGGTATTTTACTTCCAATTTTCTGATGGCAATACCGCCAAGCAGCTTCGGTGAGAGAGGATATGTGCTGACCACATGGATTATGCTGGGAATGCTCAGCTTTTCCGTGATGTATTTGTTCCATGCAATTTTTGTGAAAGTATTTAAAGCAGACAAAATGCTCAGCCACAGTGTTTCTATGCTGGTGCTTTTTGCATCCGTTCAATGTATGTGCCCGGCAGGCCGTTGTGAGGCTTTTTACTGGTACAGCGGAGCGGTAAATTATATTTTTGTCCATAGCATGTCTTTGTTTTTCTTTGGGCTTTTGATTTCAGCGGTTTATGATAAAGGAAAGAAGAGGATTTGGGATTTATGCGCCGCTTCTTTTTTGGGTTTTTTTACGGGCGGAGGAAATCAGCTGACTGCGCTCAACGGGGCAATTGTCTTGCTGGCAGCGGTTGTGATTATCAGTGTCTGCAAAAATTGGAATAAGTGCAGGGCTTTAGCGGTACCTATTGGCTTTTTTTATATAGGATTTGTGCTCAATGTGGCTGCCCCCGGGAATTGGGTGCGCGCCGAGGACGCAAATGGAATGAACCCTATTAAGGCGGTGCTGGTGTCTTTTTATGGCTGTCTCGACAGGGCGATGAGCCAGTGGACGATTTGGCCGGTGGTGATCCTCATGATTGCGCTGATTCCCTTATTCTGGCATATGGCAGATAAGACTTCCTTTCGTTTTCCGTGTCCGCTTGCAGTGCTGCTTTTTGGCTTTTGCCTGACCTCGGCAATGATTACGCCGCCCATGTTCGCAGTGGGAAACATGGAAGCGGGAAGGCTGCAGGCACTTGTTTATCTTATGTATATATTGCTCCTTTCTTTGAGCGTGGGCTATATGACTGGTTGGGTGCGGAAAAGATGGACAGGCAGGCAAAATGAAGCAAGTCAGGGGACCTTTAAGCAATTTTCAGCGGAAAGCTGTTGGTGCCTTGTGGGATGTATTCTTTTCTTGACGGCGGGGTCAGTGCTCACGGTCATACCGGAGCCGCATTATTATACGTTCTCGTCAGCATGCACAGAATTGTCAAATGGCAATGCCAAGGCTTATGGCGATGCACTTAAGGAGCGCATGGAGCTCTACCGCAGCACCGGAGAGGGAATTGTTGAGGTGGAACCTTTGCCAGTGCAGCCTGCCCTTTTATACTTTTCCGATATTAAGGAGGATTCGGAGGACTGGGAAAATAAAGGACTGTCGAGATATTATGGGTTTGAAGGCGTGGCTGTCAAAAAGAAATAAGATTCTGGCAGAATAAAGATATAAGAAAGAAAAGAGGAAGTCGGCGGACTTCTTCTTTTTTTCTTTTTGTAAGTGTCCTGTCACAGGACAAGAAACGGAAAGGAGTGTAATAAAATATTTGTGTCAAATTTTTATGGAGATCAGTCATGGCGCGAATCATTGATTACGAAACGCAGAATGTTGTGGGCGAAAAGGTCAGGAAGTATAGGATTGAAAGGAAGCTGAGCCAGAGGGAATTGTCGGAAAAGCTGGAGATGTATGCGATTTATATATGCCGGGGATCCATTTCAAGAATCGAGAGTCATGAACGGACGGTGACCGATTTTGAATTGAAGGCAATGGCGGAAATCCTGAAAGTATCGATCGAGGAACTGTTTGAGGATCCATCAGATTAAGCGTGCGCGATGGCATGAGCTCCTATCAAAAAGAAAGGAAAGAGAAAACAAATGAAGAAAAACATGTGGAAAAAGAAAGTGTTGGCAAGAATGGCGGTAATTTTCCTGCTTTTGGGAATACTGTCAGGGACAGGGCAGGCGGCTAAGGTACAGGCAGCAGAAACACCGCTTATCATGAAACTGCAGGTTGCGGCGACAGAGGATGGAACACAGATCATGGCACAGTGCGATTTTCAAAAGTATGATGAGCAGAGCGGCTGTGTCATGACGCTGTATTTATACCAGGTAGGGGATGAAAATGAGATGTCTATTGCAGCATACAAAAAAATCCCTTATGAAGGAGAAGGAAGCGCGGCAGCAGTAGCAGCATCTGCTGGTGATGGAATTTATCTGGCATCTGTAGGTATGGACTACGGCGGAAGGGTCGTACAGATCAATTCAGAGCATTATTACCGTGTGGCGCAGTCGGGAGATAAAGTAGAAGTTTCAAAAATACCGGAGGGAGGACAAAACGGGGCGCCTGAAAATGAATTTTATGAAGGAAGCGATACATGCATTCATGAATTGACAGATGAAATGGTCAGGCCAGCAACGGCAGAAAGGGATGCGCTGATGGCAAAGCAGTGCACCATATGCGGCGCGGTTCTGGAATACACAGAAGTGCCCAATTCCGCTTATGCAGCATTCCAGCAGGAGACAATTGAAAAGATACGAAATGCCCAATCCGATGAAGTGATGATTACCACACAGTATTGGGTCAGCTTTCACCAATCGGTACTTGAAGCAATTTCCTTAAGACCGGATGTGGAAGTCCGGATCAAATATCGGTATCAAGGAATGGAATACGAAGTGACGATTCCATCGGGAGCAGAGGTGAGTACGCTGGCAGATGAAAACGGGTTCTGCGGATTCAGGTATTTGAATCTGGTATTTGACGAAAGCGCTTTATGAGTATAAAATAGAAGCATTAAAAAATAAACTACCATAAAGGGGATTGTATGAAAACTTTAGACCCATCCAAACGTTATTTGATTACCGGCGGCGCCGGGTTCATCGGCTTTTTTTTATCAAAAGCATTGCTTGAAAAGGGAGCAGAAGTAATCGGACTTGACAATATGAATGATTACTATGAGGTCTCACTCAAGGAGGACCGCCTTTCCATTTTGAAAAATGAACCGAATTATCACTTTATCAAGGCTGATCTGGCGGATAAAAAGGCGTTATTTTCAGTTTTTGATGAATTTAAGCCGCAGATCGTAGTCAATCTGGCGGCACAGGCGGGGGTGCGTTATAGTATTGAATGTCCTGACGCTTATATTCAATCCAATATTGTGGGCTTTTTTCATATTTTGGAGGCATGCCGTTACTATCCGGTAGAGCATCTTGTCTTTGCCTCTTCCAGTTCTGTTTATGGAGGAAACAAAAAGGTACCTTTTTCTACAGATGATAAAGTGGACAAGCCGGTAAGTCTTTATGCGGCGACCAAGAAATCCAATGAACTGATGGCATATTCATACAGCAAACTTTATGGGATTCCTTTAACGGGGCTTCGCTTCTTTACCGTTTACGGACCCATGGGAAGACCGGATATGGCATATTTTAAGTTTGCAAAGAAAATCATGGCAGGTGAACCAATCCAGATTTATAACAATGGGGATATGATGCGTGATTTCACTTATATTGATGATATTGTGAAAGGGGTAGAGAATATGCTCTGTAATCCTCCCGCTCAGGATGAAAACGGCGCCGCCTACAAAATCTACAATATTGGGAATCATAAGCCGGAAAAATTGATGGATTATATTGCAGTGCTCGAAAGATGCCTTGGCAAAGAGGCAAAAAAGGAATATCTGCCCATGCAGCCGGGGGACGTCTATGAAACTTATGCGGATGTAGAAGATTTGATGAGGGATTATAGCTTTAAACTAGAAACAACGATAGAAGAAGGACTTGGTAAGTTTGCGGAGTGGTTTTTGGAATATAATAAGGAAAGGTGAATAAAATATAAGGAAGCAGATCAGTTGTTAAGAATTGATTAAGGTTCGAGAAAGAAATCTTAAATTGCTTCTTAGGATGTGCATTTTGGTAAAAAATGTGGTATTCTTTGCTAAGATAATTTATCTATAGATAATTTATCTATAGAATCAGTAAGAAGTGGAGGAGTGCAGAACATGAGAATGGTCAAGTCCAAGGGGCGTCTTTGTTTGTCATTGGCATCTGTTCTGGCGGTATTAGTACTGGTTGGATGTGGCAGAGAAACTGAAGACAAGAAGAATGAAGAAATTCTGCCTGAGAATATTATCATTACGGAGACAGGAGAGGTACTGGAGGAAGAGGTCATGCCTTCGACAGCGCCAACTCCTGAAGAGACGGCGACACCGGAAATCATAACGCCGGAGGTTCAGCTTAAGGAACCGGAGCAGGAGCAGGTGATTACCGAGGCGGATCAGACAGAACCTGAGGGAAGAGAACTGCAGCTTGTATTTTTAGGAGATAGTATTTTTGATGCGAACAGGGACGGAACGGGTATACCTTACTTGACGTCCGTTGCGTGTGAGGCAGATGTTTTCAATCTAGCCATTGGAGGCACCTGTGCGGCGATTGAATATGAGGAGTCGGCAGAGTCGGACAAATGGACTTCCACAAGCCTGGTAGGAGTAGTCAAAGCAATCATGGGCGACATACCCACGGATGTTTTTTCTGGAAAAGAAGCGAAGAAAATCTTGGATAATCCTAATATCGACTTTTCAAAGACGGATTATTTTATTGTAGAGTATGGCATGAATGACTTCTTTAGGGCAACGCCGCTTGACAGTGCAGATATGGAGCTTTTTGATTTAAGAACCTATGCCGGCGCACTCCGCTATGCAGTGGATAATTTGAGGGATGTTGCGCCGGATGCGACTATCATTTTATGTGCGCCTAATTATGCTCAGTTTTATGACGGTACATGGATGATTGGAGATGGAAATACCGTTAACAGCGGATATGGTACGCTGTTTGATTATAAAGGGATATGTAATTACGTGGCAAATGAAAGACAGACGCTGTTTTTCAATGCTTATCAGGATTTGGGAATCGATGGTTATACAGCGGAAGAATATCTGGAGGATGGCGTACACCTGACAGAGGCAGGCAGACAGCTTTATGCGGATGCACTTGCGCACATGATTTTAAGCTATGAGGAAACAAAAAATAATTAATTTGATTATTGCGGTTTAAAATATACGTCGGCATGCTTTGCGTGCCGGCGTTTTTATGGTATGATAATAGGGTGTGTGAAAAGAAACGCATGTATACATGATGGAGAGGAAAATGACAGATACGAATAAAAGGCATAATGTAGATAGAGTCATTTTGACAATGGTATTCCTGGGGTATCTGATTTTTAACGGAATTTTGCTTGTAAGACATGAATTGTGGCGGGATGAGGCGAATGTGTGGCTGATGGCAAAGGGACTTTCGCCATTGGAACTGTTCTCAGAAATTAAATATCAGGGGCATCCATGCCTTTGGTATCTGTTGCTTATGCCCTTTGCAAAGGCAGGTCTGCCCTTTCGGACAATCAGTTTGGCTAGTTATCTGATTATGGCGGTGACTACAGGATTGTTTTTGTTTAAAGCGCCTATGCGTAAGATTGTAAAGGCGGCGGCAGTGTTCAGTCCTATATTTACGTATTATTATGCGGAAATAGCCAGGAATTACTGCCTGATTGCTTTGCTGCTTATACTGCTGGCACTTTGCTATCCCAAAAGAAATGAAAGATGCATTTTGTATGGGCTGCTTTTAGGGCTTTTGGTGCAGTCTGATGTGATTATCCTGATGGGTGCAGGAATGATTTCCTTAATGTGGCTCGGTGAGAATGTGTGGAAGGGCGTTAGAGGAAAAACATGGGGTCCTGTTTTAAATATCCTTAAGGGAATCTGGATTCCGCTGTTTAGTTTATGCTTGCTGGTCGGGCAGTTTTACCGTGTCTCTGACAGTCCGGTATTTCAGGTAAGCAGCCATGGTTTCTGGGAATTGTTGAAAGAGATTGGGGATTATGCCTGTTGGATTTTGATACGTCTGACAGGAAGAGGCGAATTTTTCTGTCAGTTGTTTCTGCTTTTGCTTGCCGTCTTATTACTGGTGGCATCCGTCCAGCTGAAGAGTCTGTGGGCAGCCGCTGTGATGGCAGGCGCTTATTTGTTTGAGGCGGCGTTCAGTGTTATGATTTATCAGCTTCATATCTGGCATTTTATTGCGCTTTGCTTTGTGCTGATGTGGACAATATGGGTATTGTATCTCCAAAAGGAAGAGAAGAAGCCGGCAGGGAAGGCTGCGGAAAGGGCGCTTCTGGGAATTGAGTTAATGGTGATTTTGCTATCTTTCTGCATGTTCCTAAGGTGGAATGATAAGGAAGAGTCATCCAGCCTTGCGAACGCCCTTAACGGTGTATATTCGGATGGTGTGTATACAGCTGAATATATCAGGGAGAATATACCTCAGGATGCGCTGCTGGTCACTGTGAATGTGCCCTATGCATCTACGGTGCTTGCTTATCTTCCTGAATACGAGTTTTATTTTGCAGGGAATGGGCAGAAGGAAACTTACGCGGACTGGAGTGTGGAGCAGGAGAAAAAAATCAGCTTTGAAGAGCTCCTATCGTGGGCGGGGATAAATTTTCCTGAAAGGGAGGAATTATATCTTCTGGACTCTAAAGACAGCTGTCTTACCCAGGCAGACCGCTTAGCAGAGTGTGAAGTCTTGTACCGGACTTCGGAGGATACTGCGAGGGGTGAGGAATATACGATTTACCGGGTTATACTGGAATAAAGCGATGATGAAAGGAATGTAAAGGATTAGTTTATGTCAAAGCAGTATGATAAAATCATTATCGGTGCCGGTCTCTATGGCTTATATGCTGCAGACTTTTGTGCGCAGCAGGGGCAGCAGGTTCTGGTGCTTGAGTATGACAGCGCGCCTTTTATGCGGGCTACTTATATCAATCAGGCGAGGGTGCATATGGGATACCACTATCCGCGCAGTCTTACCACGGCGGTGAAGTCGGCGGGGTATTTCAGGCGGTTCGTGGAGGACTTCGGCTTTTGTATTCACGATAGGTTCGAGCAGATTTATGCCACTTCGGACAAGTTCTCCTGGACCAATGCGGCTCAGTTTAAGGAATTTTGTAAAGCGGCAGGCATCCGGTGCGAGGAAGCGCCCATTTCCAGGTATTTTAAGCCGGGAATGTGCGACGGTGCCTTTCTCACGGAAGAATATACCTATGATGCCAAGATTCTGCAGAAATATTATGAGGACAGGCTCTATGATAATCCAGCTGTTCAGATGGTGTTTGACGCCCGCATAGAGCGGATCATAAAGCAGGAGAGGTGTTTTCAGGTACAGACGGAAGAGGGCAGCTGTTATGAAGCGCCTTATGTGCTCAATGCCTCTTATGCCTCGGTAAACCAGATTATCGATAAGGTGGAAGGCATAGACAAGGAATTGTTTAATATCAAATATGAGCTCTGTGAGATTATATTATGTAAACCATCTGATGTGCTGAAGGGTATTGGAATAACGGTTATGGATGGACCTTTCTTCTCCATTATGCCTTTTGGAAAGACGGGACTGCATTCCCTTACTTCTGTGACTTTTACGCCTCATGTGACCAGCTATGATGCGAAACCGGTGTTCTCCTGCCAGAATGGCAGCGAGGCGGGAGGCAGAAGATGCACGCCGGATAACCTTGGGAACTGCAGTGAATGTGTGCATAAGCCGGATTCGGCATGGCCCTACATGTCTCATCTGGCTGATAAATATATGAAACCGGAATATACTTATTCTTATGAGAAATCCCTTTATTCCATGAAGCCGATCTTGAAAAGTTCTGAGGTGGACGATTCCCGCCCTACTGCAATCAAGGTAATGAACAGGCAGCCGATGTTTGTCAGCGTTTTGTCGGGCAAGATTAATACGGTGTATGATCTGGATGAGTATTTGATGCTGGAATAGAGGAGGAAAGGACGAATTATGGAAAGACAGGTCATAAATAAAAAAGAAAAAAAATTTATTTCGCTGGTAGTCTATCTGCATGATGTAGCTTCTTACGTGAAATATTTTCTGGATACGGTGCTTCCGGTATGCGAGGAGAATTTTGAGCAGTACGAGCTGGTGTGCGTGGATGATGCCTGTACAGACGGCACGGTAGAGGTCCTTCGGGAGTATGTGGAAAGCAGACAGCTTAAGATGATGGTCAATGTGGTTCACATGAGTTTTTTCCAAGGGCTGGAAAGCGCCATGAATGCGGGGCGGGACATTGCCATCGGGGATTTTGTCTTTGAGTTCGATGATATTTTCGTGGACTACGAGCCGGATGTCATGATGGAGGTCTACCGTAAGCTGATCGAAGGAAACGATATTGTGGCGGCAAGCAGCAAAGGGAAGCTGCGCATGACTTCCAAGCTTTTTTATTCTTTGTATAACAGTACCAGCAGGGGAAATGGAAAGATAGGACCGGAGACCTTCCGGATTGTTTCCAGAAGGGCGATCAACAGGATCAAGTCCATGGGACAGTATATCCCCTACCGCAAGGCTGTTTATATGAACTGCGGACTTAAAGCAGATACGATTTTTTATTGCAGCAAGGACGTGAATGTGCGGGTAAAGAACAAGACGGTGACCTCTGAGCGGACTGCGCTGGCGCTGGATTCTTTCATTTATTTTACCAATGTACTCGAGCGGGTATCGGCAATCATATGCGGTATTTTCCTGGCGGTGATCATAGGGATGGGAATCTATATTATTTCCGATATCTTTAATCATACAAGACCGGTGGAAGGGTGGCTCTCTACTATGGGCTTTCTGGCATTGGGCTTTTTCGGCGTGTTCGCGCTGCTTACGATTATCCTGAAATATCTGTCTGTGCTGCTTAATTTGATTTTCAAGCAGCAGAGATATCTGGTTTCAGATATAGAAAAGGTGGTAAAAAAATGAGTACAGAACAACTATCCATCAATTTATTGTTTCCGGTGCTGAATGAGCGGTTGCGGCTGCAGAACGGCATCGACAGGACCATGGCATATCTGAGGGAAAATGTTTCGGTTCCTTACTGTCTTACGATTCTGGATAACGGTTCGGAGGATGAAACCCCTGAAATCGGGAAGGCGCTGGAAGAGAAATATCCTGAGGTGACTTATGTAAGGGTGAGAGAGCGGGGCGTAGGCGTCGCCTTTCGAAAAGGAATTGCTTTAAATGAATGTGCCCTTGTGGGATATATGGACATCGATCTGTCCACGGATATCAAGTATTTAGGACGGACCATAGAGTTGTTTAAGGATAGACCGGAACTGGAATATGTAAACGGAAGCCGGTTCAGCAAAGAGTCCGATACCAGGGGGCGTAAATGGTACCGCAAGATCACATCCATGGGGCTGGTGTTTTTGCTTAAGACGATTTTTCATATGAAAGCGACGGATGCGGTGTGCGGCTTTACCTTTCTGCGAAAAGAGACGGCGGAAAAGCTGGTGGCGGCAAGCGGCAATGACAATGGCTGGTTTTATACCATAGAATTTCTGCTGCGGGCGGAGCGCATGGGCGTGGTGATTTATGACATGCCCGTGGAGTGGCAGGAAGATTACAATACTACGGTGAAGGTGTGGAAGACCATTAAAAATTATCTGGTACAGATTTACAGGCTGAAAAAGACGTTCAGACAGGAAGACAGACGTAAATAATTTCAGGCGGGTTCAAGACGGAGGAGAGTATGTTAAAGAGAATTGATTTGACGAGGGATTTTAAGAAGCATAAAAAAGAGTACATGGCGGCAATCGAGGCGGTCTGCGAGGAGACTGCTTTTTCGGGGGGACGGTTTGCGGATCAGTTTGACCGGGAGTTTGCCGCGTACTGCGGCGTTCCCTATGCGGCAGGGGTCAACAACGGAACCTCCGCCCTGCACTGTGCCATGATGGCGCTGGGAATCGGACCGGGGGACGAGGTGATCGTGCCTGCCAACACGTATATTGCAACGGCATGGGGCGTCACATATACAGGAGCGGTTCCGGTGTTTGTGGACTGCACGGCGGACACATGGGAAATCGATCCTGACAGGATTGAGGAAAAGATCACGGACAGGACCAAGGCAATCATAGGCGTCCATTTATACGGTCAGCCCTTTGCATTTGGCAGGGTGAAGGAAATCGCCGATAAGCACGGGCTTTATGTGGTGGAGGACTGTGCCCAGGCACACGGCGCCCTTTATGAAGGAAAAATGGCAGGAAGCCTGGGAGAACTGGGGTGTTTTAGTTTTTATCCAGGTAAGAATCTGTACGCCTTCGGGGAAGGGGGGAGCGTTACCTGCTATAAAAAGGAATATTTTGACGCCATCACCACCTTTAAGAACCAGGGGTGTCAGGTCAGGTATTATCATGATGTAATTGGATATAATTACAGGCTGGAGGGACTGCAGGGAGCCGTCCTTAGCGTGAGTCTTCAATATCTGCCCCAATGGACGGCGCGCCGCAGGGAGATCGGCAGGCGCTATATAAGGGAAATCACGAATCCAAGGATTACCATGCAGGCGCATCCAGAGAACACGGACCCGGTGTTCCATCTGTTTGTAGTCACGGTGGATGACCCGGACGATCTCATTGCCTATATGGAGCAGAAGGGGATGGAGTGCAACAAGCATTATCCGGTGCCCTGCCATCTGCAGAAGGCGTATGCTGATCTGGGGTATCAGAAGGGAGACTGTCCCAATGCGGAATATCTGGCAAGCCATTGCGTGACGCTGCCCCTGTTCCCGGAGATGACGGAGGAAGAGGTATCCATGGTGATCGATGCCTGCAATCAGTATCAGGCGTAAGAACAAAATCAGGACAAATGAGGGTGGGAATGAAAAAAACGATTATTGTCATGCCTGTGGCAAATGAAGAAAGTACAATGGGGCAGATCCTGGATGAAATTCTGGCGCTGCCCTATGATAATTTATACATATACCCGGTAATCGACAGCTATTCCAAAGACCGCACGGAGGAGATCATACGGGAAAGGGAAAAGGTCAGCGATAAGGTAAGGTGTATTTTCCATAAGGAGTCCAAAGGGGTCATTACCTGCTATCTGGAGGGATTCAGGCAGGCGCTTTTAGACGGGGCTGAGTGGATCATCGAGATGGATGGAGGGGGAAGTCATCTCCCGTCAGAGCTTTACCAGTTTATTCAGCGGCTGGAGGAGGGGTACGACTGTGTGTGGGGATCCCGGTTCATCCAGGGAGGCTCCATGAGGGAGCAGCCCCTGTACCGCAGGGTGCTTAGCCAGGGCGGCACCTATCTGTCCAATTTGGTTTTAGGGACAAAGTTAAAGGATATGACCAGCGGATTTGAAGGATTCCAGCGACAGATTCTTGAAAAAATGAATCTGGATGCATTCCTTTCAAGAGGACATATGTATCAGACGGAAATGCGCTATTACTGCAGGGGCTTTCATACCGTTGAGGTTCCCATTCATTATGTGGGGAGCGCTTCCAGCTTAAAGGGGAGTTCTGTTTTAGAAGCGCTGAAAATCTTGTTCATGCTGCGCAGACATGAGCCTTTTGTGTGGAAAAAATAAGATGAGGAAATCGGGATGGAGAATGTAAAATATCTGATTTTGGGTGCAGGACCGGCAGGGCTTTCCTTTGCCCACAGGCTGAAGGAGAAGGGGGAGGACTCTTTTCTCCTTCTGGAAAAGGAAAATGAGGCAGGAGGGCTTTGTCGGTCTGTCATGGTGGACGAAAGTCCTTTTGACGTCGGCGGCGGGCACTTTCTGGATGTGAAGAGACCTAAGGTGACGGAATTTCTGTTCCGGTTCATGGAAAGGGAGGAATGGAATCTCTTTACAAGGGACAGCCGCATTGCAGTTGGGGGCGCGGTGGTGGGTCATCCCATGGAAGCCAATATCTGGCAGTTTGGAATCGAGGAGCAGATTGCCTATCTGTCTTCCATAGCACGGGCGGGGTGTAACAGCGGCAGAAAGATGCCGGATAAGTTTACGGATTGGATCGTATGGAAGCTGGGGGAGAAGATTGCAGAGGATTATATGCTTCCCTATAATCAGAAGATGTTCGGGGAAGACTTGGATATGCTGGGGACCTACTGGCTGGAAAAACTGCCGGATGTGAGTTTTGAGGAGACCTTGCGGTCTTGTCTGATGAGAGAGCCCTACGGCACACAGCCCGGGCACGCCCGTTTTTATTATCCGAAACATTACGGCTATGGCGAGGTATGGCTTCGGATGGCACAGGCGCTTGCGCCCAGGGTATGCTATGGGGCGGATATAAAGGAAATTGATTTTGATACCCGCAGGGTATGCACAAAATCGGGAGAGCACTTTCAGGGGGATAAGATCATCACTACGATTCCGTGGATGGAATTTGAAGAAATAAAGGGAATGCCGCGGGAGCTTGTATCCGCCGTAAGGAAGCTGAGAACAAGCGCGGTGGAGACCCGGTACAGAGGGGAAAATCTGGATACGCCTGCACAGTGGATTTATCTGCCGGATCCGCAGATTCCCTGCCATAGGATTCTGGTGCGCCATAATTTCTTTAAGGGCAGCAGGGGATACTGGACGGAGACCAGGCTGGAGCGGGTAGAAATGTTTCCGGCACAGGATGAGCATTACCGCTATGTCAACCCATATGCCTATCCCGTCAATACTGTTGACAAACCTGAAATCATGAAACATCTGCTTGCATTCGGAGAAACGAGAAAGGTTTACGGTTTGGGACGCTGGGGTGAGCACTGTCACTATAATTCCGATGTGGTGGTGGAGCGGGCAATGGATCTGGCAGAAAAGATAGGCTAGATGGATTTAGGAGAATAGAAGCGATGATGAAAAAAATATTTGCGGCAGCGGGAATCATGATTTTATTTGCCGGAGCCATGCTCTTTTTGAATCATACCGCGCAAAACGGGCAAAAAACCACAGAGGTCCTTCCTCAGATCAAGGAAGAACCAGTGTACGTGGAATGTGAGGAAAAGGTGCCCTTAGAAGTCACGCTCACGGCGAAGAAAGATATCTGGGTGGGCGGTCTTAAGCTGTTGATGGTCAACCTTTCAGAGGAGAGCAGGGGAACGGTCCGTATCGCCGTGACGGATGAAGCATCTAATTTGCTGGTGAATCAGGTCATACCGGTGGAGACGATTACACCTGGGAAATGGTTCCTGGTTCCTGCGGATATGCGTATGGCAGAAGGGGAATCTTATCTGGTGTCCATCCTTGCAGACGGAAGCGAACCCTATTTTATGCAGGTTCCCTTTGAGGGAGCGCAGGCGCTTCCTTTTGAGGAGGTTGTTGTAAAGAAGGGAGAGACGGCGGACTGCGGAATCTCTCTGGGCGTGGATCTGGTGGAGGAGACGAAAGTCACTTATGGGGAAATTTTATATTATTCAGTGCCGTTTTGCATTTTGCTGACGATTTTTGCACTGGCAGGCGTGTTTGCAGGGTTTGGAAATGTGTGGAACCGGATCAGGCGGATTCCCCTGGGTGCATTTTTCGGGAAATACGGAAATGATCTATTTCTGGTGCTTTTGTTTGCCGCAATCTGTGTCAGCATTTATGCAAGGGCTTACTTAAAAGGGGTATATATCTCTTCCGACTCTGCGGGGTATCTGCGGGAGGCGGTGAATCTGGCAAATGGGAATGGGTTTGCCTATGATCGAATGGCGGGATATGATTCCTGGTTTGCCAACTGGCCCATTCTTTATCCGGCAATGATCGCGCTGGTCATGGCAGTGACGAAGGTAAATGCCTATCTTGCGTCCAAGATTTTGACTATGATTCTTACAGGGGGCATTCTGCTGGTGCTGCGGGGGTGTTTTAAAAAGGATGCCTGGGTGTACGCCCTGTGCCTGACGAATATAGGCTTTTTGAACCTTGCCTATTATACCTGGAGCGAGATCCCCTTTATGCTGTTCATGCTGGGGTTCGCGCTTGTACTTGCCAAAATATTGGGTGAAGAGGATGCAGGGGTAAAATGGTTCGTGCTGCTGGGCGTTTTAGGGCTGTGTTGTTTCCTCACCAGATATTTCGGTATTTATGTGTGGATTGTGGTGGGAGGATATCTCCTGCTCCTGTTTAATGATTATTTTAAGAGACGGGATAAAAAGGTGCTGAAGAAGGCAGCGGGGCTCACCGTCACGGCATTTGTCTCAGGGAGCCTGGGGATGGGCTATCTTTTGATGAATAAGGTGATGAACGGCATGGCATCCGGGGTCAGCAGGACGATGTGGTGGGATGACTACGAGAAGCTGACCAATGACCTGATCGACAGTCTTCTGACGGAGATTTTCAACGTCTTTTCCCTGCAGGTGCCGGAACTCATAGAAGGGTTCCCGCATCATATGAAAGTATTTGTTCTGGTAATCGTCTTCGTGGGTCTTCTATGGTTCATAGGCAGAAACTGCAGGCGCTTTACCAGAGAGTCGGTGCTGATCACCATGGCGGCATCATATTATGTGATCTTTACAGGAATCCGCTATTTTTCTTCCATGGATACCTTTTACTTCCGCTTCTTTGAGCCGGCAAGCTTCCTTATGTGCATTGGGCTGATCGGGCTTTTGCTGCCCTACGTCAAAGGAAAAAAAGGGCTTTGCTTTTTTGCAGGGGCAGTCAGCGCAATTGTGCTCATTGCAGTTGTGTCTGTCTTTGAAAACGGAGGCATGAGCCGGGAAGAGGGTTATTATGCACAGCTGTGCAGTCAGTGGGAAGAGGCATATGCAGAAATACCTGAAAAATCTGTTATTATTTTCAATGATATTGATTTTAGGTCGTCTTATTACCGACCGGACGTGGTGGATGGAATCATCAGTCCGGCAGATACGCTCTCGGATATCCAAAATACTTATTACGGATCGGATTATCTGTGCATCCGCGCAGAGTTTGCAGAGGCAATGTTAGAGTCGGGGGAATATGATGAGAGCGTGAGCGGCTGGCTTATGCGTGCCGCCACAGAAAGGCGGGAAGACGAAGCGTTTCTGGTGCTTTCCCTCAAATAAGCTAAGAGATGAAGCGATTCTTAATATTTCTTGAATATTTCTTAATTTTGGAAAAGAAGTCTATAAAAAGGCTTCTTTTTTGTTATACTAACGTTAGATGTAACGAGCGTTGGTTTTTGAGAAATCAGTTTGTGTTAAAGCCAAGCTTTTAAGGAAAAGGCTTTTGCGCATCAGAGCGTGATGCAGGTGCATTGCAGCGGCATGCGGAAACTCCTTTTTTGTGAGAAGACGGGCGGCAGGCAAAGGGACGTGAAAGTAGACAAAAAGTGAATGATAGGAGGCGGAAGTCTTGTTTGTGTCAATGGTATTTCCCGTTTTTTTGGGAATCGTTGTGGCATTGTTTTTTGCGCTGCCTGTAAAGTGGCGTCCGGCATTTCTGCTGGCGGCAAGTTACGCGGTCTGTGGGTGGCTGGACTGGCGTTCCTTGCTGGTACTTGTGGTGATTTCTTTCAGCACATGGGCGGCAGGAAGGAAAATTGAAAAATTATTAGTTGAGGGCAAAAAAAGCAGAGGGAAAATCTGCCTGCAGGCAGTAGTGGCTGCTTATGTTTTCATCCTGTGTTTTTATAAATATATACCTTCTTTCCTGCGGGCGGCTGATTGGGGAGGAAGGGCAAAGGAAAGTTTGTTAAGCAATCTGATTATGCCCATCGGATTGTCTTTCTACCTGTTTCAGGCAATCGGTTACTTGATTGATATTTATAAAGAAAAAAGTTCTGCGGAAAAGAACTTTGTGTATCTGAGCTGTTACCTTGCCTTTTTCCCCAAGCTGGTGAGCGGTCCCATTGAAAGAGAAGAGAATCTCCTGCCGCAGATTAAATCTCCGGTCAAGGTGACGCTGAAGGACAGGGGGCGTCTGTCCACCGCCTTTACCTATATGTTGTGGGGCTACTTTATGAAAATGGTGGTGGCGGACCGCCTGGCGGTGACGGTAAATCAGATTTTTGCAGATCCGTCTATGTATGACAGTATCTGGCTGATCGTGGGCGCTTTTTTCTATACCATGCAGATTTATTGTGACTTCGCGGGATATTCTTATATTGCCATCGGCTGCGCCCGGATCTTTGGAATCCGTCTGACGGAAAATTTCAAGGGACCTTACCTTGCGGAAAATATCACCGATTTCTGGCGCAGATGGCATGTCTCTTTGAGCACGTGGCTTAGAGACTATATTTACATTCCTTTAGGAGGAAACCGGAAGGGATTTGTCAGAAAATGCATCAACACCATGATTGTGTTTTTAATTTGCGGCATGTGGCACGGCGCCGGACTGAACTTTGTGGTGTGGGGGCTTTTGCACGGAGTCTATTCGGTTATCGATGGAGTTGTGCGGCAGAAGGGATGGAAGGTGAAAGGAGGACGGACGCTTACCTTCCTTGCTGTTGCATTTGCATGGATTTTTTTTAGAGCAGACAATCTTGGAGCGGCGCTTACGTATATTGGCGCCATGTTCACTGCTGGGATTCATCCGGAAACATGGAATCAGACAAGAATGGACCTGCAGCTGAATGAAGTGGAGATCGCATTGATTATTCTAAGCATCTGTATCGTCTGGGGGGTGGATCTGTACTGCAGAAGGAAAAAACTTCATTTACCGGTTCTGATTCAGCAAAAGCAGAATGCGGTGCGATATCTTATCTTTTATCTCCTGCTCATTGCGATTTTTGTGTTTGGCATGTATGGTCCGGGATATCATGCGGAACAATTCATTTATATGCAGTTTTGAGCAGCAGGATAAGGAGCGGAAAGTGAAAAAGAATTTTATCAGAGCAGGATTTGCAGTATTATTTTTGGTTACAATTTATTTATGTATCAGTATTTTAAGTATCAAATCCCGGCACGGCGTAAATCAGAGTGCCGGAATATACTGGCAGCCCAAGGATTCTGTGGATGTGGCAGCGATGGGAACCAGTCATGTCCATTGCGGCATCAACACGGGGCTTTTATGGGAAAAGTATGGAATCGCATCCTACGATTACAGCTGTGCGGAGCAGCCCCTCTGGACCACATATTATTATTTGAAAGAACTATATAAATACCAGACGCCCAAGGTGGTCCTTTTGGATTTATATGCGCCTGCAAGATTTAAGGACGATTATCAATATGACTTTATGGCGGAAAATGTTTACGGAATGAAGTTTTCACTTAATAAACTGCAGATGCTTTCCGTGAGTGTGGAACCCCAGAAGCTGTCCCAATATTTTCCTGACTTTGCAATTTACCACAGCCGGTATGACGACTTAGAAGAGGAAGACTTTAACAGCTTTTTCTGGGACATTCAGGAAAAAGAGGCATTTAAGGGATATACTCCTTACTGGAACAAAAGACCCCAGGAGAGGATAAATATCTCTGAAGACCGGAACGACGGGCTGACGCCTAAGTCGGAGGAATACCTGCGCAAGATTATTTCCTATGTAAAGGAAAAAGACAGTGAACTGGTACTGATCGTAATCCCGTATATCATGACAGCCGAGGATAAGCGCACTTACAATAGAATTGCAGAAATCGCGGCGGAAGAAGGAGTTACGTTCATCAATTATAATGAATATTACGATTCCATCGGCTTTGACTTTGAGACAGATTTCAATGATGAATCACACCTGAACTACTGGGGGAGCTGCAAGTTTACAGATTACCTGGGGGACTTTTTAAGTTATTATGACCAGATTCCAGACAGAGGAGGACAAGAAGAATACGAATCATGGGATGAGAATGCACGCATGATCCGGGAGGAACTAAAACACTATGAAGAGGGGAAACTTGAACGGCTGGAATAACAAATATTTGTTGATCCGATTAATCACTATATGACATATAATAACCGAATAAGTGAAACAATGTTTAGCCTTTTTGCTATTCAAAAAAGTGAAACAGTGTTTAGCTTTTTTTAAAAAGAAGCTCCGTTTACACTTCCTTGGTCCCATTATCTTCAATTGATGCGTATAAAAGATGAAAATGAAAGAAAATTTTATGAAATAGAAGCAACAAATGAGGCATGGGGAATACGAACATTGCAAAGACAATATAATTCAAGTCTTTATGAAAGGTTGGCGTTGAGCAGGGAAAAGGACGAGTTAATGAAACTTGCGTCTGAAGGCAATGTTATTACAAAACCACAGGACATTGTGAAACAGCCTACGGTGCTTGAATTTCTTGGGTTAGATGAAAAAGCAAAATATGTGGAATCTGATTTGGAGACTGCAATAATCAATAAGTTACAAAAATTTTTATTGGAGTTGGGTAAAGGTTATCTATTTGAAGCAAGGCAAAAGCGATTTACATTTAGAGAGGACAACTTTTACGTGGATCTCGTGTTCTATAACAGACTTTTGCGGTGTTATGTATTGATAGATTTGAAGATTGATAAACTGACACATCAGGATTTAGGGCAGATGCTGATGTATGTGCATTACTATGACAGATATGAGAAATTGCCAGAGGAAAACCCAACGGTGGGAATTTTGCTTTGTAAAGAAAAGGATAATGCTCTTGTAGAAATTACATTGCCGGACGATGCTAATATTTATACATCGGAATATCAGCTATATTTGCCTGATAAGAAAGAATTACAGAAGAAATTAAAGGAATGGATAGAAGAGGGAACTTACGCGTAGTTCCCTTATTTTAAATTTGATGTCCTTCATCACACAGTTGCCTTTTGCAGAAGCATCTATTATAATTAAGTCCATAAAAACAGAAGGCGGTTTATAATCAGGATGCATTGCAGTAGGAGAGCTGGAAACGGAATACATGGATTTATGATTGCAAGTGCATGCCTTATCTTGTTATTCTTGCTGACAGTTTCTTATTTACAGACGGATCATGAAAAGGAATTTGTGGAGGGATTGTCTTTTGCAAGTGTTTTAGATGGGCAGGAAATACGGATTGGACTGTGGGAAGACGGAGAAGATGGGAGCTATTATCTTTTCCTGCCTTCCTGTTTTGCGAAGAAGGAAATAGAATTGTCTCTGGCGTATGAGGAAAGCTATGGAAAGGTGGAGATTGACGGTGCGCCTTATGCGGCGGGCGATGTTTTTCGGGATAGCGGCAAGGAAAGGGAACATCGCATAGAAGTGAAGGGACTCTTTGGAAGCACTTATATGGACAAGCCATTCAAGGTGTTGGTATCTGAAAATCTTCCCGTTATGATGGTCACGGTGGAGGATAGGGAAGATCTGATCAGGCTGGATGAATTTGACAACAAGAAGTATATCGAGACGGGCACTGCATGTATATTGGACGAAGAGGGAAGGATTGTGTGCAGTGAAAAGCTGGATAAATTTAAGATAAGGGGGAATCTTACGGCAACTTTGGATAAGAGACCGTTTACCTTTTCCTTCAAGGAGCCCATAGGCTTATGCGGCATGGCGCCTGCGGTGAAATGGAATCTGCTGGCAAATGCCACGGACGGCTCCTATATCAGGAATAAAACGGTGCTGGAGCTGGCAAACAGGAGCATAGATGCCTATGAGCCGGACGGGGAATTTATGGAGGTGTATTTAAACGGGCAGTATATGGGCATGTATCTGTTGACGGAGGCGGTGGAAATCGGTGAGAACCGGCTTGCCATCGACCCTGCGTACAGTTGGTTTTTGGAAATGGAGCTGGACTTCCGTCTGGAAGAAAATGAGCCTTTTGTGGTGTCGGAGAGGGGACAGATTTTTGCCCTCAGGAATGCAGAGGGAATTTCGGCTGGTGAAAAGAGCCGGATTGAGAACATGATAAATGATATCGAGAGCGCGTTGTTTGCACAGGATGGTGTCAGCAGCATAAGCGGGAAAAAGTTATCCCAGCTGATTGACATGGATTCATGGGCGGAAATGTGGTTGATTCAGGAAATATCAGGGGATCATGATACGGGAATCGCAAGTACCTTTGCCTATGTGACGGATAAAGAAAATCCGTTTTTGTATGCGGGACCGGTGTGGGATTTTGACGGTACAATGGGAAATGTCAATACTCCCATGTTTGGAAATCCGGCAGCCCTTGTAACTTCTGCGGGGCAGTCCCGCCCTGCGGGTAATGCCAATCAGAACAGATGGCTTTCGGCTATGTACCGGAATGATGAATTTAGGAAGGCAGTGGAAGATAAGTACCAGCAGATATTCAGGGGGAAGCTGGAAGAGATTCTGGATACGGGTATAGAACTTTGGGCAGGCAGAATCCGCCGCAGCGCGGAATTGGATGGATTCCGGTGGCATGATAAAAGGCTTGACTGGATGTTTACGCTGCCAAAGGACTATTCGGTTCCTCAGGGAACGGATTATAGGCGGTTTGCAGGTCTTGAAAGCCATGTGAATATGGTAAAAGATTTTTTGTCAGAGAAAAAAGAATTTCTGGATAAACTGTGGATAGAACAGGTTGATTTCTGCGTAGTGGAAGTAAAGAATGAATCGCAAGCCCTGAATCAGGATTATTATCAGACGGTTTATTTCTGGGTAGAGAGGGGGACGCCGATTGCAGACCTTGCTTCCTATGAAACGATAGATGGGGCGCATTTTTACTATGTGGATGCAGATACAGGGGAAGCTGTCACCCAGGATACGATTATTTGGGAAGACCGGGTGCTGGAAGCCGTTTGGATGCAAGAAGGAGAATAATCATTGGAGCAGGATCACTACAGACACGAATATAAATATCCTTTAACACATGGACAAAGGATAATAGAAGATGCCAAAATAAGCGCAGTTGCCTCCCTTGATGTGCATGCCGGAGAGGATGGCTCTTATAACATCAGGAGCTTATACTTTGATGACTATGAGAACCGCTGTTATATGGATAATGAAAACGGTGTGGACAACAGGGAAAAATACAGAATACGTATCTATAATCATCAGACAGACCGGATCAGCCTTGAAGTGAAACAGAAAATCCGGGGGAAGACAAGTAAGCGCGCATGCCTGATTACCCGGCAGCAGTGCAGGCAGTTGATGGACGGCATCATTCCAAATGACATACAGCCGGACCAGCAGGTATTGCATAAGCTGGCGATATTGATGGCGGTGCGTTTCATGAAGCCGGTGGTCATTGTGGATTATGACAGGGTTCCTTATGTTTACAGGCAGCAGGACGCCAATGTGCGGGTCACCTTTGACTGTAATATCACTTCTGTGAGCAATGTGCAGACTTTTTTGGACGAAAAAGTAAGCGGGCGGGGTGTAATGAGAGCCGGATGGGCGCTTATGGAAGTGAAGTTTGACAGTTTTCTTCCAGATGAGATACACGGACTTTTGCAGCTCGACGGACTGTCGGCGAGCACCTTTTCAAAATACTATCTGTGCAGAAAATTTAAGACATGATACAACACTACACTTAGAGGAATACCAACAGAAAGGCGGGAAAATAAAATGAGTTTTTCGGATATATTTAAAAAGGATTTCTTAGCATCATACACCAGTGAAAACATCAGCGTCATGCATATAGCGGCAGTACTTCTGATTACTGCCGTCATAGCCGCTTACATTTTCATGGTCTATAGGCTCGTCACCAAAAAGACTTTTTATTCCAAGAATTTCAATATTTCATTAGCAGCCCTTGCTGTCACCACGGCAGCGATTATTTTGGCGGTGCAGTCCAGCATCGTTATTTCGTTGGGTATGGTAGGCGCTCTCTCTATCGTGCGTTTCAGGACTGCAGTCAAGGAACCTATGGATTTATGCTTTATGTTCTGGTCTATTGCGGTAGGAATCTGCTGCGGCGCCCACATGACAGAGGTGGCGGTGGTGCTTTCCCTTGTACTCACCATTTTAGTCATGGTATTGGACAGACTTCCGATAGGACGCGCGCCCATGATTCTGGTGGCAAATTTAAAGGAATCCCAAAAAGAACCGCTTTTTACGCAGAAAATTGCAGAATACTGCAAATACTATAAAGTGAAATCAAGAAATATCGCGGCGGGAAAGTGCAATCTTGTAATAGAGGTCCGCGCTTTGAAGGAATATGAAATGATGCAGGAACTGGAACATTTAGAAGGAGTGGAGAGCGTTTCGCTGGTATCTCATGACGGAGAAGTGACCTTTTAATTGACGCCCCATGCATAAAATGATACTATAATACAGTTAGCAATAACTTTGAGAACAATGTATTTAAGATAAAGGAGACAAGCTATGTCAGTTAAATTTCACAATTTTGGCGGAACGTTAGGATGGAACTTACAGAAGAGATTCCCCAAGCTTTCCTCCGAAAGCTACCTAAAATTACAATTTCTTACCAGAAACAAACTTCAGGGAAAATATATCGATTACTTTTTCCAGGGTGAAGAGGCACCCATGCCGCTGGTGGTCAACTTAGAGACGATCAACCGCTGCAACAGCACCTGCTCCTTCTGCACAGCTAACAAGAACGCAGAAAAGCGCCCCTACAAACGCATGGACGACGAGCTGTTCTACAACATCATAGACCAGCTCCGTGACTGGGGCTATAAGGGACACCTGACCCTGTATGGAAACAACGAGCCCTTCCTTGACACCAGAATCGTAGAATTTCACAAATACTGCCGGGAACAGCTTCCCGACTGTTTCATCTTTCTTTCCTCCAACGGACTTTTACTCACCGTTGACAAAGTAAAGGAAATCATCCCTTACGTGGATCAGCTGATCATCAACAACTACTGCCGTGACATGAAACTCCACGATAACGTAAAAGAAATCTACGACTATGCCAAAGCCCATGAAGAAGAATTTAAGGACGTAGAACTTTTGATTCAGATGCGCTACATGGACGCAGTCCTCACCAACCGCGCCGGAAGCGCCCCCAACAAACAAAACACCCAGAAGATCATCAAAGAGACCTGCCTGATGCCCTACACCGACATGTTCATCTTCCCCGACGGAAGAATGGGAATCTGCTGCTGCGACAACTTCGAGGCAACCACTTTAGCCGACCTCACCAAGACCCCCCTCAAGGAAGCCTGGAACAGCGAAGAATACAAAAAACTCCGCCAGGCAATCCGAAAGAGCCGCGGAGACTACAACTTCTGCAAATACTGCGACTTCATCGACGCCGGACTTCGCATGGATGTAGTAGACGACACCCTGAAAAATCGAGATGCCAACCACGGCGCCAGGCAATCCCTTTTTAGAAAGTAAAATATTCTAATCAAATGCCTGCAAGCAGTCACTTGGTTCGTTGCTCGCGGGAATAAATTTTGGCTTGACAATGAGGACGGGTAGCGTAACCCACCGGCAAAGGGAAAGCGCTCCGCAGCCCGGCAGCAATAAAACTGTACGGAACCTTATAAGAATCAGTTAGAAAAACTTAGTATCCCTCTCGATACCCAGCAATCGGCGGACAGGACGTCCGACGAAAGCGTAACTGGGACCATGGATGATCCCATACGCTGTTTGCGTCCTCCCTGACAGATTAAATCAGGGATGCTTAGTTTTTCTTGCTGATTTTTATAGGTTCCGTACAGTTTTATTGCTGCCGGGCTGCGGAGCGCTTCCCCTTTGCCGGTGGGTTACGCTACCCGCCCGGCGTAAATCATTCAAAATAAATAACCAACCTCGCAGATGTCAATCTACTTCCGCCTCATTTTTGGCGCCTTCTTCGTGGTATTCTTTTTCGGTGTTGACGTTCCAGATGTTGGTCTTGTCTTTGATTCCGCTTAGGATATTTTTTACGGACTCGAAGGAAGTTACCATGGAGTGGTCGATGTTGTTGTAGCGGTGCTGACCGTTGCGTCCTACGCAGTAGAGGTTATCGATGGAGCTTAGGTATGCTACTAGGGTGTCGATTTCATCGTAGGTGTCAAAGTAGGCGGGGTACGCTTTTTTAACTTTTTCCATGTGGGTGTCCAGGACGACGTCCGGGCTGTCAATGAGTCCGAGTTTGATCATTTCATCGATACCAATCTTGGAAAATTCTTCTTCGGTCATGTTCCAGAAGTTGTCGCCTTCGTTTACAAAGTATTCAAGACCAATCCATACGGTGTGCTCAAGATCTTTGATCATGTAAGGGGACCAGTTGTTGTAAATCTGGAATCGACCCAGTTTTACATGCCTGTCCTGAACGTAGACCCAGCAGTCGGGGACGATGTTGCTGACGGTCTTTAGTTTGGTCTTGTTTTTTAAGTTGATCTTGGGAACGAGAACGCCTAAGGTCATGTAGTCGCGGTAGGGAAGTCCCGCTGCAATCCGGGCGGGATCGGCAGGGACGTCGTTCATGCCGTTTACAAGATCTTTTACCGGCATGGAGGAGATGAAGTAATCGCCTTCCATGGTGTGCTCCTGACCATCCTTTTCGTAGGTGAGGGAGGTAATGACATTGCTCTCGTTTTTGTGCACTTTTGTTACTTTTGCATTTTTGATGATGGTTCCGCCCAGCTTTTCAATTTCAGAGGCGGTTACATCCCAGAGCTGACCGGGACCGAGCTTGGGGTATTTAAATTCCTCGATCAGGGAGGTCTCTACCTTGCGGTTTTTCTTTTTGAACTTTTTCTCGAATACGTCCTTGATAATCGCCATGATGGATAGACCTTTGGTGCGCTGTGCGCCCCATGAGGCGTCGATTTCGCTGGGATGGCGTCCCCACAGGTTTTCGGTGTAGTACTCAAAGAACATGGAGTAGAGCTTGCGTCCATAGCGGTTGATATAAAAATTCTCAAGATTATCATCCGGTCTTTTGTGAATCAGAGAAGCCAGATAACTGAAGCCCACCTTCATGGTGGTCAGAAATCCAAAATTTTTAAAGGTTTCTAACTTTAAGGAAATAGGATAGTCGTAGAATTTGGAATCAAAATAAATGCGTGATACGCGGTGTCTGGTCAGCATGACCCGGTCTTCCTTTTCGGGGTCGGGACCGCCCTTGGTAAGGGGCATGGGTCTGTCTAAAAGAATGTCGTCATAAGTGGGAGCACCCTGCATGGGGAGCATCTTGTCCCACCACTCGTTTACTTCAGGAATCTTGGAAAAGAAGCGGTGACCGCCCATATCCATCCGGTTCCCTTTATAGTTTACGGTTTTGGAAATACCGCCAAAACAATCGCTTTCTTCAAATACAGTTACTTCAATGTCCTTTGACTTGGTCAAAAGTTCATAAGCGGCGGTAAGACCCGCGGGACCTGCGCCTATGACAAGAGCTTTCTTCATACTTTTATATCCACCTTTCCTGTATGAAATCATATTTGGCATGAGTTCATATATATTATGTCATTGTAACATAATTTGAAAACTGTGTCCATAATTTGAAAAACTTCGGCACTAACTGAATATATATCGTTAACCGTCTGTGGTAGATGAAAGCTCAGCGCTCTTTTTGATATCAAGAATGATAAACAGGACAGCCAGAAGAGTAACTGCAAATTCCCGGTATACAAAATGATGGTGATAAAAGGCATGAGTGGACGCAATCAAATGACAGAAAGGAAACAAGGCTACCAAGACCATGGAATGCTTCTGCATAACCAGGTTGAAACTGGCTTTGTTTTTAGGGAAAGTATTATGGTATATAGAAGACCTCCCATAATTAACAGTAAATAAGGCAGCTGCAAATAATGGGAAAAAACTTTTACCATTCCGCTTATTATCGTGATTTCCGATCCCTCAATATTGTTATTGTTGAGAAGAATTAGGTCTCTTGGGAGGGAATACACTAACAACAATGCTAAAAAGCCAGCACCGGCGTATGTTATGAGCAATAAAATCGATTTTAAAATTATAGTGAAACATTTGTCCTTTTCTTTAAATTAAATCATAATTCCTCCTTTTTTGCTAGATTAATATGGACGTATTATTATAGCATGGTTTTAAATTGGAGTCTAGGTATGCATGCAAGCTCTAGCCTTATTGATTACCCTATACATAAAGAAAGCTGTAACCGCTGTCAGCGTTATGACAAATATCATTCTCAATTTGTAGTCCCACGGGGTTGCTTCGGAAATTCTCAGATAAATAAATTGGAAAAGGTACAGTTCTGTAGAATACTTTGTCAGTATTCGCATCCCCCGATTGTTGATTTCAAAAATATGCAACACATATATCAAAATAAGAAGCCCGGCAATACACATAATATTTCTCAAGTATACCATGCCGACCAGGCTGTTTGTATCTAATAATTGACTGCTTAGGCCCAGACATACAAGCAATAGGGTAAGTCCGTATCCCTTTTTACTATAAAGGAAATCATTGCATTTTTCATAGTATTCTTCATAAAACAGTCCAAATGGAAAAGCAAATGAAGAAGCATACCATCCTTCCGGCCATCCTGCTTTAAATAGGAGTGCAGTCAGAACAGACACTATCAGAAAAAAGTACAGCCACCTATGTTTTTGGGTAAATCTAAATATTATGTAAAACAGAAAGTAAAAAAACAGTAATGCCCATAGATACCAATTTGTTTTAGAGAATAGTAAAGGAATTATTGATTGGATTCCCGCGTAATATCCGGTATTTACAGGTACAAACAAAGAAATAAATACATTGAGACAGTATGCCACAACAATTAAAAGCATCAGATAACAACATTTTTTCTTTATAAATCCCTTTAAATAATTATCCTTCGTCCTAAAAGAGTAAGATAATCCAAAGGCTGAAACAAAGAAAAAGAATGCCACTGATATAATCATAAATTTCCCTAGGGGATATAAAATCGACTTGTCATATCTGATCACATGACCAATTATGATTTCTAAGGCAAAAAAACCCCTTATATTATTAAAGCGCTGCAATATAATTGCTTTTTCTCCGTTTTTGTCTTGTTTCAATCCAGCGAACAAAAGAATTGCTAGAATTAGAATGACGGAGGCTGAAAATATTAAATTATACATTTTGCTTGTCCTTTCTGCAGATTTGAAAAATATCTCGTTACATAAAAGCTTTATAATCATATCAATAAGCATGGTGTTAGTCAATAAGTGGGGTGGCACATCCCACTGATCTGGCACAAAAATTCATTTTGACCGTTAGTTTGCAATGGAATTATATGGATTCTTGTGATAAAATGCTAATGTTAAGTCCATATTTTTGTCCGACAATTGAATGAAGTATCTGCAGAGAGGTAAAAGTATTATTTATGATAAAGAAACATGGAAACTTGTTGAAACGGGAAAAGATAAAGGATGCTGGTTCTAAGTATAGGAACGAGTGGAAATATAGCGAAAAGGAAGCGGAATTGCTTTCGGTTAGAGAACGGCTTGCGGGGATATTGGATTATGATGTCCATGCAGGGAAAGACGGAAAATACGGGATTCAAAGTCTGTATTTTGATGACTATAAGGATACCTGCGCGAGAGATAATGTGTCTGGTGAAGGAAAAAGGTTCAAATATCGCATCCGCTATTATGGAGATTATGCAGGAAAGCTTTGGCTGGAGAAGAAGGAAAAGAAAAACAGCGGATGTCATAAAGAAAAGTGTGCGATTTCCTTGGAAGAATACCAGAACATCATGGAAGGGAAAGTTATGGATGTCTTCTGGGGGACAGAGGATCATCTGCTGAAGGCGTTCTGCATCGATATTGTCACAAAAGGATTTCGACCTAAGGCAATCATCAGCTATCAGAGGGAGGCTTTTGTGGAACCTGTTGCAAATATACGGGTTACGCTGGATTACAATATTTCTGCTTCAGATGAAATCGGGCGCTTCTTGAACGGTGATTATTTCAAGGTGCCGATTATGGAAAGCAAGATGCATGTTTTGGAAGTAAAATTTGATGAAGTTTTTCCATCCTATATTAAGGCAGTTCTGCAAGCGGATGTACGCCTGCAACAGTCCTTTTCTAAATACTATTTAGGAAGAATTGCCTTACAGGAAAAGAAAGTGAGCAGTATTTAGATGAGGTTTTATGCAAGAAAAAACAGGATTTTTATAATAGGAAGCATATTGCTTTTGCTTTTTGCGGTGGTGACGGAATGGCTTTGCGCTGAAAGTGATAAAAGCGTGATGGAAGATGGAAAATTCAGAATGTCTTTTTCCAGGGAATCTGGCTTTTATGAGGAGCCGTTTCAACTGGAAATGACGGCAGGGGCAGGGACGATTTATTACACGCTGGATGGTTCAATCCCAACGCAGGAGTCTGCAAAATATGAAGCGCCTATTTTGATTGCAGATGCCACACAGAAGGAGAATACTTATTCCATGCGAACCGATATCTCAGTAGCGTTTGATCGTGAAGCGGTAGAAAAAATGAGCATTGAGGAACCTTTCCCAGGTTATGAAACACCGAATTATAAGATTGATAAAGCAACTGTGATACGTGCAGCGCTTTACGATGCACAGGGGCAATGCAGAGATGCAAAAACTGCGACTTATTTTGTTGGGTTTTCTGACAAGGAGGGATATGACGGAATAAGCACTCTCAGTATTGTGACGGATCCAGCCAATCTGTTTGACTATGAAACCGGTATTTATGTGTCTGGCAAAGAGTATGATGATTATGTAAATGAATACAGGAATCAGGGAATTTATATTTTTCGTGAGGCTTATTGGTCACAGTGGCTTGCAAATTACAAGAATAGAGGGATAAAATGGGAAAGAAAGGCGGTATGCCAGTTTTTTGACGCAACAGGAGAACCTGTTTTTGAACAAGAATGCGGCATTCGCATTCATGGGACAAGCACCAGGGCGTATAATCCCAAGAGCCTGAATCTATATGCCAGAAAAGAATATGACGGAAATAAAGTTTTTGAAGCAGATCTTTTTGGAACAGGGTATCAGCCGTCAGCCATGACGGTCTTTCAGGGCGGTAATGATGTGAGGACGAAAGCAAAGGACTGGCTGGTCAGTACTGCAATCAAGGATTTAAATGTTTCGGCATTGAATTATAGACCGTGTGTCATGTTTTTGAACGGGGAATATTGGGGTGTTTATTGGATATGTGAAAAATATGATGCGCGTTATCTGGAATATTATTATGGTGTAAATAAAGATAATTTGATTATGGTCAAAGCGTTGGAACTGGCAGAAGGGGAAGAAGAGGACTATAAATATTATGGAAACATGGTGAAATTCTGTTCGGAGAGCGATTTGACGAAGGATGAAAATTATGATAAGGTGTGTCGGATGATTGATATGGAAAGCTATATTGATTATATGGCGGTTATGCTTTATTCGGCGAGAACAATCGACTGGCCATCAGAGAATTATGCCTGCTGGAGAGTAAAAAAAGAAGAAGACGGTGTATACGGAGACGGAAAATGGAGATGGATGGTATTTGATATGAATTCTTATGGCTTCTATCCAGAACTTGACTCCATAAGTTGGGCGATGAGTAATGATGATATGTTTAAAAATCTGATGACAAATGATACTTTCAAGAGCCAGTTGATCAGTAGGATAGAAGAACTGTCTGATACCGTATTTGAGGCGGAAGCTATGGAAAAAAAGCTTGATGATTATAGAAGTTTTATGGCTGAGGCGATGCGGGAAAATGACAGGCGTTTTTATAATGATGACTCTCTGGCATCTTTTGACAGGGAAATTGAGGAATTGAAGGATTTTTTTTATAAACGAAAAATCTGCCTTGAACCGATTTTGAATAGTTACAGGGCAAAACCTTAAGCCGCCCAAGGGCAGGCGGTACTGGGAGTATAGTAAATCACATAAGGAGAAGGGAAAATGGGTCTTATTCAGGCGTTAGCCAATCAAATTATGAACAGCTTACAAAATCAGGAGATTTCCACATCGGCAGTATTAGCGGTGCTTGTCGTAGCAGGTATACTGGCGGTGTATGAGTTTATTGTTTACCAGGCAGTCCTGCATCGTTCCCTATACAATAAGGCATTCAATATCAGCATTGCGGTACTTCCGCTTTTTATATCCACAATTATTCTTTGCCTTCAGTCCAATCTGGTGATAACTTTGGGAACAATAGGGGCTTTGGCGATTATCCGATTCAGAACAGCGGTGAAGGATCCGGTGGATTTGATTTTCATTCTTTGGTCCCTTCATACAGGAATCACCTGTGGCTGTCAGTTATATGAGATGGCAGTAATCACGTCGCTTGTGGCGACAGTTGCGCTGGTCATTCTTGGTCATGTGAATAAGCGGATGAAGTCGCATATTCTGGTGGTGCATTGCAAGTCGGCACAGGAGGAAGAAAACCTTAGAACACTGCTGGAGAAATGCGCAAAGAGGTATCGAGTAAAAAGCAGAAATTATACGGAAAAAGGGATGGATTACGTCTTTGAAATCGTGGTGAAAGAGGCGGGAAACTTGGCATGCAATCTGGAGCAGGCAGAAATGGTAGAACGCTTTTCATTAATGGAATATGATTCTGATGATGTTTTATAATATATAACAACGAAAAATTGAGACAGGGGGACAGAAATCCGGAATAAAGAAGAGATACTAGTATCTATGGAGAAATTGGTGTAGAATGAAAGGAAACGGAAACCGGATACAGTTGACTTACTTGAAAGGCTGACATAAAATGAAAAAAATCTGGATGATTGTATTTTCTGTAATGTTTTTGGGCATTTACTTGATGAGCGGCAGAATAGCAGACAAGCTAAGCACAAGTGTGATGGGAGCAGAGGTGCTTCCTGTGGAAGAAATAAATGCTTTGTGCGAAGGAAAAGAAGATGTCTATATGGAATCGGAAATCACATTAGACGGAGGAGAGATTGCCTATGACAGCGAGATGAATCTGTTGCTGATTCCCCAGGATTTATCCCAAAAGAACTTTGACGGCACTTTGCAGGTGCCAGACGGGAAGCTATATTTTATGCAGGATGAGGCACTGGAGGACAAGGAGGGTACGCTTAGGGAGAGCAAAATGCTCCATCTGTTCTGGGTCAGGGATACAAGCTGCTGGATGTATAATGTATATTTCACAGGAATGCCTGTTGCATCTATCACCACAGCAGTGGAAGCGGATGAAGAAGGAATCATGACGGGCGATATGTGGGTCTATGATCAGTACCACAGCGCATCGCAGTATCAAAGGGCAGCATGCTCCTGGCATTTAAGAGGAGCAACAACGCTGAATTATGAGAAATCCAGTTACCGGCTGACACTTACTGACAAAAAATATTCTTTGTTGGGGATGCGAAAGGATGACGATTGGATTTTGCATGGACTTTACGATGATGAAGGATTGATTCACAATAAATTGTCCTATGAGGTGTGGCAGGAGATTGCGGAGGACAATCATGTGGATTATGATGAGGGAATCCACATGGAGTATGTGGAATTATTTATTGATGATACGTACCTCGGCGTATATGGACTTTCAGAGCGAATCGATAAGAAAGCGCTGCATTTGGGAAAGCAGGATATTTTGTACAAGTGCCGTGATCAGGTCAATCCCGGAGAAGAGGATTTTTATGAGGAACTCACAGGGGAGATGAACCCGGTGTTTGTCTTAAAATATCCTAAGGATTTTGAGATGGAGGATTGGAATCCGCTGCGTCAGTGGACTTCTATGTTCTGTTTTGGCGAAATTTCGGATTACGAATCTGCAAAGGCAATTCTTAATATAGAAAATGCAGTCGACTATAATTTGTTTAACCTGCTTACATGCGGTATGGATAATATTATGAAGAATGTTTATTTCTATGCCGACTACCAGTCGGATGGCAGCTATCAGTTCATTAAGATTCCATGGGATCTTAACATGACGTGGGGAAATTCGTGGATTGATGACATCAATTGTAATTTCAATCTGTTCCAGGAAAAGAACTTTGACAGTACAGGCGGCTGGACTCCGGATATGGAAGCGTTGTATGAACGAAATCATGGGGAAATCGGCGCTTTGATGGCTGAAAGATGGCAGGAGCTTAGGAAAAGCATTATTACGAAAGAAGCTCTGTACGCAAAAGTGGATGCGGAATATGCATACCTTTATTCATCAGGGGCATATGTGAGGAACCGCCAAAAGTGGCCGCCTAAGGGCGAATACTGGCGGGACGAATATATTTATGAATATATTGACAAGAGAATCGACTTTTTGGACAGTTATATTGGACGGATGAGGTAAGACGCATGGACTATAGGCATGAATTGAAATTTCTGGTCTCAGATGCGCAGTTGGAAATGATACGCTATCGGCTGAAGCTGCTGATGCGGCAGGATCTTCATCAAAAAGATGGCATTTATACGGTGCGGAGCCTGTATTTTGATGATTTCGGCAATTCCTGCATGGAGGAAAACGAGAACGGTATCGACAACAGGAGAAAGTACCGGATCCGCATTTACGACGGAAATGATGGGGTAATCAAGCTGGAAAAGAAAATCAAATGCCGGGGCATGACTAGGAAGGTCAGCAGGGAGATTTCCAGAAAGGACTGCCTGCTTTATATGTCCGGCAGAGCGCCGCTTCTGGCGCCGGACAGTGCAGAACTGGAGAAGGAATTGTATGCCGAAATGAAAATGAGCGGCATGAAGCCTGTAACGGTGGTGGAGTATGAGAGATGTGCTTTTGTGGAACCAAGAGGCAATGTGAGAGTCACTTTCGACAAAAATATAAGCGGCAGTGAAGCGATAGGGCATTTTTTAGATAAGAAGATCATGGCAGTGCCGCTTCTGCCTAAGGGAAATCATGTGCTGGAAGTGAAATATGATGAATTGCTTCCTGAATACATTGCACAGGCGTTGGAAATCAGTGTATTACAGCGAACTGCATTTTCAAAATATTATTATGCCAGAAATTATAAACAGAATTAGAGGTACAAGAACGGAGGAATTTCATGAATTTTAGTGATGTAATTAAAAAATCAGTTTTAGAAGGGTTTTCTTATGCAGACCTGTCAACGGCAAAAATCATAACGACGCTGCTGATTACGTTCTTGATTGCGGTATATATCTTTTTCGTATATAAAAAGATAACCAAGAGTGCCTTTTACTTTAAGAACTTTAACGTCTCCATGGCGATTATTTCCGTGGTGACGGCGGGGATTATTCTTGCCATGCAGTCAAGCATTGTGATTTCCTTAGGTATGGTGGGCGCGCTCTCCATCGTGAGATTCAGGACGGCAATTAAGGACCCTATGGATCTTTTGTTCTTATTCTGGTCAATCGGGACAGGGATCATCTGCGGAGCCGGACTCTATAAGATTGCCATTATCCTTGCCGTTTTAGTAACGGTGGGCATTTTGATTCTGGATATGCTTCCGGCTAGAATAAGTCCTTATCTTCTGATCATCAATGCGGATACGAAAGAAGTGGAAGATGAGATTACAGACACAGTAAAGAAACTGGCGGGGGCATACAAGCTGAAATCAAAAAACATTACGAAGGACGGCATGGACCTAATTTTAGAGGTAAAGGCAGGAAAGGAGAAGGAACTTGTGGACAGGCTTTCCGGAATGAAGGGAATCACGGCGGTATCCCTTCTTGCACATGACGGAGAAGTAAAAGGTTAGGGAGTAATCATGTCTGAAAGAAGAGAAGAATCGGTTTTAAGGAACGGGCGTATTGTGGCAGCAGTGTATTTGATTTTATCAGTATTTCTGATTATGATGGTTGCCACCCGCTCTTCCTTTTTATATCCATGCAATAACTGGAATGATGCCAACAGCTATTTTTCTGTTGGGAAAGCGCTTTTTAACGGAAAGATGCCCTACCGGGATGTGTTCGATCAAAAGGGAATGTATCTGTACTTTTTTTATGGGCTGTGCTATCTCATATCGAATACCACCTTTATAGGGGTCTTCTTTTTTGAGGTAATCCTTGCCGCATTTGACTTGTTCGGCATCTGCAGGATCCTGCAGCTTTATGTAAAGAAAACCACAGCACTCATCTTAAGTCCGCTGGTCCTTGCGGTTATTGTAAGTTCCTTCAGCTTTTACTGGGGAGGGAGCGCGGAGGAAGTCTGTTTCCCCTTTTTAATCTGGGGCTTATATTTTTCGCTGGATTATTTTCAAAATCGATATCCGAAGGAAGCGATGGGATGGAAGACCATCTTGATTAACGGAATCCTGGCAGGAATGGTGGCAAATATTAAATTCACCGTCCTTGGATTTTTCTTTGCATGGATGATGTGCATTGCTTTTTCCTTTCTGGTTCAAAAAGATTTCCTGGGGGCAGTCAAAGGGTGTCTCGTTTTTTTGGCAGGCATGGTGATTCCGTTTCTTCCCTGGGTGATTTATTTTGCATGGAATCATGGGCTGTACGAATGGTATTGGGGATATGTGCATATCAACGTATTTGTGTATAGCAATTTAAATGGGGAAGGTCCGGGGTTGTTTGATCGGATTTATGGCCTAAGCAAGCTGCTCTATTGGGTCATCCGAAAGAATATGATTTATTTCTGCTTTCTGATACCCGGTGTGCTATGGAATATACTTGGCAGAGGGAAAAAATTCTTGGCGCGTTTTAACACGCTGGCACTTTGTTTTTTTCTGTTTTTGGGTATCTATGTGGGAGGCTCGGAGCTTCCTTATTATGCATTTCCATTGGCAGTGTTCACGGTACTTGGCTTTGCATTGCTGGGGAGGATTTATGAGTGGATATGGGCGCATGTTCTTGCAGGAAGGAGCGCGGGAATCAAAAATGGGAAAGCAGCGGCGGGAGCCGCGGGAATGGGCACGGTGGTCCTTTGTATTGGAATTATTTTTGCGGTTTCTATGAACATCCCTTATATGTCTGAAAAGAGAGAAGACCTATTTTTATACAAATTCAAAGAAATCGTGGAGGAGACAGACAATCCCACGCTTCTTAACATCGGGTGTCTGGATGCAGGGCTTTATACGGTGTGCGATATTGTTCCCAGCTGCAGGTGGTTCCAGACCCAGACGTTGGCGATCGACGATGTGCTAGAGGAACAGGAACGCTATATCAAAGAAGGTCAGACCACATTTGTGATTGCAAGGAATGATTATCCGCAGGTGATTTTTGAAAAATATGATCTGGTATCGGAAGAGTTGTGGTATCATGAAGGACAGGAATTTACGTATTATTTGTTCAGGCTGCGGGAAAATGAGTAGGAGAGAGGAGAAGGCAGATGGTGGTGCTGAAAATAATTAGCTTAATCCTATGGCTGGTGGCAATTCCCTTTTGTATGGGACTCTTGCCAATGCCTTTGCTTGAAAAACGTTTTCGGACGCCGGGGGCAGTTCTGGCAGCGGGATATATTATTTTATTTACGGTGCTGGAATTGGTGGGAATACCGGTGGTTCTTCTGGTGGTTTATAATGGGTTTACCGTTTTTAGGAATTTATTTACGCCCATAACGGTGCTGTGCGCGGCGGCGGGGATTTTCGTCACATGGCGGGGAAGGAAAAATGGGTATGAATTGAATTTCCGGGTGATTTCTTCTTTCAAAGATAAATCTGTGGAAGAAAAAATCGTGCTGATTCTGTTTTTCGTGATTGTGGGGGTTCAACTGTACATGTCTTTTGCGCAGGCATCCTTTGACGGGGATGATGCCTATTACGGGGCACAGGCGGTGATTGCCCAGCAGATTGATACTTTATATCGGGTAAATCCTTATACGGGGCGGAGCGCGCCTCTCGATGTGCGCCACTGTCTGGCGCTTTTCCCAATCTGGGAGGCTTATATTGGGAGCATGAGCGGCATTCATGCGACGATTATATGTCACAGTGTGGCGCCTCTTATACTGATTCCGCTGACCTATATTCTGTATTGTCATCTTGGAAAGGAACTTTTGAAGGAAAAAAAAGAGCTTCTGCCCATGTTTCTGGTACTGATTGCTTTGTGGCAGATGTTCGGAAATATTTCTATTTATACCACGGAAACCTTCTTTCTGACCAGGACCTGGCAGGGAAAGTCCTTTGCAGGCAATTTTGTGATACCGGCAGTCATCTGGATTTTCTTATGTCTGATGGAGGAGAAAAATACCGGCAAGAAGGGCTTTTGGCTTCTGCTTGCCTGTCTGAACTTTGCAGGGGGAGCCAGCAGTTCCCTTGCCATTTTGCTCAGCTGTCTGATGACGGCAGGCTTTTCTTTGCTGTTTGCCATTAGGGAGAGAAAGCTGGGGATTTTGATTAAGGGCGCTTTAAGCTGTGTGCCCGGAGGAGTTTATGTGCTTCTTTACATAGCATTGACCCATGGACTGATTGCTTTTTAATTTTGAAGGAGATGCTTTATGTTTGGAATCTTTATGGAAAGCGTGGTTATCTTTAAATTATATACAGGACTTAAGCTGCTCTTAGGTCTTGCGGCGTTTGCATGGATTTATCTTCTTCTTACGGAAAGGGATAAAAAGATACGGATACTATTGGTGTATGCGCCGATTATTACGATTTTGCTTTTCCTTTTTCCTGTGAGCAGAAAGATATTTGTGGCGGCAGGGCTGGACGGGGAAACTTACTACCGTATCTTGTGGACGATTCCCATGGGGGTCATTTTCGTGTACGGCGCCTGCCGATTTTTTGCATCACACAGGCGGATTGGGTTGGCGGTCTGCGCAGTTCTCATTGTGCTGTGCGGAAGTTTTGTATATAAGAGTCCTTATATATCCAGAGCAGAAAATCTTTACCATATACCAGATACGGTGGTCAGGATCTGTGATCTGATAGGACCTGAGCGGCCTGGGGAGAGGGTATCGGCGGTGATGCCCCCGGATTTGATTCATTTTGTAAGGCAGTATGATGCTTCCATCAATATGCCCTACGGCAGGGAGATGCTGGTGAACCAGTGGGATTATTACAATGCGGTTTACGAGGCAATGGAAAAGCCGGAAGTGGTTGACATGGAAGAACTGCTTGAGGCGACCAGGACAGAGAACTGCCGTTACATTGTGATGGCAGAAAACAAGCGGACGAATGAAGATCCAAAGGACTGTGGTCTGGTACTTTTGGAAGTCATCGATGGATATCGCGTGTATGAAGATCCGGTCACGGCGAAAGCCCAGGAGCAGCAGTGGCAGGAATACTATGGGGATGAGGAATAATGCTGTTTAATTCGTATGTTTTTCTATTTTTATTTTTGCCCATCACCCTTTTGGGATATTTTATTCTTAAAAAGGCGGGAAAACGGTCTTGGAATGACCAGCGCCGCATCAGCGTTGGGAATGCCTTCCTGCTGGCAGCCTCCTTTGTGTTCTACGGATGGAACCGACCGGCATATATACCGGTCCTGGTGAGCAGTATGGCAGTCAATTACGGACTTTTCCGGCAGATGGAAAAAGCGCAGCACAAAAAAAGAGCGCTTGCGGCAGGGCTTGTCTTCAATCTTACCGTCCTTGCCTGCTTTAAATATATCGGTACAGGCGCCTTTGTGCCTCTGGGAATCAGCTTCTTTACCTTTACCCAGATTGCCTTCCTGATGGAAGGCTATAGGGGAAATCTGGGGCAGGTAAAGGCGCTTTCTTATGGTCTTTATGTGGGATTCTTCCCCAAGGTGATGCAGGGCCCCATTGCCCTGCCCGATGAAATACTGCCCCAGCTTGAAAAAGCAGAAAAAAAAGTGGACTGGGAACGGATTTACCGATGCCTTTACCTGTTCACCCTAGGCTTATTCAAAAAAGTATTGTTGGCAGATACCTTAGGAGGGGCAGTGGATTTCGGCTATGCCAATCTTGGGGCGCTAAATTCTGCCGACGCAGTCATCGTCATGCTTTCCTACACACTTCAGCTTTATTTTGATTTCAGCGGGTACTGCGATATGGCGATGGGTATTGCCGGCATGTTTGGCATCGAGCTGCCCCTCAACTTCAATTCCCCCTACAAAGCTTCCAATATCATGGAATTTTGGCAGGGCTGGCATATCACACTGACCCGGTTTTTCACCAGATACCTGTATATTCCCCTTGGAGGGAACCGAAAAGGAAAATACAGAACCTACATCAACTGCCTGATCGTATTCTTTATAAGCGGCATCTGGCACGGCGCCGGCTGGCAGTTCATAATCTGGGGGCTTATGCATGGCATCCTCTACGTGGTAACCAGAGCATGGAAAGATTCCTATGCAGGCAAAGAAAAACAGAACTATGGTAAAAACAAGATTTTTCATGCTGCCCATGTGTTCTTCACGTTTTTATATGTAAACATTGCCTGGATTTTCTTCCGTGCGCCTTCCGTTGGGCAAGCGCTGGAACTCATCAAAACCATATGTTCTTTCCGCTTTAGCAGAATCAACTGGGACTTGGCGGGATGCTTTAATTTAGACGAATTTTGGTATATCATCAAAGTAGCAGGCATAGATAGTTGGCAATATGCTCATTACATCCTCATGGCAGTAATTTTGGTGGTTATGCTCATCCTTGTGTTTTTCTGCAGAAATGCATTTGATATGGCTAAACATGTAAAGCCTGGGATATTCTCTACAATGCTTATAGCAGTCTTGTTTGTATGGAGTATTCTTTCCCTTTCCGGGGTCAGCTCATTCCTATACGTGAATTTTTAGTCCTGTACGTAACGGGCAAAGCGGTGCTGCCTGCCTGTGGGCGCCCCCTAAGCCAAGTACCCAGCAAGCACCTCCGCTTTGCTCAATACCGTCACGTTTTCTAAAAAATCAAGGTGCAAGGCGTATGTGATAATGGAAATAAGGATGAAAAAATGAGAACTGAACAAATAAAACAAAATGAAAAGAAAAATAAAAGCAGGAATCCTTTCAAAGCTGCTGTTACAGGCTTCTTAGTTATGGCAGCGGCTGCATGTATTCTGACATGTGCGCTGGTGGTATACGTTGATCCCTTTTTTCATTATCATGCGCCATTAGAAGGGTTTCCGTATTTGGTGGATAATCAGTTATCACAGAATCCGGGGATGGCGGCGCATATGGAGTATGACAGCGTGATTTTAGGTTCTTCCATGACGGTGAATTTCCAGACGGACTGGTTTAAGGAACTGATGGACCTTGACACGATTAAACTCAGCTATAGCGGCGCATTTCCTAAGGATCAGGCAAATATTATGGAAATTATCTTTAAGAGCGATAACAACACGGGAGAAAAAAGGATTAAGAAGGTTTTCTTAGGGGTGGATGTCATCACTTATACCGGAGGGGTGGATGAGACGAAGTATCCGATTCCGGAGTATTTGTACGATGATAATTATTTCAATGATATTGCTTATGTGCTCAATAAGGATGTGGTGCTGAATTATATTCTGCGCCCACTGGCGGATCCGGATCCTACGGATTTGTCGAATGTGTATGCCAGTTGGTGGACGGAGGAATATTATAGTGAGCAGTGGGTGCTTCACAATTATACGTCTCCGGAACAGATTAAGGATGAGACACCGCCGGAGGCTTACTTGGAAGCAGCCGAGGCAAATCTTGAGGCAAATATCTGCCCTTATATAGAAGAAAATCCGGAGACGGATTTCGTGGTTTTCTTTCCACCTTATAGTATTTTATTTTGGAATGATGTTCTAAAGGAAAATCATTTTGAAGCGACTATGGAGGAATATAGGTATATTGCAAATAGACTGAATGCTTATGAAAATGTGGAGGTTTATTTTTTCCCGGATCAGGAGGAAATTATCTGCGATTTGAATCATTACGCGGATTACAGCCATTATCACCCTAGATATAACCGATATATGGCGGAATGTTTTGCGGACGGGACTTGCCTGGTGGTCAAGGAAGGGCAGGAAGGAAAGGGGATAGACGAATATCTGCAGCATATGCGTAAAATTGTAGAAAATTTTGACTATGAAGAACTGCTGTCACGAAAGTAGAGAATAACAGGACCATATGAAGTTCTCGATATGGTCCTGTTGTCATGTAATGCTTATTCTGCGGTAGTAGAATTTACCGTGCTCATACGGTTATTAATAATGTCTGCAATGCGATCCGCCAGTTTTTCCCTGCCTGCCTGATTGTAATGCATATGGTCAGACAGGTATTCTTTGTAGTTATCTTCATTGATGGTTCCAAAATAATTATCAATAAAAGAAACACCGCAGTCCATGGCAGCATCCGATTCTTTTACCACATAATGATTCAGGGTGCCATTTCCCATATCGGTCGTTGTTCCATTATGAAGTTTTCCGTCCTCGTCCATGTATAGGGCATAGGTAGGGGACATCACAAAAACACGGATATACGGCCAGGTGTTTTTGATATTATTGATGGCGGTACGTAATCCTCCGGTGAAAGCGGTGACATCATTTGGATTGTCCGGGTTGTCGGAGGGGGTGCCCTGATTATAGTCGGTGCTGTCATACATAATGAGGACGACATCCACCTTATCCATGTCAACGGTTTTCATGACTTCGACAGTTTCGGCATAAATTGGGTCAGGCTCATCGTTTGCAATAGATGCAATGGCGGTAAATTCGTTGTTACGGAAACATTCTGTTACATAATAAAGATTAAAGTGGTCTCTGGTATACTCCGGATTATATACGGGGTACTTGCACGCAGCAGAGGAATTTGGGAAAGCACAGTCATAAACGACGGCGCCTGTTTTAGCGGTAATCAGGGAAGCAAGCCCGGTTTCACTCCTGTCATCGGTAAAAGGATTGTTTCCTAAACAAAGAATGGTGGTGACTCCGTCATCTTCGCGTCCTGCCAGAAGGGAGGAATCCATGGGAAGAATCATGTCAAGGGGTTCTACATCGAATTGCGATGTATCTACATCCGAAGTGTCTGTATCTAAAGGTACGCCCTTGTTCCATTTATATAATCTGTATGCAGATATGATTGCAATGAGAAAAATGGCAGCAATCAGGACGATATGAAGATTTACATGAATGCCAGACTTTGCAGGGGATTCTTGCTGATTATTTAAATCGTTTTCTGAAGGGATTTTTTTATCGTTTTCCATAAGGTTCTCCTTTGATTTACTGATTCATGCACAAAACAATTATTGTCATTCTACTATTATCTGGGAAAAAAATCTATATATTCATAAAAATTTAATATACATATGTAACAGTTTCCATGCAAAAGGACCGGGAATCCCGGTCCTTACTCAATTGATTAATCCATTTGGTGTACATTGCATCCCTCAGCACTTTGGTTGACCATGGTAGCCAGTAAAGTGGTGACAGGAAGGTTATCCTTGTTATGCGCCTGAAGTTCCTTATACCATTTGCTATATTTATACATACGATAGCTGGATTTCAGTTTGCACAGTTGAGTTTCGTCTGCACAGGCATTCTTGAACGCTTCTCGCTCTTCCATGTCCATGTTAACGTAGTCCAGATAGGAAATCTGGAGTTCTGCCAAAGGGTTGGTGCATTTAGGGCATATTAGTTTGTGCCCATTCAGCATGAAAATACGATGGCAGGGTTTGCAGTAGTGCATGTACATCATAAGAATTCCTCTTTTCTTAAACAAGCATATTCGTAATGTTGTAACCCAGTTTAAAGGTTTTCGGGAAAATGTCAATAACTTATAGGTAATGTTTGGAAGATTTGAATGACAGAATTCGATAAATATTTATGTTAACTACAAAGAATCTAAATATTAAACCTTTATAACAAATGAACCAACAAAGAGATTGTACTTATTGTAGATAAATGTTATAATATCAACTGATGCAGAAAAATGATGCTGTTGAAGTATTACGAAATTATTAATACGGAGGGTTAACATAAATGGGAAAGCTTTTTGGACGTGCAAAGGGGTCTGCAAAGGCAAGAAAGCATGAAAATAAGAAAGGAAAATTATGCCAAACCGAATATGAATACGATGATATAGATGATGAAGAATATTATGAAGATGATGAGATAGACAATGGCGAGTATTATGAAGAGGATGAAGACTGGTATGGGGAGGACGATGACGAATATTACGAGGAAGAAGACCAGTACGACGATGCGGATTACTATGAGGACGAAGAAGAGCAATATGATGAAGTCGATGACGAATATTATGCCGAAGATGACGAGCGGTATGAGGAGGACGACGACGAATATTACGAAGACGAAGAAGAGCAGTATGATGAAGGGGATGATGAATATTACGCCGAAGATGACCAGCAGTATGACGATGACGAGTATTATGTAGACGATGACGATGCATATTATGCGGATGATGAGGAGCAATATGATGGGGAGGACGACGAAGATTACGGGGACGATGAAGAACTGTATGACGACGATGATGACGAATACTATGAAGATGATGAGGAACAGTATGATGAAGAAGAGGATGATGGGTACTATGAGGATGAGTATGGCGAAGTAGATGAGGATGATGACTACTACGAGGACGACGATGATGATGAAGACTATGACGACGAAGAAGACTATGACGATGAAGAAGACTATGACGAGGAGGATTCTGAGGGAGGCGTAAGAAAAATCATATATAAGATTACCCATATGTCTGCAGTGGATCATATTATTGCCTTTACCGGTGCGGCAGTCCTCCTGCTGGCAGTATTTGCCGGTATGATGTATTTTGGCGCGAAGAGTGACCAGACACAGATTGAAGCATTTGCTGAGATTGGAACGGGAGTGGAAGATATCACCATGATTGGGCAGAGCGGGCTGGTAGCGATTTCAGATGCACAGGCGGCAAAGCTTATGGCGGCATCCATGGAGGAACCGGAGGAAGCGGAGCCTGCGGATAGTGAGGGAGAGAAAATAGAGGTCGTCATGAATCTGACTTCTATCCAGAAGGATCTGAAAATCAAATTTATCAATTCAAAGACAGGAAAATTGATTCCGGATCTTGCATTTGAAGTGGAAGTAGAAAAGCCGTCCGGCGGAACGTTTACTTTCAAGGATGATGATAAAGATGGAATTATATACGAGACAAATATAGAACCTGGCAGGTATCAGATTAAAATGACAGGACCTGCCACAGATGATACATATAAGATTTCGGATGAAGTGACGGCGATTACGGTGCGGGATACCATTGAATACAAGAAGGTAGATGTATCAGATGAAGTGAAGACAGAAGCCCAGGTCAACGTAGCAGTGGAGGACACCAAGGTCAATGAAACGGTAGTGGAATCTACTAACACAGATACCGTGGAGTGGGTGGAGTCTACCAAGACTTTGATAGAAGGAACAGAAACTTCAGAGGACAGTTACGAGAAGGTCGATAAGAGCCTGATTGCGGACCCCGGAAAGCAGGCGTCTTTATCATTCCGGCTTCTTACGGCGCCGGATGAAACAAACCCTGGAATAGAGGGAGACGGCGGTGCAAATGCGGATCCGACTCCGGAACCGGCAGGCGATCCCACGCCGGAACCTACAAAGGAACCGGATCCTGTCCTGCCGCCCACACCGGAGCCCACACTGGCGCCAGCGCCCACGGAAGCACCCACTGCGCCGCCCACACCGCAGCCTACCATGGCGCCAACTGCGGTGCCTGTACCGACGGCGACCCCTTTGCCTACCGCAACCCCGGTGCCTGCCGCAACGCCTTTACCTACGGCGACGCCTGCACCTACGGCAACGGCGCAGCCTACAGCGACACCTACTGCGCAGCCGACTGCTTCACCTACCGCGAAACCCAATGATCCAAAGAATGATACAACGACCACTTTAAAAACGACAAGCGGTGAAACTTTGTGGGTGAAAGACGGGGACGGAAATTTCAGGGAAGCGAAATATGCAGATTACTATACGGCGAAAGAATTTTACCGCAGGGTAAATAAGACTACAGGAGACTATCGGTATACAGGATGGCAGGAGATTGACGGTGCAACCTATTTCTTTGATAAAGATGGAAATAAAGTTACAGGGGAGCAGGTCATTCAGGGAGCGAAATACAATTTCAACAGTGACGGCTCTCTCAATACCGGTTCTGGTCAGATGGGGATAGACGTCTCTAAATGGAATGGGAACATAGACTGGAATGCTGTAAAGAACAGCGGCGTCTCCTATGTCATTATCAGGTGCGGTTACCGAGGTTCCACCACGGGAGCTCTGATTGAAGATCCTATGTTCAGGAGCAATATACAGGGGGCTTCAAGCGCCGGACTGAAAGTAGGCGTTTACTTCTTCACCCAGGCGGTGAATGAAGTGGAGGCTGTAGAGGAAGCTTCTATGGTATTAGGGCTGATAAAGGGGTATAATATCAGTTATCCGGTGTTCCTTGATGTAGAGCCCAGCAATGGACGGGCAGATGGTATCAATGCATCTACCAGAACGGCAGTGTGCAGGGCATTTTGCCAGACCATCCAAAATTCCGGATACAAAGCCGGTATTTATGCAAACAAAACGTGGCTGAACAGCTATGTGGACGCGCCAAGCCTATCCGGATACAAAATCTGGCTGGCACAGTATGCGGCAGCGCCTACCTATAATAAGACACGGTATGACATGTGGCAGTATTCTTCTAAAGGAAGCGTATCGGGAATCAAAGGAAATGTTGACATGAATATCAGTTATATGGGATATTAAATAAGAAAGCTTTATCAAAAAGAATGGAGAAAAGAAAATGAGGACTTATTTAGTGACAGGAGGAGCTGGTTTTATCGGATCCAATTACATTCATTACATGTTCAAAAAATATGATAATGAAATCCGTATCATTAATGTGGATGCGCTTACTTATGCGGGTAACCTTGAAAACCTTAAGGATGTAGAAGAGAGGGAGAATTATACATTCATAAAAGCGGATATCTGCGATAAGGAAGCTATTGCAGGGATTTTCGCAGAGAATGATATTGACAGAGTGGTGCATTTTGCGGCGGAAAGCCATGTGGACAGGAGCATCAGGACGCCTGAGGTGTTCGTCCAGACCAATGTATTGGGGACCGCGGTAATGCTCAACTGTGCGAAAGCAGCCTGGGAGAACCCAGACGGAACCTTTAAGCCGGATAAGAAATTCCTTCATGTATCGACGGATGAGGTATATGGTTCTCTTGAAGAGGATGGTGGCTATTTTTATGAGACGACGCCCTATGCTCCTCACAGTCCCTATTCTGCCAGTAAGGCAAGTTCGGACATGCTTGTGAAGGCGTATATGGACACTTATAAATTTCCGGCGAATATCACCAATTGCTCCAATAATTACGGACCTTACCAGTTCCCGGAAAAGCTGATTCCTCTCATCATCAATAATGCGCTGCAGGGTAAAAAACTCCCTGTCTACGGAGACGGCAAAAATGTCCGCGACTGGCTGTATGTGGAGGATCATGCGAAGGCAATCGACATGGTGCAGGAAAAGGGAAGGCTTTTTGAGACTTATAATATAGGCGGGCACAATGAAAAGCAGAATATCGAAATCATCCATATCATTTTGGACACATTAAGGGAGATGCTCCCGGAGGAAGATTCCAGAAAGGAACTGGTCAGCGAAGATTTAATCACGTATGTGGAAGACAGAAAGGGACATGACAGAAGATACGCCATTGCGCCGGACAAGATCAAAGCGGAAATCGGATGGGAACCAGAAACCATGTTCAAGGAGGGAATCAGGCGCACGATTGAATGGTTCTTTGAACACGAAGAATGGATGAAGAATGTGACCAGCGGCGATTACCAAAAATATTATGCGTCAATGTATGAAAACAAATAGCTTACAACTTGATTGACGGAAATTTGGGAGTGATTTACAATCACTCCCATTTTGTGGTATAATCATATGAGTTATGCGTATTGCGCGTGGAAAGAGAAGTTTTGGAGGTGTTCAAATATGAAAGGAATTATCTTGGCGGGCGGTGCAGGGACACGGCTTTATCCGCTTACGAAGGCAATCAGTAAGCAGATTATGCCGGTTTATGATAAGCCAATGATTTATTATCCCCTGTCTACACTGATGTTGGCAGGAATCAGGGAGGTGCTGATTATCTCTACCCCAAGGGATCTGCCGGTCTTTGAAGAACTTTTAGGGGATGGGAGTCAGCTGGGGATGCAGTTTTCTTATGCGATTCAGGATAAGCCCAGGGGACTTGCAGATGCGTTTATCATTGGCGCTGAATTTATCGGCAAAGATAGTGTGGCACTGGTGCTCGGTGATAATATTTTTTATGGACAGAGTTTTTCAAGAGTGCTCAGGGATGTAGCGTCAAGGGAAAAAGGAGCGACGATTTTTGGGTATTATGTCCGTGATCCCAGGGAATATGGAGTGGTAGAATTTGATGAGTCCGGGAAGGCACTTTCCATAGAAGAAAAACCGGAACATCCAAAGAGCAATTATGCAGTGCCGGGACTTTACTTTTATGATAATGATGTGGTAAGGATTGCGGAAAATGTTGAGCCTTCTGCCAGAGGAGAAATCGAAATTACCAGTATCAATAATGAATATTTACGCAGAGGAACGCTGCACGTTGAGACCTTAGGAAGAGGCTTTGCATGGCTGGACACAGGCAATCATGATTCTCTTTTAGATGCTGCTGATTTTGTGGCAGCTTTCCAGAAACGTCAGGGATTGTACATTTCCTGCATTGAGGAAATTGCCTATAAGAGAGGATTTATTAACAGAGAACAGCTTCTTACGCTGGCAGAGCCGCTTATGAAGACAGATTATGGAAAATATATGAAAGAAGTTGCAGAAGGTTTATAAGTTAACCGAAGGAGAAATATGGGAAAAATAACAGTTGAGACATGTGAAATTGAAGGATTAAAGGTGATTACCCCCGCCGTCTTTGGGGATGCAAGGGGATATTTTATGGAAAGTTACAATTATAATGATTATAAGGAAGCAGGTATCGACCAGGTTTTTGTACAGGATAATCAGTCTTCTTCCGTAAAGAATGTTTTAAGGGGGCTTCATTTTCAGATTCATTACCCTCAGGACAAGCTTGTGCGTGTGATTGCGGGGGAAGTGTTCGATGTGGCAGTGGATTTAAGACCCGGTTCCGCCACTTATGGAAAGTGGTTCGGCGTCCTTCTCTCTGCGGAGAATAAGAAGCAGTTTTTCATTCCGAAGAACTTTGCCCATGGTTTTGTCGTCCTTTCGGATTATGCAGAGTTTGCCTATAAATGCACGGACTTCTATCATCCCAACGATGAGGGCGGAATTAAGTTTGATGATCCGGAAATCGGCATCCAATGGCCCATCTTGCAGGGAACAGAGTTGATTATGTCTGACAAGGATAAAAAGTGGGGCGGAATCAAAGAATATACGGAAAGCAGAAAGAACGGATAGTGTATGAAGGGTGATGTGAAAGAGAATAAGCAGTCCAAATTGAAAAAGCTGCCAAAGCCACTAGGAATCGGGATTTTTTACGGAATCTGTATTTTGGTGGCGATTATGGTACTTTCCCACAGCAATCCCTTAGCGCCCGATCAGCACACGGAGGATTTGAAGAAATTCTGCGCATGTGCCCTACTTACGCTTGCATGCATTATTTTTGGACTGTATTATGACAGGATGTTCATTATTCCAAAGGAATTGTTCCAAAGCCGGGAATTAATTTGGAAGCTGTCCAAAAATGATTTCAAAAAGCGTTATGCGGGTTCTTATCTTGGCTTTTTGTGGGCGCTGGTGCAGCCCGTGGTGACGGTACTCATGTATTGGATCGTGTTCGACAAGGTCTTTCAGACACGAAGCCAGTTGGTGGCAAGCGGTGTGGAGGTGCCTTATGTCTTATACCTTACGGCAGGATTGGTGCCCTGGTTTTATTTTTCCGAAGCAATTACAAACGGAACCAATGCGCTGCTGGAATATAGCTATCTTGTGAAGAAGGTGGTATTCAATATCAGTATTCTCCCGATTATCAAGTTAATTGCCGCCACCTTTATCCATCTGTTTTTTGTCGGAGTTCTGCTGGTAGTTGCCGTTTGTTATGGATATTATCCCAATCTGTATACATTACAGGTATTCTATTATAGCTTCTGTCTGTTCATCCTGGTGCTTGCCATGAGTTACTGCAGTTGTGCAATTGTGGTTTTTTTCAGGGATCTGGGACAGATTATCAACATCAGCCTACAGGTGGGGATGTGGGCGACGCCGATTCTTTGGAATATTGATATGTTGAATAACGATAAGATCATCACCCTTTTTAAGCTCAATCCTCTGGTTTATATTGTAAATGGTTACAGAAATGCAATATATGGGGATGAATGGTTTTTTGAACATTTTTATTCTTCTACTTATTTCTGGATATTTACGGTTACCTTGTTCTGCGTAGGGTCGTTGATCTTTAAGAGGTTGAAGGTGCATTTTGCAGATGTGCTTTAAGCCTGGCGGCATCATAAAAAGGTTTTAAGAGAAAGGCGAAAGCAGGAGAAAGTCGAAAGATGGATGGAAAAAAGACTGCCATACAGGTAAAAGATCTGGAAAAAGCATACAAACTTTATGATAAGCCTTCTGACAGACTGAAAGAGGCATTGGGATTTGGTAGAAAGAAGCGCTATAAGGAGCACTATGCCCTCAAAGGGGTAGATATGTCGATTTATCAGGGGGAAACTGTGGGAATCATCGGAACCAATGGTTCTGGCAAGTCTACGATTCTTAAAATAATAACAGGTGTTTTGAATCCGACCAAAGGCTCTGTGAATGTGAATGGACGTATTTCCGCACTGCTTGAACTGGGAGCTGGATTTAATATGGAGTACAATGGAATTGAAAATGTCTACTTGAATGGAACCATGATTGGATTTTCCAAAAAGGAAATAGACGCTAAGATGGATGAAATTCTTGGATTTGCCGATATTGGAGACTACGTTTATCAGCCTGTAAAGACTTATTCCAGCGGTATGTTCGTGCGCCTTGCCTTTGCGGTGGCAATCAATATCGATCCTGAGATACTGATTGTAGATGAAGCGCTGTCCGTGGGAGATGTCTTCTTCCAAGCAAAATGTTATCATAAATTTGAAGAGTTTAAAAAGATGGGAAAGACCATCGTATTCGTAAGCCATGATCTTGGCAGTATCAGCAAATATTGTGATCGTGTGGTCCTGCTCAACCAAGGAGTGAAATTAGGCGAAGGAACGCCGAAGGAAATGATAGACGCCTATAAGCAGGTGCTTGTGGGGCAGTATCCCCTTCCCCATGAGGAAGATGCCTCGCTTCTGGACGATGAAGAAATTGGAGCGGCGGCTGCCAGGGCAGGAAAACGGCATGCAGGGGGAGAAAACTTGGAGGACTCTGGCGCGAAGGAAGAAACTATGCAGGACGGTGCAGGGGAAGAGGATAGTACCGGCGCCTGCGTAAATCCGGATTTGCTGGAATATGGAACGAAACAGGCGCTTATCGAGTCATATTATATTACAGATGAGGCAGGCAGGAACTGCAGCGCCGTGCTTAAGGGCGGACAGTGCAGCATACATATGAAGGTATGCTTTAAGGAGGATATCTGCGAGCCCATTTTTGCATTTACAATCAAAAATATCAAGGGAGTGGAGATTACCGGAACCAATACCATGGTGGAAAAGGCATTTTTGGAGCCGGTAAAGGCAGGCAGTGTTAAACATATCGTATTTACGCAGAACTTAGATTTACAAGGGGGAGAATATCTCCTTTCCCTTGGGGTTACAGGATATGAGAAGGAAGACTTTACGGTGTATCATCGACTGTATGATGTGATGAATCTGACGGTGATATCGGATAAGGACACGGTTGGCTTTTACGATACCAATTCTAAGATAGAGGTTATTGACGAGCAGTAGAAAGGACACATTCCATGAACGAGAGTAAGCGCACAAGACCTAAGCCCATTCATTTGAAGGAAGAAGAACTGTTGGGAAAACTGCCGGAAGAAATCGGGAAGGTGAGGCTTGACTATAGGTATTATCCGGGAAAGGATCTATATAGTGATGGAGCTATTGAGGACGAAATACTGGCAATTGTAAAAAATGCTTCAAGAGTGGAATATCCAGCGGTCATAGAAGAACGGAAAAGTTGGCCGATTCTCTATCATTTATCACCTCTTAGGGGAAACATCGTAGACTGGATTCCCATCAAGCCTTCTGATAAAGTGTTGGAAATCGGTTCCGGCTGTGGCGCAATAACGGAAAAACTTTCAGAAAAAGCGGGGAGCGTCACTTGCATCGATCTATCTGCCAAACGCAGCCTGATCAATGCCTATCGAAATCAGGACAGAGACAACATTGAGATTCATGTGGGAAATTTCAGCGATATTGAACCATCCCTTTCTGAAGATTATGATTTTGCCTGTATGATTGGCGTATTTGAATATGGGCAGTCCTATATTCACACAAAGACGCCTTATGAAGATTTTTTGAAAATCATGATGAAGCATGTAAAAAAGGATGGATGCATCGTAATCGCCATTGAAAACAAATTTGGTCTCAAATACTGGGCGGGATGTAAGGAAGATCACCTTGGGACTTACTTCAGCGGTCTAGAGGGGTATCCGGAAGGAGGGAGTGCCCGAACCTTTACCAGAACGGGTCTTGAAAAAATCTTTAAAAACTGCGGCGTGGAAAACTATTCTTTTTATTATCCCTATCCGGACTACAAATTTCCTACGACTCTGTATTCAGATAAAAGGCTGCCCGGGTCAGGTGAGCTGACGGACAATATGCGGAATTTTGACCGTGACAGGATGGTGATGTTCAATGAGAAATATGTGTTTGACGGAATCATAGAAGACGGTCTGTTTCCCGTTTTTTCCAATTCTTATCTGGTACTTATAGGAAAAGGCGCAGATACTTGCTATGTCAAATATTCAAATGACAGGGCGGAAAAGTATGCACTCCGGACGGAAATCGCAGATACGCCGGAGGGAAGAGTGGTACGGAAAATCCCCTTAAATGCGCCTGCGAGGGAACATGTAATGGGAATGAAGCGCTCTTGTGAGCTATTAAAGAAAAGATATGAGGGAAGCGGGCTTGCAATTAACCAATGTTTTCTCGCAGAGGATGGAAGTTATGCAGAATTTCCCTATGAAAAAGGCATTACATTGGAGGAACTCTTAGACAGGTGCCTTGAGCGGGAAGATATGGACGAGTTTTATCGCTTGTTCGACCGATATTATGAATTGATTTCGTATGGGGAGGAGCAAGAGGTTACAGATTACGATTTGATTTTTGCCAATATCCTTGTAGATGGGGATCAGTTTACCGTGATTGATTATGAATGGACGGTGGAAAAGAAAATTCCCTCCTCTGAAGTGGCATTCAGGGCAATTTATTGTTATGTGCTGGAGGAAGAAAAACGAAACAAGCTAAATCTGGATTTGATTATGGATAAGCTGGGAATCAGCCAGCAGAAAGCGGAAGATTACCGTGAAAAAGAAGGGAAATTTCAAAAGCAGGTAACCGGCAAGCGCAGTTCTATGGGAGAAATCAGGGCATCCATTGGCACTTACAGTGTGGATCCCAAAAAGCTGATGGAGCGTCATCTTCAAAAAATCCTGAATCAGAGGATTCAGGTCTACTATGACAGAGGAAGCGGATTCAGGGAGGAAGATTCCTGTTATATGCCGGATATTTATGTTGGCGAATATGAAATAGAAGCCAATATTCCTTTTGATGGCAATGTAAAAGGGCTTAGGATCGACCCGGCAGACCGTTCCTGCATGGTTAAAATAAAGGAACTGCGGCTGAATGAAACGGATGTGCCGCTGCAAAAGAAATATATTCAGACCAACGGAAAAACGGTAAAGCCAGGGTGCTATGTATTTGAGAGCCAGGATCCAAATGTGTGTATTGCAGTTTCAGAGCTTCCCAGAAATGGTGAGAATCTGCTTTTGGTTAAAATGGAATTGGCGCCTGTGCCGGAGGATATGGCAAATGATATGACGGGGGCAGTCAAGAGGTTGTTCTAAGTATAAATATCACACGTTATATTCAACTATATTTAAAGCGAGGAAATGCAAGTGAATGCTCTGAAACAGACTATAAAACAGATATTGGTAAGTAGACAGCATAAACGTTATGCAAAAGAAGTAATGTCAAAAAATCTGACATATAACGACTGGATCAGAGAACAAGAAGAGAAATCCTCAATTGGCGATGCAATTGAAGTTGAGAAAAAGAAAAGTCTGACAAATGATTTTGCATTATGCGGATTTGGGAGAAAAAATGATGAAAATGATGGAAATCATTCAAAATATGACGAGAACTGTCATGTACTGGAAGTAATTGGTAAATCTGGTCAGATTAGGGAAAAGAAGACTTATTTATCCGTGACGGCGGATGCATTTGAGAAAAATGCAGACGTTTTGTCGCAGCAAGCTGCTTTTGATGCTATTTTGATCAGCATGTATGAGGGAGAGATCAGCGATAGGGCATACAGGCTGATTGTGCAGCGTTTTGCAAAGGATCGGGATGTTGCCTTAATTTATGGGGATGAGGACATAAAGAAGGACGATTTTAGGGAGGAGCCATGGTTTAAGCCGGATTGGTCTCCGGACCGTTTCTTGTCCTGCTTCTATCTTGGCGGGCTTGTGGCAGTCAGGGCGGAAGCACTGTGGGATGCATATAAAGCATGCAAGGAAAGCGGAATGCTTGAAGGCGCCTGGAAACAGACGGGAGAACTGGTGTATTTATTATTGTATCAGCTGTTGAAAACACGCGGAGGGTTTGATAAAAGGGAGGAAAGGACTAATCCGGTCGTGTTTCATATCAGAGAAGTACTTTTTCACAGTGCGGAAAACGGCTACGGGCAGGTGAAAGATTTAAAGCTTCCGGCTTTTGCAGAAAAGGAAGAGACGTTTTTCTCTGGTGAACAGAAGAGGGAGGACAGAGATGAAATCATCTTATCCATTATCATTCCCTCCAAAGATAATGTTGCAGTACTGTTTCAATGTCTGGATTCGCTGATGGAAAGAACTTGTTGCGCTTATTTGTGTGAACTTATTTTGGTGGACAATGGAAGCAGCGAAGAAAATAAGGCTGCAATTTCAGAAAAGGTGTCAAGGATAAATCGTGATTTGACAACAGGTGAGAAACAATTTCGACTTGCAGGCTGTCGTTACCTGTATCAGCCCATGACCTTTAATTTTTCACATATGTGCAATCTGGGAGCGGGAAAGGCAAAAGGGTCGTTTTTCCTCTTTTTAAATGACGATATGGAAATTCTTCAACCGGACTGGCTGGATAAAATGCTGGAAAAAGCAAGGCTCCCCCGGGCGGGAGCTGTGGGGGTGAAACTCTTATACCCCGGATCGGATACCATCCAGCATGCAGGAATCACCAATTTGCGGGTGGGACCAGCCCATAAACTGCAGTTTTTAAAAGATGGAACCACACACTATTTCGGCATGAACAGAGGCGTCCACAATATGATGGCAGCTACAGGGGCATGCCTTATGATGTCAAGGGAGGTTTTTGAAGAGGCAGAGGGATTTTGCGAGGAACTTGCGGTCGCCTTTAATGACGTTGACTTATGTTATACGATTTATGAGAAAGGCTATTATAATATAGTAAGAAATGATGTGGCACTCTATCACCATGAATCTTTAAGCAGGGGAAAGGATGGGGAGTCTTCGGAGAAACAACTCCGTCTGTCAAAGGAAAAGGATCTTCTTTACGAGAGGCATCAAGCATTATACGGAAAGGATCCTTATTATCACCCCTATCTTACCACGGATATGCTGGAATCGGAATATTCACCGGCTTACAGGTATCAGGTGACGCTTGATATGCCATGGTCAAAGGCGTTTTCCGGTGACCGGCTGATTCAAAACGCAAGGGAAGACAAATGCCTTGTAGTGGGGATGGAATGCGCCATGGATATCTATAAGTGGCAGTATGGAGTGGCTTTAGAAAAAGGGAGAATTAAGGTAAAGCCAGAAGATATGGGATATTATTTTCAGGGCTATTCCTTTGTCATAGGAGCAGATAATGCTTGTTATAAAAAGAAATTGCTCCTAAAAAATCAAGCAGATCATCATATTTGGATGATGGATGTAGATGACAGATACCGTAAGGATATCAAAGATAATTTGAAAGACCAATTAAATGTAGATTTAACTGGATTTGCGGCTAAAATGCATATGGAGGAAATTCCGGCAGGCATATACCAGTTCGGCATGCTGGCGGAGGATCGATGTTCCAGACAGAAATTGGTAAACTGGAGCAACTGGGTGCTGGAGGTGACACTGAATGGACCAAAATGAGAATAAACAGAATTTTGAAGAGGTTGATTATAAGGAAGAATACGAGAGAGAGCATCTTCGTAATGCAGATCTTGCGGGCCGGGTGGCGGATCTGGAGGCAAAATGTGATGACCTTGCCTTTAAGCTTAACAGAATCAAGGAGAACCCTCTGTGGAAAATGTCAGCTCCCCTGCGCAGATGTATGCACTTTGCAATCCGGCAGAGGAACCGGCTGAAAAACTGCGGCAGCCTTCGTGGAATCTGGGCAAAATTGAATTATAAGAAGATAGAAAGGCAGGCAAGGGGGAATTACGGCACAAAAAGTTTTCCCTCTGAGGAAGAGGCAAAGAGGCAGAGGCAGGAACAGTTTCCCCGCATGGTCAAGTTCAGCATCTTAGTGCCCTTATATAATACACCGGAAATGTTCTTGAAGGAAATGATTGAGTCTGTAGTGAACCAGACGTATGAAAATTGGGAGTTGTGTCTGGCAGACGGTTCTGATGAAAACCACTCTTATATAGAAGGAATGGTGGAGGAATACAGGAAAAAAACCGGTAAGGACAAAATCCTTTACCGGAAGTTGGAAAAGAATGAGGGAATCTCAGGCAATACCAATCAGTGTCTTAAGATGGCGACAGGAGAATTTATTGGATTGTTCGACCATGACGACATCCTTCATCCCAGTGTACTGTATGAGTATGTGAAAGTCATCAATGAAAAAAAGGCAGACTACATATACTGCGACGAGACCACCTTTAAGAGTGGGGACATCAACAAGATGCTGACGCTGCATTTCAAGCCGGATTATGCCATTGACAATCTGCGGGCGAACAATTATATCTGCCATTTCAGTGTTTTTGCAAGAGAACTTTTGGACGGAACCGAGTTGTTCCGCTCCAGATTCGATGGAAGCCAGGACCACGACATGATTCTGCGCCTCACGGACCGGGCAAAAAATGTGGTGCACGTGCCCAAACTTCTCTATTATTGGAGAAGCCATCCGGACAGCGTGGCTTCTGATATCGGCGCAAAGCCCTATGCCATTGAAGCGGCAAAGGGAGCCGTGGCGGACCATTTGAGAAGGCATGGCTTTGAGCATTTTCAGATTACATCCACCAGGGCGTTTGAGACTATTTTTAAAATCCGCTATCAAATTATAGGAAGTCCTTTGATTTCCATTATTATTGCCAATAAGGATCACACAGAAGATTTGAAGCGATGTATTACTTCTATATTAGAAAAGTCTACTTATGAGAATTTCGAGATTATTGTGGTGGAAAATAACAGCACGGAAAGAGCCATTTTTGATTATTACGAAGAACTAAAAGAAAATGAGAAGATTCGGGTGATTACCTTTGAAGGAGAATTTAATTATTCAGCGGTAAACAATTTAGGGGCACGGCATGCCCGCGGAGAGTACCTTTTACTGCTGAATAATGATACCCAGGTAATCACCGTCAACTGGATGGAGGAGCTTTTGATGTATGCCCAGCGCTCTGATGTTGGGGCGGCAGGCGGAAAATTGTACTACGCCAATAAGACGATCCAGCATGCCGGCGTGGTGCTGGGACTTGGCGCTCACCGGACGGCGGGGCACAGCCATTACGGGCAGCACAGGGACAATCTGGGGTATATGGGAAGGCTCTGCTATGCGCAGGATGTCTCCGCAGTCACCGGCGCCTGTCTTATGGTGAAGAAATCCCTTTTTGAGGAAGTGGGAGGACTGGATGAAGGGTTTGCTATTTCCTTGAATGATGTGGACTTTTGTTTGAAACTTAGGGAAAAAGGATATTTAAACGTATTTACGCCTTTTGCAGAATTATATCATTTAGAGTCGGTATCGAGGGGATTGGACGACGGCGGTGAGAAGGCGGAGCGGTATAATCAGGAATCAGAGCGCTTCCGTGAAAAGTGGAAGGAGGTGCTCCGCGCCGGCGATCCTTATTATAATCCCAATTTTTCTCTGGATCGAAGCGACTTTGCTTTGAAAATATAGAAGGATTATGGTAAAATAATACAAGTGTAAGGCGCATTTCATGCCTATCAATGAAGATGATACGAGGAGGAATTAAGATGAGCTATAAAGAACAATATGATTTCTGGCTGGAGGATGCCTATTTCGACGACAAGACCAAAGAAGAACTGCGCGGCATTGCAGGAGATGAAAAGGAAATAGAAGACCGTTTCTACAAGGAACTGGAGTTTGGAACAGGGGGACTGCGTGGTGTCATAGGCGCAGGTACCAATCGTATGAATATTTATACCGTAAGAAAGGCGACCCAGGGTCTTGCCAATTACATTATCAAACAGGGAGGAAAAGAGCGGGGCGTGGCAATCGCTTACGACTCAAGAAGAATGTCCCCTGAATTTGCGGACGAAGCAGCGCTATGTCTTGCAGCTAACGGCATCAAGGCCTATGTGTTCGACGCCCTTCGCCCCACACCGGAGCTTTCCTTTGCCCTTCGTAGCCTTCACTGTATCTCTGGTATTGTTATCACAGCAAGTCACAATCCGCCGGAGTATAATGGATATAAGGCATATTGGGAAGACGGCGCGCAGGTTACGGCACCCAAGGATGTGGAAATCATTACCGAAGTCAAAAATGTGACAGACTATCATCAGGTAAAGACGATGGATAAGGAAGAGGCTCTTGCGGCAGGTCTTTATCAGGTAATCGGCAAGGAAATAGACGATGCCTATATGGAAGAGTTGAAAAAGCAGATTATCCATCCTGAAATCATCAAGGAAGTGGCGGATGATATCAAGATTGTTTATTCACCCTTCCACGGAACCGGAAATGTGCCCGTGAGAAGAATCCTGTCTGAGCTCGGCTTTAAGCATGTTTATGTGGTGCCGGAGCAGGAACTGCCGGATCCCGATTTTACCACGCTGGAATATCCCAACCCGGAAGATCCCAAGGCATTCACTCTTGCGCTTAAGCTGGCAAAGGAGAAAAATGCGGATATCGTACTAGCAACCGATCCGGATGCAGACAGACTTGGCATATATGCGCTTGACGCCAAATCCGGTGAGTACATCCCCTTTACAGGCAATATGTCGGGCATGCTGATAGCGGAATACATTTTAAGAGAAAGAACGGCGACAGGCACGATGCCGGAAAATCCTGCGTTGGTTACGACGATTGTTACTACCAATATGGCTGCAGCTATCGCCAAGGATTACAATGTAAAATTTATCGAGGTCTTGACCGGATTTAAATATATCGGCGAACAGATCAAGTTATTTGAGCAGAGCGGATCCAACAATTATGTATTTGGTCTGGAAGAAAGTTACGGATGTCTGGCAGGCACCCATGCAAGGGATAAGGATGCGGTTGTGGCTGTTATGTGCCTGTGCGAGATGGCGGCATGGTGTAAAAAGAATGGCATTACCGTATGGGATCAAATGTTGAAACTCTATGAGAAGTATGGCTATTTTAAGGAAACACAGTACGCTATCACCTTAAAGGGAATCGACGGATCCAAGCAGATTGCAGAAATGATGGACAAATTAAGAAGCAACCCGCCTAAGAATTTCGGGGAGCTTACGGTAAAGGAATTCAGAGATTACGGCAGCGGCATTACCAAAGATATTGCAACAGGTGAAGAAAGACCTACAGGGCTGCCAAAATCCAATGTATTATACTTTGACCTTACCAATGATTCCTGGTGCTGCGCGCGTCCCTCCGGCACAGAACCGAAAATCAAATTCTATATGGGCGTCAAGGGAACCAGCCTTGCCGACGCAGAAGATAAGGTGCAGAAGCTTACGGAAGATCTGAAGGCATATCTGTAAGCAGTGGAAGAATGCATGAAAAGCCGGTAAGGTAATTCGTGTAAGGAGGAAGACCAAACTGTAACAATGAATAGGAATCCGCCCCGTTGCCGTAAGTAAACGTTGAATGGGGCGGATTTTGTAACAAAAAAGCTTATGGGTGAACGGTAGGTGACAAATTGGGGAAAATAGCCAAAATCAGCAATTTGAAAAAAACATTGCGTTATCTAAAGAAAAACGGAATCCGCCGGGCATACTATGCCATGAAGGAGCGGATTGAGACGGAGACAAAAGATGATTATGTTTACGAACCTTTAAGTGACGAACAAAGAAAATGGCAGGTGCAGGACGGAAAACGATTTTCAACGAAGTTCAGCATTCTGGTACCTGCTTTTGAGACAAAGGAAGAACACTTAAGGGCGATGCTGGATTCTGTTATGTTGCAGACCTATGGACATTTTGAACTGATTATAGCGGATGCCAGCGAGAGCGGGCGGGTAGAAGAGGTGATCCGCACTTATACGGACAAACGGATTATGTATAGGCGGCTAAAACAAAATGCAGGAATCTCTGCAAACACCAATCAGGCACTCATGTATGCAACGGGGGATTATGCAGGACTCCTTGACCATGACGACGTGCTCACGCCCGATGCGCTTTATGAAATGGCAGCATGTATTGCAAGGTATGAAGAGGAAGATCTTCAGCTGCAGCTTTTGTATTCAGATGAAGATAAATGCGATGAAAATCAGACCAGCTATTTTGAAGTCAATCGAAAACCGGAATTTAATATAGACTTACTTTTGACCAATAATTATGTATGCCATTTTATGGTGATGAAACGCCAGTTGATGCAGGAACTTGGTTTCCGCAGTGTGTGCGACGGCGCCCAGGACTATGATCTGGTGCTCCGGGCATTGAGTGTGATGCTGGGTAAAGATAAAAAGCGGACGAAAAAGAAAGACGTGCCGGTAGCGCATATTCAGAAGGTGTTATATCATTGGAGGTGCCATGAGCAGTCTACGTCTGAAAATCCGGCAAGTAAGCAGTATGCCTATGATGCTGGGAAAAGAGCCTTAGAGGATTTTCTAAGGGCAAGGGGATTTAAGGGCATGGTCTCCCATCTGCCGCATCTTGGTTTTTACAGGGTGGATTATCAGCCGGATTTGATCGCAAACCGACCCGACGTGGCAGTGGTGGGAGGAAGGCTGCTTGATAAGAAAAATAAAATAACGGGTGGAATATATACTGCCGATGGACAGCCTTTTTACGCAGGGCTTCATAAGGAGTACAGCGGCTATATGCACAGGGCAGTGCTGCAGCAGGAAGCGGAAATGGTGGATTTGCGCTGTATGAAGGTTTCTCTGGCGGCGGAAGGAATTCTGGAAGAAATGATCGGGCTTCCCTATTTACAGCATCCTGGAACAGGAAGATTTGACTGGCGGGATTGCCTCAAGGAGGATGTGGATTTCCTGGATTTGAGCCGCCGGTTTTGTGCCAAGGTAAGAGAACAAGGCTATCGGATCGTATGGGATCCTGCGATGTCAGAAAAAATTGATTAAAATATTAAATGAGGATTTAGTTCGTGACAAAAACGACGATAGTAATACCAAATTACAAGGGAATAGACTATATAGACAACTGTCTTTCTTCCATATATAAAGGAACTGTCATTCCGAACGTCATTATGGTGGATAATAATTCCAAGGACGGCAGTCTGGCATTGGTAAAAGAAAAGTATTGCCAAGTGAAGATCATAGAGTTTACAGACAATATGGGATTTTGCAAGGCAGTAAATGCAGGAATCAAGGCGGCAGACACGCCCTATGTCCTCCTGCTCAACAATGACACGGAAGTGGATAATCACATGGTGTCCTGCTTAGAGCAGGCGCTTGAAAATGACCGGAAGGTATTTTCAGCAGCGGCAAAGATGATAAATCTCCATGCGCCTGAACGGCTGGACGGCGCAGGGGATTTTTATTGTGCCTTTGGCTGGGCGTTTGCCAGAGGGAAAGATAAGCCGGCAGAAGGCTATGATAAGCCCTGCCGTATTTTTTCTGCCTGCGCCGGCGCTGCCATCTACAGGCGGGGAATTTTTGATAACATAGGTTATTTTGATGAAAACCATTTTGCATATCTGGAAGATCTGGATATCGGGTATCGCGCGGACATTTATGGATACCATAATAAATATGTTCCGGAGGCAAAGGTCTACCATGCCGGCAGCGCTGCCACGGGTTCTAGGCACAATGCGTTTAAAGTGACGCTCTCTGCGCGGAACAATATATATTTGATTTATAAAAACATGCCTCTTTTGCAGTTTGTGATCAATCTGCCTCTTCTGGCGGCAGGACATTTGATCAAATTTGCTTTTTTTCTTCACAAAGGATTGGGAAGGGCTTACCTTGCAGGAATCTTGCAGGGATTTAGGATGGCGTTTTCAAAACAAGGCAGAAAGAATAAGGTGAGGTTTGCATGGCGCAATTTACCGAATTATTTCTGGATACAGGGACAGTTGTGGGGGAATATAGTTAGGAGGGGACTGTAGTGGTGAAGACAAGGAGTTGTCTGTGGGTCGGCGGTCGGCTTTCGGTTCCGGTGGGTGCTGTGGATGGTCCGCTTAGGGGCGCGGCATAGCGCAGGCGAAAGGGCAGGCTTGACCTAAGGGACGGCACGTCCTATCGTTTCAAGTCTCCTCTCAAAATCGGATTT
>BLLW01000006.1 GCA_011959285.1 Lachnospiraceae bacterium | reverse complement strand
AGCGTATAAGCCCTGAATACGCTAATGGGCTGCTGGAAGATGAAGAGATAGAAATTCTTTTGGAAAAGGTATTTGAAAGATTATTTTTGCAAAAAGGAATGGCAATGGATGAAACACAGTTAAGACAAATCGGTATTGTGTTCAGAAGCCTGTCTTTAGAATATATTAAATTGTTTGAGGGGGTGCCGGAGCTTCTTACGCGTCTTAAGAATAACGGGAAGAAAATATTTCTGCTGTCTAATGCACAGCGTATGTTTACAGAGCCGGAAATGAGAATGCTTAATATTTACGAGAGTTTTGACGGTATTTTATATTCTTCGGATGCAGGGGTGAAAAAACCTTCTTTCCATTTTTATGATACACTGTTCAAAAAGTATCATTTAAAAAAGGAAGAGTCCGTTATGGTCGGGAATGAATACCGTGCCGATATTTATGGGGCGGATTGTTACGGAATAGACAGTATGTATATCTTCACGGAACAGTCCGGGGAGGAGGCGTTAAAATTGCCGGATAGCTGCAGAAGATTGGAACAGATTAGTGAAGTATATCTTGAAGCAGCGCCAAAGAAATTTTAATCAAAGTAAAATATATCTTCAAATTTTTTATCAAGTGCAATACAGATGGTCAGGGCTAGTTTGGCAGTAGGGCTAAACTGCCCTGTTTCAATTGAACTGATTGTATTTCTCGATACACCTACCATTTCGGAAAGCTGACCTTGGGGCAGCTTTTTTCTGCCCGCGTTTCTTTGAGACGATTTCTTAATATGAGTTTTTCATCCATGATTTCCTCCATCTATATAAACGAAAATAAATCGTATATATGTGCGGCTGAAGATGCAAGCACGAACATAGTTTCAGTGATAGCAAAAAAATAAATCTTCTTTTTTGAGGGAGGTTTATTGGACACAACATTTTTTATAATAAAGATATCAAAGGCAAGAAAAACGATTTAGGAGGAATGGTATGAAGGAATTGAAGGAAATAGTAGTAACGGTATCTGTCACGGCAGTATTAATATTCATCATAGCTTTTTGCATCTGCGGTACGGCAGCTGGTCAGACCAGAGAAGGAAACCGCAAGGAGGAACAATATTATAACATTTTGGAACAGACATATGTGAGTGAGATTCGTAATCTGCTAGAGGAAAGGGGTTACCGCAACAGCGGCGTCACGATGAGCAGGGTGCGTCTGGAGGACGGCAGCAATCAGTACATTGTGACCATCTATCACAGAAGAATCATGAATCTCGCTTTGGATGAGCAGGAGGAATTGTTGGATGCATGCAGGATGATTAGATTTCCTGTAGAAGATTGTAATTTTTTCCATGAATTTCTTGAAGCAGATTTATAAAAGGAGAATGACAAGGACAGGGGGAAGGATTATAATTGATGTAGCCGTGTAATCGGAAGAGAGCATCCGCATATTTATGCGGCAGAAGGAGGAGGCTATGTCAAATATCCCATCGCCTGGACAGATTTACAGGCATTTTAAAGGAAACCTTTACAGAATCGTGACGCTTGCAAGGCATACGGAGACAGATGAAGAGCTGGTGGTCTATCAGGCGCTTTACGGGACATATGAGGTCTATGCAAGACCCTTGTCTATGTTCATGGAAAAAATTGATAAAAGTAAGTATGAGGGAGCTGTTTCAGAATATCGTTTTGAGCTTCAAAATGAGCTGATTGCGGAACCGGATGCAAAGAAGAAAGGCAATGAAAATGAGCCGGCAGCCAGGGAAGCTGCGGCAGATACCGCCGAAAGCATTTCGGCACAGGCTGATGAGCAGCCGGAAGAATTAAATATCGATCCGCTGGTACTGGAATTTCTGGATGCCGGAACATATGAAGAACGTCTCAATATACTTTCAGCGCTGCAGCATCGTATTACCGACGATATGATCAACACCATGGCGATGGCTGTGGATGTAGAAATCGAAGAGGGCGATACGCAGGATCGACTGGAAGAGCTGCGCACCTGTCTTTTGACTTTTCAAAAGTATGAGTGCAGCCGAATGAGATAAAAGGATGGCGTTCTATGAATAAAGTTTTCCCGTCATAGTTCTTTAAGCATAAATAATTTCCGGGAGGTTCCACAGCCGCGGTGCAAAGAGGAAAGGATGGAGATTATTATGGCATATGATTTGGAAAACAGGCTGGTCATAGGAGTGTCATCAAGGGCTTTGTTTGACCTGACTGCGGAAAATGAGATTTTCCGTTCACAGGGAGTGGAGGCTTATTGCAGATATCAGGTGGACCATGAAAAAGAGCTTCTTTCACCGGGAAATGGATTCCGGCTGATAGAGGCGCTGCTCAATATTAATAAGATTTCTGGGCAGGAGGGACGGGTGGAGGTTATCATTATGTCCCACAACAGTCCCGACACATCCTTGCGCGTATTCAATGCAATTGCCCACTATGGGCTTGACATCTCAAGGGCGGTACTTGCCAGCGGTGCATCCCTTACGCCTTATCTGGAGGCGTTTCATACAGATTTGTATTTATCTGCGGACGAGGCGGATGTGCAGTCTGCTATTGACTGCGGAATTGCGGCGGGAATCATCTGCTGCGACGAAATCAAAACGTATGACAGCCAGAAGAAAATCTCCCAGATCAAAATTGCATTTGATGGAGACGCAGTATTGTTTTCCGACGAGTCAGAACAGATTTATCGGGAAAAGGGATTGGAAGCTTTCGAGGAGAATGAGCGGCTTAAGGCAGAGCACCCTCTTAACCAGGGGCCCTTTGCCAAGTTTTTAAAGACGCTCTCAGATATTCAGAATGAATTTCCGTCGGAACAGGCGCCTATACGTACCGCCCTTGTTACGGCAAGAAGCGCGCCTGCCCATGAGCGTGTAATCAGGACGCTGCGGGCGTGGAACGTGAGGATTGATGAGGCATTCTTTTTGGGAGGAATTACAAAGAGAGATGTTTTAAAAGCGTTTGGCGCGCACATCTTTTTTGACGATCAGGCAGTACATACAACGCCGGCATCGGAGGTAGTGCCGTCGGCGAGAGTACCCTACAAACAACATGATAAATTAGAGCATAAGAGAGATCCGTGAGAGATGAATTATAATGATATTTGTGAAGGGCGGTTTGAAAGCCGCCCGAACAGATTTATTGCCTATGTGAATATAGCAGGAAGGACGGAAAAGGTCCATGTCAAGAACACAGGCAGATGCCGTGAACTGCTGACAGACAATGTCCAAGTGTTTTTGAATAAGAGCAACAATCCCGAAAGAAGCACCGCCTATGATCTTGTGGCAGTGAAAAAGAAAGAGAGAATCATCAATATGGATTCCCAGGCGCCTAATAAGGCTGTGGAAGAGTGGCTTCTTAGAGGCGGCTTGTTTGAGAATATCACTGCTTTGAAACCAGAGACGACCTATGAAAACTCCCGTTTTGACTTTTATGTGGAAACGCCGGAGGATAAGATTTTCATAGAAGTAAAAGGGGTCACCCTAGAGCAGGAGAATGTAGTGTTGTTTCCGGATGCACCTTCCCAGCGGGCAGTCAAACATATAAATGAACTTGCCGGGGCGGTAAAGGAGGGATATAAGGCGTACATCCTTTTTGTGATCCAGATGGAGGACGTAATGTTTTTTACACCTAATCGGAATACCCATCCGGAATTTGCCGATGCGCTCCTTCGTGCAAGGCAGGCGGGGGTAGAGGTGCTGGCTTATGACTGTAAGGTGACACCGGATTCCATGAAGGTGAACAGCCCTGTGCCGGTGAGGCTTTCAGAGATAGAATTGGCAGCAGATTCCCTGATGAAATGGTATGATAAGGGAAGGCGAATCCTTCCGTGGCGGGAAGACGCCACACCATATCATGTGTGGGTTTCGGAAATCATGCTCCAGCAGACTAGGGTGGAGGCAGTAAAGCCGTATTATGACCGTTTTATGAAGGCATTGCCGGATATTCCGGCACTTGCAGAAGCAGGGGAGGAGGAATTGCTAAAGCTTTGGGAGGGGCTCGGCTACTATAACAGGGTCAGGAATTTGAAAAAGGCAGCGCAGGTGATAATGGAGGAACACGAAGGCAGGATGCCTGAGGCGTATGAAGAACTAATCAAACTGCCGGGAATCGGAAGTTATACGGCAGGCGCCGTCAGTTCCATTGCCTATGGAAAGCGAGTTCCAGCGGTGGATGGAAATGTGCTGCGTGTATTGTCCAGATTAAGGGGAGACGACAGGGACATTTCAAAAGCAGGGGTGCGCACAGAAATCGAAGAAGAACTTCGCTTAGCGATGCCCCGGGAACGGTCCGGAGATTTCAATCAGGCATTGATGGAGTTAGGGGCAATGATATGTGTGCCTGCTGGAGCGCCCCGATGTACTGAGTGCCCATGGGAAAAATGCTGTGATGCCCATCTTACGGGAAGAGAATCGGAGTTTCCTTATAAAACGCCTAAGAAACCGAGGACAATTGAAGAAAAGACGGTTCTTGTTATTCGGGACGAGACGAGGGCAGCATTGATGCAAAGACCGGGAAAGGGGCTCTTGGCAGGAATGTATGAATTTCCGTGTCTGGAGGGGCATCTTACAAAAAGACAGGTGATTGCTTATCTGAAAAAACAGGGACTTTCGGTGCTTAAGGTTGAAGAACTAGAGAAGAGCAGACATATTTTCACGCATAAGGAGTGGCATATGATCGGCTATTCAGTCAAGGTAGATGAACTGGCGAAAAAGGGAAGCCAGAGCAGCATGATTTTTGCGGAACCGGACGAAATAAAGGATAAATATCCAATTCCCTCGGCTTACCATGTTTATGTTCAGAATTTCTTAAGTTGATTCTTTTTGATAAAATGGGTATGATAGGAAGGTAGATAAATATATAAGTCAAACTGAAATCAAAAAGAAGCATAAACAGGAGTAAGAAAAATGAAATTATTATCATTTGCAGTGCCCTGCTACAATTCAGCAGCATATATGGAAAAATGTGTGGAATCACTTTTAAAGGGCGGAGAGGATGTGGAGATCATCATAGTGGATGACGGATCCACGGATGAGACGGCAGCAATTGCCGACAGGTATGCGGCAGAGCATCCTTCCATTATACGGGTCATACACAAGGAAAACGGAGGACATGGATCGGCAGTCAATGCAGGGATTGACAGTGCATCTGGTCTGTACTTTAAGGTAGTTGACAGTGACGATTGGGTAAAGCAGGAGGCATATTTGCAGATTCTGGATACCTTGCGGAGCCTGGTGGGTGGAGAAAAGGTATTGGACATGTTGATCAGCAATTTTGTGTATGAGAAGGTCGGACAAGATCGGCATAAGGTAATGCGCTATAAGCATGCAATGCCGGTAAACCAGATGTTCACATGGGAAGAAATCAAGCATTTCCATAAGGGACAGTATATTTTGATGCATTCTGTTATATTCAGAACCAAGTTACTTAGGGAATGCGGGCTAAGACTCCCGGAGTACACTTTTTATGTGGATAATCTTTATGTGTTTGAACCCCTTCCCTATGTAAAAAATATGTATTATCTGGATGTGAATTTTTACCGTTACTATATTGGAAGGTCGGATCAGTCGGTCAATGAGGAGGTTATGATTGGAAGAATCGATCAGCAGATTAAGGTAAACAAATTGATGATCGATTATATGGTGGAGAACAAAAATAAGATAACAGCGAACAAAAAGATGCATCATTACATGTTGAGCTATCTGGACATTATCACTACAGTGTCTTCTATCTTGCTTATCCGCTCAGACACAAAAGAAAACCTGCAGAAAAAGAAAGAATTGTGGGATTATCTTAAAAAGAAGGATTGGATTTTGTATCGGAAATTGCGGTACGGACTTTTAGGGCATTGCATGAATCTACCAGGAAAAGGCGGTAGAAAGATTTCGGTGGAAGGGTACAAGATCTGTCAGAGATTCTTTAATTTCAATTGATAGCAGAAGAACCCAAAAAGGCAGCTGACGCTGCCTTTTTGCTTATAAGTAGATTAGACTTGACGAATTCTGTGGCGCTTCTGGTTGGAACGGTAGGTCTGACAGGAAGCGACGATATTGGCCTGATAGACTACGACATACATAACTGTTGCCATTACAAAGGCAGTAATCACATCAAACATGGAATGCTGCTTGATAAATACCGTTGAAAGTATGATGGAGATACATAGCATCAAGGAGCCTGTGCGGAGAAGTCTGTTCTTTGCAAGCTGATCGTTGTGCATAACTGCAAGGTGGGCGCCGATGGAGTTGTAAACATGTATGCTGGGCCACAAATTGGTAGGGGTGTCCGCTTTATACAAATGTGCGATTATGGCAGTAAATATGTTTTCTCTGGGCATTACGGCAGGGCGAAGATGATGCCCATTTGGCCACAGGGTGGAGATAATCAGGAAAACGGTCATTCCGGTAAAAAGGAATACGCAGGTCTTATAATATTCTTGTTTGTTTTTAAAAAAGCAGTACATCACAACAATGGAAACATAAGCAAACCAAAGGAAATAAGGGATTACAAAAACTTCCCAAAAAGGAATCAGGTCATCAATGCCCACGTGAATAATGGTTGCGGGGTGTATAACCGTTTTTTCCAGATAAGCGAACCAAGTGCAATAGATTACCGCATAAATCATAAGCGGGATAGCATGTTTGTATTTTTCATAAAACTTTTTCATAACTTTCTCCTCATAATAAATCTTATTGCTGACGCGGTCTTGACATTCATAGCAGAAATTGTATTTTTTGCTGTTCACAGCTAAGGCTGATGGAGCGGCATTTCATTGTAACCTCCCCATCGGTGTGAACCCACAGCGGCATGGAGGTTTCCAGATGTATCCTGCGCGCCGTATAGTGATCGATGCCATGAAAGCGGTAGTGCTTTCCTGAAAATGCTGTGGGAAGCGCCAAAAGAATCAGCCATTTGGGGATATTTCCTACAGCGCAGACATTGATCAGCCCATCGCCGGAATCAGCGCCGGGACAGAATTTGAATCCGCCGCCTTCATATTGATGAATCATGCAGGCAACAAATAAAAACTTGGGAAGATGAATCTTTTTCTTGTCATCTAATGTAATCGTGCAGGTGACTTTCTTTGCTTTAATAAGCTGTTTAAGCGCGATTCCAAGGTAGGTAAGCTTGCCAAGCCCTATCTTATTTAATACATTCTTAAATTTAGAGGCAAGTGCTTCTTCGCAGACGGCGGCATCGAACCCAATACCGCTGCTGACGGAAAAAAGACGTGTGGAAGCCGGATTGTTTCCACAGTGCCTGGATAACTTTTCCGGAGGCTGTTCATATGTAAGGAACCCCAAATCCATTCGCGCAGGCTTCTTACAGGATAAAATGTTCTTAAGTACTTCGCGGGGATCTTTAGGCAGCCTTAAATCTCTTGCCATGTCGTTGCTTGAACCGGTAGGGATATACCCTACCTGTACCCGGTCAAAATCGGAAATTCCTTGAAGAACTTCATTCAAGGTGCCGTCGCCGCCGAGCACGATCAATTTTAATATGAAATCAGAGTCCAAACTTAATAAGGAAGCAGATAAATCAGCAGTCAATTTGATGACATGTCCGGCTTCCTGGGAAAAGAAAACTTTATATGGGATTTTTTGCTGCTCTAAAACAGGCTGTATTTTTGCCCATATCTTAGCGCCCCGTCCCGACTTAGAGGCGGGATTTACGATGATATAATACATATATTTTCTTTTGTCTCCCTGAAATCTTTTCCTATTTTAGCAGTAATTTTTACAGGAGTAAAGTTTTTTTATGCGATTCCGTAAATCTTAAGGTTTGCTTAGGAGTTTTTTCAGAAATTGGTTTTTTTTCAAAAAGGTTTATGTTATATTAAGTTATAAATAAGAAGGAGGAAGGATTATGTATTCATTTGACGAGGTAAAAAGTGTTGATCCCGAAATTGCGCAGGCGATTGTGGATGAACAAGAGAGGCAAAACAGCCACATTGAATTGATTGCATCAGAAAATTGGGTGAGCAAGGCAGTAATGGCTGCCATGGGAAGTCCACTTACAAATAAATATGCAGAAGGCTATCCGGGAAAACGTTATTATGGAGGATGCCAGTGTGTTGACGTGGTGGAAAATCTTGCAATAGAAAGAGCAAAAGAGCTTTTTGGCTGCGACTATGCAAATGTGCAGCCCCATTCAGGCGCACAGGCTAATCTGGCTGTACAGTTTGCAATCTGCAACCCGGGCGATACAATCATGGGGATGAATCTGGATCATGGCGGTCATTTGACCCACGGAAGTCCGGTAAATATCTCCGGTAAGTATTTTAAAATTGTCCCTTATGGGGTAAATGACGAAGGATTCATTGATTATGAAAAGCTTAGAAGCATAGCGCTGGAGTGCAGACCTAAATTAATAATTGCAGGCGCTTCCGCTTATGCAAGAACGATTGACTTTAAAAAGTTCCGAGAAGTGGCGGACGAGGTCGGTGCAGCACTCATGGTAGATATGGCGCATATTGCCGGGCTTGTGGCGGCAGGTCTTCATCCCAGCCCGATTTCTTATGCGGATGTAGTCACAACGACGACCCATAAGACACTGAGAGGTCCCAGAGGCGGTCTGATTCTTGCAAATAAAGAGGCTGCAGAGAAATATAACTTTAACAAGGCAATTTTCCCGGGGATACAGGGAGGTCCGCTGATGCATGTAATCGCGGCAAAGGCTGTCTGCTTCAAAGAAGCGCTTTCAGATGAGTTTAAGACCTACCAGAAGAACATCATTGACAATGCCCAGGCACTATGTAAAGGACTTATGGATAGAGAGATGAAAATCGTATCAGGTGGTACAGACAATCATCTGATGCTGCTGGATCTTACGCCTTATGACCTCACGGGAAAGGCTGTTGAGAAGATGCTGGACGAGGCTCATATTACGGCAAACAAGAACACGATTCCCAATGACCCTAAATCACCTTTTGTAACCAGCGGGGTGCGCCTGGGTACACCTGCAGTTACCTCCAGAGGGATGAACACAGAGGATATGGATCAGATTGCGGAAGCAATTGCGATGATTGTAAAGGGTGGAGAGGAAAAAATTCCTAAGGCCAGGGCAATCGTACAGAAATTGACAGACAAGTATCCGTTGATTTAACGCTGATTAGCAGGGAAAACGTAAGGATTTACTGTTTCGATTATTACAAAAAAGGACAAAACAGGTATTGCTTCTTAAAATAATTAGGAGAGCAATACCTGTTTTGCTAAAATAAGCTGTCTCGTGGAGCGTGGCAGCGTTTGTTAGTAACCTAGCTCTTCAGCCACGAAAAAGATTTTAATTCTTCCGGGGATGTTGCACCGCCTTGTTACGACTAAATGGCTGCACATACATTCATCAGAAAGGCAATTTCCGCACTTCCCGGTATGGAAACATGGGGTGTTTCGCCCTAAGCGCTTGGCGTTAGCCGGGGATGCCAGATTGCGGACTCTCTTATAACCTGATTCTACGTCAGAAACCAGTTTGTTCATGCCGACCACCATAAGGACGTATTTGGGACCGTGGATAAGGCATGCAACGCGATTCCCGTTTCCATCAATATTAATCAGTTCGCCGTCATATGTAATGGCATTGCTGCTCATTAAGTAGTAATCGGACAGAACTGTCTTGGCATACAGTTCCCTGCCTTCTTCCGGTGTCTTAGCGGATAGGCGGTCAATTAGGATATAATTGCCGGACTTGATGGCATCCATAAGACCGCATTCCTTTATGGATTCGCTGCCGCCCCAGCTGATGATGGAGCCGTTTTCCACAAGATCAGTGATTGCGCTCACGCAAGAAGCGCTGTTTTCAAAAAAGTAACCTTCCATATTTCGGGAAGCAAGTTTGGGGATGATTCCATTAACTGCGGTTTGAAAAGCAAGCTGCTTAGGTGTCATATGATTCCTCCTTAATATAAGGTATTTTAAAAAGATATTCTTATTATAAAACAAATGGGATAGTAAGAAAAGGGGATGAACTGTTACCGCTGTAAGATAAGTATATGTAAGAGTGCGTTTGTTTAGTTTGGATGTAAGTGAAAAATATATGGAAAATTTTGTGATAATTTGGCGTAAAATGACATAGAAACAGATAAAAATAAGTAAAAAAAAGAAAAATGAAAAAATAGATAATAAAATGAAAAAAAGTGTTGACAAATAAAAAGCTATTAGCTATAATAAACTTACAAAAACAAATTCACATAGATAATCTTAAAGAAAGGAAGGTACGGACCACCAAAAACATAAGATGCGTTATTTGATTTTAATCAAATAACAGAAATGTGAAAGAGTTAAGCTTTTAAAGTACAAAAGAACACAGTACTAAAGAAAGCGGATTTCAAATTCGTACTAAGTACAGAAGAAAAAGTAACGAAAGACAAACGAAGAAAAGAAAAGTTACAGTACACGCGTACAAAAGAAAAAAAGGAAAAGTACGAAAGAGAAAAAGGTAAAACTGAATAAGGAACATTATCCAAAAAAAGAAAAGAGAGGTAAGGACCATTGGATAGCGTAGTTTAGAAGTGGGTATTAATCGAAAGGATTGATACCCACTTCGCTTTGAACTGACGAGGTCTTATTTGGCTTGGAAAAATTACTGATTCCATATTAATGGCTGGGCTATTACAAAACGATGTAATTTCTGGTGGAAATTAAGGGACAAATAAGTTATGATAGAGGATGTACGGAGGAAGATATAAGATGGCAAAAAGCGAAGCATATGATGAAGAAATAGATAGAAGAGAGCTGCGGCGCAAACGCAGGGTAAAGAATCAAATTATAGCATTTATAGTTCTTGTAATTACCTTAATAGGAGTGATAGCAGGAGGGGCAGTTGCGGCAAACAAGATTATTTCTGTGGTTAAGGATAGAAAGCAGGCAGAAGAACTGCAAAAGCAATTGGAAGAGCTTTCCGAGTCGGAAGAGGAGACGCCAGTGGTGGAAGCACCAGCTGAATCGGCAGAACCGGTAGGAGAAAGTGATTACTTAGGGGAAGCGGTGGAGTCGATTGTTGGCGGCATGACACTTGAAGATAAAGTAGCAGGGCTTTTTATCATTACGCCGGAAGCTCTTACAGGTACAGACACTGTGATTAGAGCTGGCGAGGTCACGGAAAAAAGTTTAGAAGAGCATCCGGTGGGAGGGCTTATCTATTTTTCTAAAAATATAAATGATGCGACCCAGCTCACAGAAATGCTTCAAAATACCAAAGGATTTAGCAAATATGCTATCTTCCTCGGGGTGGATGAAGAGGGCGGTACAGTAAGCCGTGTTGCCGGAAGCGGTCTGGCAGATGATGTGGGGAACATGGTAGATATCGGAGCTGCAGGAGATGCAGCAGCAGCACAGGAAGCAGGCGCTATAATAGGAGGTTATCTTTCGGGATATGGCTTTAACCTAAACTTTGCACCGGTAGCAGATGTTGTTGCAGAAGGAAATGAGACGATAGGAAGCCGCTCTTTTGGGTCTGATCCGAATTTGGTTGCGCCTATGGTTGCGGCGGCAGTGGAAGGAATGCAAAGTTCCGGGGTGAGTGCCTGCCTGAAGCACTTTCCGGGGCTGGGGGATACCACAGAGGATACCCATGACGGTATGGCGAGTACGGAGAAAAGTTTAGATGAATTTAATACAACGGATTTTCCTGTTTACCAGGCGGGCATAAATGCGGGAGTGGATATGGTGATGGTGAGCCATCTTTCTGCCCCCAATGTAGTCGGGGACAATACACCAGCATCTTTGTCTGAAAAGATGATTACAGAGATTTTAAGAGGGCAGTTAGGGTATCAGGGGATTGTAGTTACAGACTCTATGAGTATGACGGCTATTACTGATTATTACACGGCGGATGAAGCGGCGGTCAAGGCACTGCAGGCGGGCGCAGATATGATTCTGATGCCGGAGGATTATGAAACGGCATATAATGGAGTGCTTGAGGCGGTCAATAACGGAACCTTGTCGGAGGAAAGAATAAACGAATCCTTACGGAGAATTTTCAGGGTAAAAAAGAAAAATGAAGTGGGATAAAAGCTTGAATTATCGTATGCACTGGTCATGAGAGGGCAATGATATTAAACATGTGAAGGACCTTGCTAAGTGACGAGGTCCTTTAGACGTAAAATTTTAAAAAAAATTTAAAAATAAGTTGACAAAATGAAAAACATATTGTATATTAATACTTGTCCGTTGGGTACGGATGAACAATAAGCGTCATAGGAGATGCTTTGATATGAAAAATGCGCGAGTGGCTCAGTTGGTGGAGCGCGACCTTGCCAAGGTCGAGGCCGCGGGTTCGAGTCCCGTCTCGCGCTCTTTGAAAGAAATGTAAAAGAGAGTGGATGAAACCACTCTCTTTTACTAGGATATGCCGATGGTCAGCTTTCGGTATTGGTATGGAAACCTATGCAACAGCCAGACACATTATTATCAAGATTATATGAATGCAGAAGAGGAATTGGAGGTGCTGCAGAGCGAGGGCACGGTACTTTTCAGGATGAATTAAAAATTAATTTTAAATGATGCAACTTTGATGCAAAAATGATGCTGATTTGATGCACCGGGTGTGTAATCTATAGATATAAGAGGAAGATTATGCGAAGGAGAGGTGTATCATACTGTGTGTAATAGAGAAAATAACGGAGAAATGAAAAGGACAGGAAAGAGATTGATCATATCTATTTCCTGTCTTGTTTTGTTGTCGGGAATCGTGGCGGTTTTTACATACATGCTGGGAAAGGGGATTGAAAGGAGAAAAGACATGGCGGACGCGGAGAGGGAAACGTATGCCGCAAGCGGGCAGGAAGACCGACAAGAACTGAATATAGAGGATAATAGGACATATTTGAGACAGGTAATAAGTATAGAGGAGATTCTCGCAGAGGGGATGAACTATCTGACAGATGAAGAGATGGACTGGGAGGATGAATATGTAAGACAGGCTGTCTGTGACGAAATTCAAAGCAGTTATGATAGCACGCTTTCACGCAGAGAGACCATGGAGATTACTGCTCTGCGGATTCCTAAGGCAGAGCAGGTAAAGACGCTTCATGATCTGAGTAAGCTTCCCCAGCTTACCAGCCTGACATTGGCAGGGACGGAAGGGGAGGAAATACATTTTGACCTGGAACCGGAAATGGTTCCTATGCTTGAGGAATTGATTTTTGAAAATATTCCCCTCGGTGAAGCGGATTTTTTAGAAGAACTGCCGGATGTAAAGGCACTGGGAATGATAGACTGTGGTCTTAATAATATTTCTTTTCTGGATAAGTATCCTCGTCTTACGGAAGTGACCTTTTATGGGAATGAGCTTAGGGATATTTCACCCCTTGCAGATTGTAAAGAGTTGGAAGTGGTTTCGCTGGCGTATAACCGCTTGACCGATATCAGTGTGTTGTCCCAGCTGGCAAATCTTAAGGAAGTGGGGCTGCAGGGAAACCGGATATCAGACATTGAGGGACTCGGGAATCTGGGCAGGCTGGAAGCGGTTAATCTGAACTCCAACCAGATTACGGATCTGTCGCCGCTTGAGGGATTAAAGGGTCTGACAGCGCTTGGAGCAGCGGATAATCAGATTGAAGATATTTCACCTCTTGAGGGGATGACAAAGATGTATAATCTTTCCCTTGACGCAAATTTGATCAGCGATATTTCAGTGCTTTCCGATATGAAGGAGATGCAGTATCTGGGACTTAGCCGAAACCAGATAGAAGATTATACGCCGATTATGGAGATGAAAAAGCTCTATTCTCTTTCAGTGGAAGATAATCCGGGTCAGAATATTGGAAAACTAGTATTTACGCCCTGGCTTTTAATGGGCAACACGCTTGAAATTGAAGAGGAAGAGCTTGCGCAGATGCAGGCGTATCTGGAACTGTATTATCCGGAAAAAGGGATGCAGGCGGAAGATTTTGCAAAGGGAGATTTAAACGGCGACGGGATAGAAGACCTGGCAGTCACCGCTCTTTTAGATGAAGAGGAAGATTCGGAGTTTGGTGCAGTCAGAAAAAGGTGTGTGTATCCGTTTATCGGCAGAGGTGGCGGAATCTTTACTCCCCTTACGCCGGTGGAAACATTGCATCCCGACTCGGGAGGCGTTTATGGGGATCCTTATGCTGGAATCATTATTACAGGCGATATGTTGGTGATTCAGGTTTATGGGGGCAGTAACTGGCGCTGGGGCAGCACCAATATGTATCAGTATGAAGGCGGCAATATGGTGGCTAAGTGGGAGACGGATATAGGGCATTTTGTCTTTACTACCGGAATGGACTATACCGTTCGCAATCTGGAAAACGGTCAGTGGAAGCACTATGTTGCAGTGGGGGATGCGGAGAGGGAAAAAGAACTTCTTCTCATAGCGGAAGATAACGGGGAGGCGGATCCACGAAAGGAAGAACTTGATGTATTGCTGAGGCAGCTTGAAGAGGAAATTCAAAAACCGCTTCCGGAGGTACGGGCAGGAGTTATGGCGCCGGAACTGGATGGATGGTTTGATTATCATATATATGACTATGACGTCACCAGGGAGCCCTGCTGGGTGCTGGAAAAGGCAGCGGAGGAATTTCTCACAAATGCCCGACCACTGCCTGCAGTCTATTATACTTCCCAGGAAATACGCACATCCTATGAAAAGCTGATGGGGGTAGCGCCTCCTGAGCAGTTTTACATTGGACTTATGGAAGGAGAACCTGTGCTTTTATATTACAATAGCTGTGTACAGGAAAAGGCTGGATTCATCCATGAACTTATACTTTGCAGACCGGATGAAGAGGGAGAATATTGGGTGGAAGATCATTCGATTTATTATGATGAGAGCACGGGGCGGTTTTGAATGAAAGAGCACGAGAGCAATTTTTGAAGCAGCAGAATGAAAATAAAAAAATGATGCAACTATGATGCAAAAATGATGCTAATTTGATGCACCGTGCATGTAATCTATAGGTATCAGACGAAAGAGAGGAGCATCAAAGCATGTGCGGGAAAGAAAATTGCAGAGAAATGAACAAGACAGGGAAGAGATTATGGATATCCATTTCCTGTCTTATTCTATTTTTTGGAATGATGATGCTTTATATATATATTGCTGGAAAGAAAACCGGGGAAGGAGTAGAAAGCGCTAAAGAGTGTGAAGTGGAGGAAACAGGGGAGGAAAATGATTCATTCAGACAGGCGGAGGGATTCGATAATCCCATCGACGAGCTTTATCTTCCCATGATTTTGGCAGACGGCAGGGAGGATAAAGCGGCGGTACTTGAGATGTATGAAAATACATGGAGAGGACAACTGGAGGCATATTTGGAGGATTACGGATCAAGATGCAGCTATGCAAAAGATCAAGAGATGGCAGAGGAATATCTGGCTGCAGTTTGTCAGGCGGTGGATGCCCAGAAGAACCTGATGGAGTATATGGGGGTAGGGGCAGAGGAACGGCTCTGGCACAGCGCGCAGATTTACCGCTGCGCTTTTATCAAAGATATCCGCGGAACGTTTACCGACGATACTGACAGGCAATATGCGTTATCTATGTATGAGGGATGTGAGGCTGAAATCAGAGCCAGGCAGGAGGCATTCGATCTGGAATGGTGTAATGAACTTGGGAAGCTCACCATGGTGCTATATGAGGATCTGGATGCGGAAGGAAGGCATCTGGCGGGCATCTGGCAGCAGAGCAGGGAAGATTGGAAGGCGGCTGCGGATGCACGGTTCTGGAAGGCGCCGGAGGAACTGAACGCGCAGCCAGAGGATGAATCCTTTTGGGAAAACGGGACAGGCGCGGCTTTGATGGAAAAGGACGGATGGATCAACAGACTGTACTGCCAGCAGCTTAACAGCATGATGGAGAAGATATATGTGCAGGGATTTAGGGTAAACGAACAGTTGTCAATTTATCCTGTTAAGGAGGGAGTGCAGGACGACGGTCTTTGCTGGGCAGATGAATATGTCAAGGAGAGCGTTTACAGCGAGATTCGGAGCTTTTATGATGCAGTGCCTTCAAGAGAAGAGATTAGGAATCTTCGTGATTATCACATATGTGATTATGGGACCGAAAGAGAGCCAGTCTGGGTACTTGAAAAGGCGGCGGAAGAATTTCTAATAAAAGCCCAGGTGCTTCCAGCTTGTTATGCTTCGGAAGAAATAAGAGACTCTTATGAAAAACTGATAGGAGTAGAACCTCCGGAGCAGTTTTATATAGGACTTATGAAAGGCGAGCCTGTTTTACTGTATTATAATAGATGTCTGCAGGAAGAGGATGGATTTGTTCACGAGCTGGCGCTTTGCATTTCAGATGAAAAAGAGACCTTATGGGGAGGGGATTGTCTAATCTATTATGATGAAAATGAGGATGCCTTCAGATTTAGCGACTAAAATGTAAAAAAAAGCCAAGACTATCTTACAAGGATATTATTAGAAAGTGAGATAGAAAATGGAATCTATTTGGAGCAAAAGCGTACAGATGCCACAAAGACCAGTGTGCCCTTCTGATTTAAACGTGGATGTGGCGGTCGTTGGCGCTGGAATGGCAGGGATATTGACCGCATATCTGTTAAAAGAAAGGGGCAGGCAGGTAATTGTACTAGAGGCAGACCAGATCGGCAGTGGGCAGACCAAAAACACTACAGCAAAGATTACAGGGCAGCACGGAATGCGGTATGAAAAGCTGATTGAAACATACGGGTGGGAAAAAGCAGGGCTGTATGCAGCTGCAAACAGGGAGGCAATTGACCGATTTGAGAAACTGATTGAAAAACATCAGATTGCATGTGATTTTGAAAGGCTTCCCGCTTATCTGTATTCTGTGGAGGATGAGGAAAAGCTCAAAAAGGAGGTAGAAGCTGCCGCAGATCTTGGAATACCTGCACACTTTTGCAAAAAGATTTCCCTGCCTTTTGATGTAAAAGGTGCGGTATGCTTTGAAGACCAGGCGCAGTTTCATCCGTTAAAATTCATAAAGGAATTGGCAAAGGAACTGGAAATTTATGAGGGCACAAAGGCTTTATCGGTAAGAGGGCATGTGCTTACCACCAGCCATGGAAAGATAACTGCACAGAATATCATTTTTGCAACCCATTATCCAATGGTAAATGTCCCTGGATTTTATTTTCTACGGCAGCATCAAGAGAGAAGCTATGTGGTGGCATATACGGGGGTAGGGACGCTGGACGGAATGTATTACAGTGCGGACGCAGAAGGACTTTCTTATAGAAGTTATCATAATTTCCTTTTGGCAGGGGGCAGCGCCCACCGCACCGGCAAGTCTAAGCCAGAAGGATGTTATGAGTCCATCAGGCGGAAAGTGAAGAATGATTTTCCCAAGGCACAGGAGGCTGTCTGCTGGTCGGCACAGGACTGTATGCCCCACGATGAACTCCCATTCATCGGAAGATATTCCCGTTTTCGTCCTTACTGGTATGTGGCAACCGGGTTCAGAAAATGGGGCATGACCTCATCTATGATTGCGGCATCGGTCATAGCAGATGCGGTCATGGGGAAAGAAAATCCTTATGCAGAATTATTTTCTCCCCAGAGATGTAATTTTGCTGCAGGGATAAAAAAGTTCATGGCGGATTTAGGAGAAAGCAGTGCGGGATTATTATGGCTGCGGAATCTGTTCACGACACAAAAGGAGGCAGACCTTAAAAACGGGCAGGGAGGTGTGGTGCGGAAGGGTTGGAAAAGGTACGGCTGTTATAAAGAGAAAGATGGAACCGTACACAGGGTATCGCTCCGCTGCCCCCATATGGGATGTGAGCTTAGCTGGAATCCGGAAGAATCCAGCTGGGACTGCCCCTGTCATGGATCAAGGTTTGATATTCACGGAAATCTGATAGATGATCCGGCAAAATGGAGAATTGGAAAATAGAAGTTTAAGGGAGAGAGACTGATGCAGAGAGAAAGATATGTGGATATAGAAAACAAAACGAAAAAAGGACGTTTGCGGATAATAGGGGGCATTTTGCTGTGGGGATTGATGATCGGTGTGTCGATGATCCTCGCATCCCAGTCTATGATTCTGGCGGGATAAGTAACAATACAGGTAAAAGAGGCACAAATACGAAGGAGAATAGACGGATGAAGAAAAAATGGGTTTTGGCGATGACGTTGATTTTCGCATTGCTTACAGGATGCGGGGAAGGTGTGGAGGGAAGAGGAGACGGACAGGGGATTGAGACAGACCCCCCTGATACGGCTCCGGCAGTCAGTGAAGAGACTCCCGTAGTATATAGCGGAGACAGCAGTGCGGTTTTAGAAGATGATAAAGCTGTCTATATTTGCGGTACCGGGCAGATCCGAAAGGTTGATAAGGACAGTCAGGAGGTAACGGTTTTATGGGAGAGCGGGACAGAAGAAATGGATATGCTCAGCTATGGGGGCGGGCAGGCTGTACTTGCAGGCGACAAGCTGTATTTTATCGAACATGTGAGGGTGGCTTATGAGGAAAAGGAAATCCTTTCTATGATCGATACAGACGGAACAGGATATGAAAAAATAGATGAGCTGGAAAATCCTTTTCATACCATGTATTGTTCCGACCAGGCACTGTATGTTTACTGCCTTTGGAATCTTGTGCGGGCATACGAAATCGGAGAAGACGGAGGATTGTCTTTTTCGGAAGAGTTGACGGAAAATATGCCCTATAAAATTCCGGAAGACTATAGCATGATCGGGGCGCTGACACCTTTTGAGAGCGTGGAGAATTATGGATACATATTGTTGCGCGATAAGAATTTGAAAGCAGTAATGATAGATCCACAGACGAAAGCGGAGACCTTATTTGGGGAGGACATCATAGAAAATTGGAACAGGGATTATATTCTTTGCTTATCTTATAACGAGGCGGGCGGTAAAGAGTTGTATCTAAAGGATGCACAGACGTTAGAGACGAGGATGCTTACTTGTCTCGACAGTGAATATAATGGCTGGATACTGGGGCTGGATGACAAATATGTTTATGCCGTGCGGTATCAAGATGATAAAGAAGACCATGGTTATATTTATGAAAGAATTGCGCTTGAAAATGGCGAGAGAAGCAGTTTCTTTACGATACATGTGGGAATCGAACCGCATCCACTTTCTCAGGCTATGGGTTTTGTCATCTGTAATGGATATGTGTATTATATTGCGGAAAAAGACTATGCGATGTATCTTGCGCGCAGAAGTACTGAAGATATAGATACAGAAGAGATTCTGGGTGAGGCTTATTTTGATAAAGAAATTGGGAAAGTAGGCGTGCTTGAAACATATTATGAACCAATTTACAGCGAGATAAGCCCGGATGCTATCCGCGGAGAAGTAACATACCAGAGCATTGTAGTAGATGAAAAATTTGCAGGCGCATCGAAAATCAATCGCACATTAAGCAGTTTTCTGGAAGAATGTATTTCCTACGAAAAAGACAGCACCAAATGGATAGATGATGAGCTGGAAGAAAAGGGGGGAGACGTTCGCGATATGCTGGGACTGTTCAGCAATACCAGCTATCCATCGGCAATCACTTATTTTGATGGCAATTATTTCAGCTTTTGTCAGCACGGCGATGCTTATGAGGGAGGCGCCCATGGGATGCTGTACCAGATTGGGTATACATTTGACCTGGAGACAGGGGAACGAATTTATCTTGCGGATCTTATTGGAAACAGCGAAGAGGAACTAAGAGAGCTTGTGGCAGAATACTTTGCGCAGTATATCGGGGAAAACCCGGAAGCATTCTGGGAGGATGCCTTGGAGACGGTAAATGAGGGCGTAAGCCTTGATTCCGATTTCTATTTGTCGAAGGAGGGGATTCATTTCTATTTTCCGCCCTATGCATTGGCGTGCTTTGCAGCAGGCTTTCAGGAAGTTACGATTCCTTATGAGGAATTTGACATGAAACTCCCTCTTGGAATGAAACAGATGGCAGCGGAAGAAGCAGACAGCGGTGATGAGGATGGGAAAAGTGAAAACGGTGATGAAACTCCGGCAGACCTGACGACGGCAGACCATGATGTAAACGGACATAAACTGCCCATTTACTGTGTGGATACTCAGGAGAAGAAGATTGCCCTTACCTTTGACGCCGCATGGGGGAATGAAGACACAGAGGAAATCTTGGAGATCTTGGAGAAACATGACGTTCATGTGACCTTTTTTATGACAGGCGGATGGGTGGAAAGTTACCCGGAAGATGTGAAAAATATCCTTGCCGCAGGACACGATTTAGGCAATCACAGTGAAAATCACAAGAATATGAGTCAGCTCTCCGATGATGAGAAGCGGGAAGAAATCATGAAGGTCCATGAAAAGGTAAAAAATCTCACAGGATATGACATGTTCCTGTTTAGACCGCCCTACGGTGATTATGACAACGCCGTCGTGGATGTACTTAAAGACTGCGGTTATTATGGGATTCAATGGGATGTGGATTCTCTGGATTGGCAGAATAAGGGGATTGATTCTATCATTGAGACGGTGACGGAGCACAAGAATCTTGGGAACGGGAGTATTATACTGTGCCATAATGGAGCAGAGTATACGGCGGCGGTGCTGGACGATCTGATCACTGCCTTGGAAGGAGAGGGATATGAGATCGTTCCCCTTTCGGAATTGATCTACAAGGATCATTATCACTTAAACTTTGAGGGACGGCAGATAAAGAATTGAAATTTTTCCTTCCTTCATAAGAAGAGTTGACAATTGAAAAAAGTAATGGTAGATTATTTATGAAATTCCCATGAGGGAGTAGCAAGCGCGCGGCGCAGCAAGTCAACATACTGACCCGAGTGGTCTGGCTTGCTTTAAATTGCGAGACTCATGTATAGGCTTAAGCTATACATGGCGTCTGTCTATCGTAAAGAAGAACCCGGTATAGCTATAAGGCTGTACCGGGATTTTTATGCGCAGGTCCGTATATGGAAGGCGGCTGTTGATGCAGTATGCGGACCACGCGGCGAGCAGGGAGAAAAAATATACAGGAGGGACGAAAGATGGAATGGAACCCATTATTTTTCGTTAACAGCATTCTGCTTGGGGCAGGGCTTTCGATGGATGCCTTTTCGGTGTCACTGGCAAACGGGTTGAATGAGCCGGGGATGAGCAAAAAGAAAATGTGTGCAATTGCAGGCGTGTTTGCTTTTTTTCAGGCGCTCATGCCTATCATCGGCTGGGTATGTGTGCATACGGCTGCCCGGTATTTTGCCACCTTTGAAAAAATGATTCCGTGGATTGCACTTTTACTGCTGTTGTTTATCGGCGGAAAGATGGTGGTGGAGGGAAGGAAAGATGAGGAAGAGGTTTCCCATGCCCGGATAAGTTTAGGAGTACTTCTTGTGCAGGGGATCGCGACTTCAATCGATGCATTGTCCGTAGGATTTACGATTGCAGCATACACCCCTGCAATGGCGTTTGCCAGCGCGCTGATCATAGCAGCTGTAACATTCTGCATCTGTTTTGCAGGTTTGATTGCAGGCAGAAAATTTGGAACCGGTCTGTCAGGCAAAGCAGCCATATTAGGAGGAAGCATTTTGATTTTAATCGGCATAGAAATCTTCATCACAGGAATATTTTGAAGCATATGTTTATTGTATATGTATGCTGTATATGGTATAATCTTACATCATAAATAAGAGGAAAACAATTCATTAAAAAGGAAGAGAGGATAAGACATTGAAACAGTTTTTCGGAATGAGTCAGAGCGGAAATCTGCAAGAAGCAGTCAAGGGGCTGCATAACCCCCAGTTCATTATGCTGTTATCTAACAATGACCAGTTTGAAGCACATGTAAAAAAGCTGGAAGAGCTTTATCCCCAAATCCCCAGCATTGGGTGTATAGGAATGAGCTACGATACAAAGGTAGTGGAGAAAGGCGTCGGTGTTGTTGCATTTTATGATGGAATTACGGCAACTGCAAATGTGCTGGAAGAGGTATCTGTCATGCCGGTGAAATATATTGAACGGCTGGAACAGGATGTGCGCACCATAAACGGTTCGCTGAATGATACGATTTGTATTGATTTTTGCTGCGGTAATGATGCGTGTGTACTCACCACGATACATAGCGTTCTTAAACATAAAAATATTTCCTTGGTGGGCGGAACCGGCGATGGAGGAAAGGTATCGGCAAATGGAAAGATTTATTCGGATGCAGTAGCGTACGGACTGGTCAAGAATAATAATGGACGAGTAAAAGCTTACAAGGAAAATATTTACAGACAGATGGGAAATTACCGTTTTATTGCGTCTAAGACAGACAAGGCAAACTATATTCTCGGAAAGTTGAATGGAGTTCCGGCCAAACAGGTTTACCAAGATATTTTGCATGTGACGGAAAAAGAGATACTGACGCAGACCTTTAAGAATCCCTTTGGAAAGATTAACGGGGACGATATTTGTATTATATCCATTAAAGAAGTGAGCGGCAATTCGTTGACCTGCTTCAGGCAGGTAAATGATTCTGATGTGCTTATTATGCTGGAATTAGGCGATTATAAGGCAATCGTGAAGAACACGATTCAGACGATCCGCAAGGATTTCCCTAAGATTTCAGCTGTATTTTCCGTGAACTGTCTGTTCCGGTATTTGTTGTTTACAGAGAATCATTATATGCAGGAATACCTGAATGAGATGGCGGTGCTTGGAAATCATGCCGGTCTGGTGGGATATGGAGAACATTACAATAATCGATTCGTCAACCAGTCTATGACTTGCGTTGTGTTTGAATAAATGGAGGAATGGATATGATAATAAAGAAAAAACCCCGGCGCAAGTCTAAAAGCTTGTATCCGGTATTATATGTGATTGGAAGTCTTAAAGATTATCATCATGAGCTTGTGCAAAGCGAGGTTTCCTCTTTGTGGGAACTGAGCATGGTAAGCAAATCCTTTGGCAACGTGCTTAGGGAATCAGAAAACTTTAAAGATACATTAAGGGGCTTTGGAGAAACGTTTTCAAATATTAATACGGTGTCAGGGCAGTTTGCTGCTGTGAAGGACAACATTTCTCAATCTGTGATTCAGGCACAAGGTGAAATCGAACAGCTGAAGTACAGTTCCCTTCAGGTAGAGACGCATTTTGAAGAGATGCAGAATACTTTTGAAGAATTTCAGAGGGCATTAAGGGAAATCAAAGGATGTATGGGGAAAATCGTTTCTATTGCGGATCAGACCAATATCCTTTCTCTCAACGCTTCCATCGAAGCTGCCAGAGCAGGGGAACAGGGAAAGGGTTTTGCAGTCGTTGCGGAGGAAGTAAAGAGTCTGTCGGATGAAATCAAAAATCTTGCAGCAGAGGTGGATTCCAGCATTGAAGATGTGGAACAGGGAACAGAGCATCTTAATGCCAGCATAGACACTTCTCACGAAGCTCTGGCGCAGAGTCTTTCCAAGGTAGAAGAGGCGTATGAAACATTTGACAGTATTACACAGGCGGCAGAGGGAACAACCACTGTGCAGGCAGAGATCGCCCAGGTAGTCGACGAGTCCAAAGCTTCGCTTCAGACACTATATGATTTTTTTGAAAATACAAAGAGACAGTATCAGGAAGTTGTACAGCATATCAACCGTGCAAGCAATATGGGGACGACAAAGAGCGCTATGTTTGAGGATATCGACAATATGCTTTCGCAGATTCCTCCAATCATAGAAGAGTATACCAGCGAGTGATAAAGAAACTTGAAGTAAAGCGATTGGCGGAAAGGATCAATTTTATGTCTAAGGATGCAAAAAGTTTTTTTGTGGGGAGCATTGCATTTATTCTTTTTGCAGCGATGCGCGATATCATACCCCTGCACAATATGGAGTTTTTTGCAGCAGCATGTGTTGTCTTTGTCTGCATAGCGATACTTTCGTATTTCATTTTAAACCAAAAAAAGGGTAATGAAGAACCTTTGAGCGGAAAAGTTTGGAGTATTTCTGCAATTGTGCTGTTAGCTGTGTGGATGATTCTCTTTTATGTCAATGAAACCAATGCAGAACATGCCCTTAGTGGATCAGAGCTGATACGAAGGTCTTTTCCGTTCCCTCTTTGGATTACATTGATGATTTTGGGAACAGCCGTCTGCCTTTTTGTTTTACGCAGAGAACCCAAGGAAAAAACGCTGAAACTCAGAAAGAGGATACGTGCTGCCGTTGCACTTGCATTTACGGCGGGAACATCCATACAGTTTTATGCGCCCAATATCTTTCGTGACATTCAGGGCGGGACCTATCACAGCCATGCGTATACAAACAGTATTATAAATGCCTGTTGGCTGATTCCTTATAGTGAGAACATGGAGTCTCTCTATGGACACTACGGAATTTTATATATGCCGGTCCTAAAGTTTCTTCATAAATGTTTCCGTGTGGACTATCTGACGGGGATTTTTGTTGTGTCTGCGGTGATTGCCGGCATTTCAATTCTTTTTTTCCTATATGTGCTGGATTATTTTGCCAAAAACGATTTGATTTTTTATCTTGGTATGTTCGCTATCGGAGAAGAATATTTTATGCTCATGCAGGGCGGCGTTTATCTTCAGGTGCATCCGCACCGTATGATTTTTCCGGTGCTTATGACAGCACTTGTGCTGCAGGAGCATAAGAACAAAAAGAAGTATTCTGCCTTGGCGGTCGTCCTTCTTGTGCTGTCTTTTGTGTGGTCAACAGAGGTGGGGATTGTTACGATGCTTTCCTTTGCACTTTACAGGTGGATACAGCGGGTTATGGATGGGGAGCCCTTTTCCCTGCGAAAGGCGTTGTTTTTGCTCCGTGAGATGGCGGTTTATGCATTGCTTCCATTTGCGATATCGTATCTTGTGATAAATGGCTACAATCTTATGGCTGGGGGAGTTGTCCTTAGATTTGGGGAGTTTATGTTTCCGCTTATTTCCGACAGGGGCTACATCGATAAGATAGAACTGGAGCTTCCGGATGTCACACATGCATGGATAGGCACATCTGTCCTGTTTTTAGGCGCTGTCTGTCCGGCAGTGTTTGGGATGTTCTTTCCGGGGAAGGATGAAAGGAAACTTAGACCGTTTTATTTTTTTCTTGGAACTATGAGTATTGCTTTGATGCTGTATTATATTAATCGTCCGGTAGAGGGAAGCATGTTCATTGTACTTTTCCCTATGTTGATCTGGCAGGCGATTATTTTGCAGAAAGGTCAGGATATTTATCTTGGATGGAAAACAGAAGAAAGCAGCGTTTTTGCTGTGCCAGACCGTTTTTTATTGCTTTCTCTCCGTGCAGTGACTGCCTTTATTCTGTTTATTATGGCGTTTGATGGTCTTTACTCTATGCCGAAGGCGTGGAAAACATCATCAGAGACGATTTGGAAAAAGGACGAATTGATGGAATTTGCCCAATATGTCTATGTCCAGATTCCGCCGGACGCGGCATCATTTGGTGAGGGTGTCCCGGAATTGATGGCATTGATAGACAGAGACACCCATATGCATACCACAGAATGGTCTTACCTTAATATGCCTCTTGATACAATGGAAAGAATCCGGTATGATTTGGAAGAAGTACCGTATTTTTTCTGCTCGTTGACGAGCCTTTGGTATATGCAGGAAGAATATCCGGGGTTAACAGACCATTTTTATCTGCATGAAGAATTTGAGTATAATGGCGTAAAATTTGGATTTTTCCGGGCAAATGAGCAAAACTAAGTCTCTTTACAAAAAACAGGAAAGATTATATACTTAAAAGATAGAAGCTAAATGAAAATGACAGCAATGATAATGGAGAATCCAGAATGAATGGAATTGTAAAAGTTTTAACGGGCATTTTGGGCGTCCTGGCAGTAATCGCCTGTCTTGCCACAGTCGGAATAGTGGGTTATTCCCTGATAGACGGCGAAAAAGAAAAGGATAGCGTGCAAGCCTCAAGAAGTGAGGAGGCGGCGGATGGGGAAGTAGGAGCTGATGCGGAAGCACCAACTGACGCAGAAGCGTCAGCGGTACCTACGCAGATACCAGAGGGGACAGCTTCGCCGGAGGCGGAAGAAACGCCAGCACCTATGCTGAACAGATTCCCGGTTTTTGATCATGTTCATGATTATAAGGAATCTTTGGAGAAAAGAGCGAACTGCTACAGTGCAGGAAGGATTAAATATACCTGTGAGTGCGGAGATACCTATTATGTAGATGTTATGTCAACTGGTCATGTGGCAGGCGATTGGGAAACGGTCAGAAAGCCTACGGCAGAGAAGGATGGACTTAGGGTAAGAAAGTGTATTTACTGTGATGAAATCATGGCACAGGAAAATCTTCTACTTGAAAATGTTAACGGTGGTTCGTCAGGAAGCGGGGCAAATGGTGAGTCGCAGGCGCCTCATACGCATCAGTATACGGCATCTACCGAAAGAGAACCCAGCTGTGTTCTGGCAGGGCTTCGGAAATATACATGCAGCTGTGGAAACTTCTATACAGAAATGATACCTGCACCCGGTCACGTAGCAACAGACTGGACGGTGGCGGCAGAACCCACCACAACGAAAATGGGGACAGAAGAGAGAACGTGCGTGGTATGTGGTGTCCTTTTGGATTCAAGACCGGTGAACATGCTCTCTCCAAGCCCTGGAGCCAGCGCGGCTCCGGCAGCAAGTACAGGTCAGAGTTCTTCATCTTCAGCGCCCACAACTGCACCAACACCATCTGCAGCGCCTTCGGCTACACCCCATTCGCACAATTACCAGTCTTATGTGCTGAAAGAGGCGAATTGTACAGAAAAAGGGATTCGTTCCTTTGTATGCAGCTGTGGCAGCAGTAAGGCGGAAAGCATTGAGCTGGACATGAACAACCATACATTCCGTGCGGTGGTCATTCCGGCAACATCGACCACACAGGGGTATACGGCTTATACTTGTGTCAGATGTAATTACAGTTATTTTGACAACTATACACCGGCTATTGGACATTAATTCTAAGGCTGCCGCTTTTGCGGCAGCCTTTTTTACAATAAGATGGTGCGCGAAGCGCTGCCGCTTTTGCGGCAGCCTTCTGCAATTTGAAATTCCTGCGAATATTCCTTTCTGCGGCGGCATATAAAATCATAAGAGCAGGAGGGATGAACTATGTATGCAGATCAGAAAACGGCAGAGGTGATAAGGCAGCTTGAGAGCAGCAAAGAAAAAGGGCTGACCACATTAGAAGCGGAGGTACGGCTTCGGAAATATGGTCCTAACCAACTTAAGGAACAGAAGAAAAAGGGAATCGTTATGCTGTTTTTAGAGCAGCTCAATGACCCTCTCATATATATTCTGATGGTGGCGATAGCCATATCCTTTTTTCTGAAGGAAGTGGGGGATGCGGCAATTATTGCAGCCGTTATTATTTTAAATTCCATGGTGGGCGTCATTCAGGAGGACAAGGCCCGGAAGGCGATTGAGGCGCTGAAACAGCTGGCAAGTCCAAAAGCGCTGGTAAAGCGGGATGGAAAAGAATATGAGATAGCAAGTTCGCAGCTGGTGCCGGGGGATATCGTATTTCTGGAGGCAGGAAGACAGGTGCCGGCAGATTTGCGGCTTCTTGAGGCGGTAAACTTAAAGGTGGAGGAATCGGCGCTTACAGGGGAGTCGGTTCCCGTGGAGAAAATTACGAAAGAACTGACGGGAGGAGAAAAAAGCGTCGGTGACAAAATTAATCTAGCGTATATGTCCACAACTGTGACGTATGGCAGGGGAGAAGGAATCGTAACGGCTACCGGGATGGACACAGAAATCGGAAAGATTGCAGGTCTGATTGATGCAGACGGGGGAGAAATGACACCGTTGCAGAAGAGGCTGGCAGACTTAGGAAAGCTGCTCAGCATTCTTGCAGTCGGCATATGTGCCTTTTTATTCTTGGTGGCAGTGCTGCAAAAGCGCGATGTGGGGGACATGCTGCTTACAGCGATTTCTCTTGCAGTAGCGGCAGTGCCGGAAGGGTTAGCGGCAATCGTTACGATTGTGCTGGCACTGAGCGTATCACGGATGGTCAAGGTAGGCACCATCGTCCGGCGTCTTCCTTCTGTGGAGACACTTGGAGCAGTCAACACCGTCTGTTCTGATAAGACAGGGACGCTGACCCAGAATCGGATGACAGTTAGGGAATGCTATGTGGACGGACGGCTGCTGAATGAGGAAGCGCTTAATCCAGATGAAAATCATTTTTTGCTGGAGGCATGTACCCTATGCAATGATGCTTCCATTGGAGAGAACAGGCTTGGGGATCCTACCGAACTGGCGCTGCTTGATCTTGCCCGTAATTATGGAATGGAAAAGGGGCAGCTTGAGAAAAAATTCCCCAGGGTGGATGAACGGTCTTTTGATTCTGAGCGGAAAAGGATGACCACGGTACATAGAAGTGGAGCAGGAAAAATCGCCTATGTGAAAGGGGCTGCGGATGAACTGATTGACCGCTGTCAAAGTGTCTGCATGCATGGAAAGGAGATGCCTTTTTCTGCCAAAGCTAAAAGAGAGGCAAAGGCGGCGGTGGGGGAGATGGCGGGCAAAGCCTACCGGGTACTGGCAATTGCAGTAAAACATAAAGGGGACTTAAAAGATGAAAAGAACATGGTCTTTGTAGGACTCGTCGGTATGATCGATCCGCCGAGGGCAGAAGCACGTGGGGCAGTAGAGAGCTTCAAAGGCGCCCATGTGGATACCGTCATGATCACAGGAGACCATGTGGATACGGCTTTTGCCATAGCAAAGGACTTGGGGATCGCGACAGATAGAAGCCAGTGCATGACAGGGGCAGAGATTGAGGAATCAGACAGCAGAGATTTTGTGAACCGTGTTGAATCCATCCGCGTCTTTGCCAGGGTTTCGCCGGAGCACAAGGTGCGGATCGTGGAGGCGTTAAAGTCCCGGGGCAAAACGGTGGCAATGACGGGGGACGGCGTCAATGATGCGCCATCCTTAAAGGCGGCGGATGTAGGAATCGCTATGGGGAAGGAGGGAACAGACGTAGCCCGCAATGCGGCGGATCTGGTCCTGACAGATGATAATTTTGCAACCATCGAAAAGGCGATGAAAGAAGGCAGGGGGATTTATGAAAATATCCGTAAAACAATCTTATTTCTCCTTTCTTCCAACTTTGGGGAGATTATTACCATGCTCGTTGCAATTCTGGCAGGCTTTCCCACACCGCTTAAGGCAAGTCATATATTATGGATCAATTTGATCACGGATTCCCTGCCGGCGCTTGCGCTGGGGGTAGATAAAAATGACGGAAACGCTTTGATGAAGGAACCGCCCAGAAAAAGCACCGACAGTCTGTTTTCACACGGAGGGCTTGCCTGCACACTGTGCTATGGGGCAGTGATCGGTATCATAAGCCTGCTTGCCTTTGCAGCAGTTCCTTATCAGGAACTGATAGCCAAAGACCTGCCTGTAAATATACAGAATCTGGAAAAGATTCTGCGGCTTCCACTTGTCCTTAATAAAGCGCAGACGCATGCATTTACTGTACTCGGCATGAGCCAGTTAATGCATGCGGTGGGAATGCGGGATGTGAATAAATCCATTTTTAAAATGAATCATCTGGAAAATGTTTACATGATTATGGCGTGGGGAGCAGGCATTGCGCTTCAGGCGCTGGTTACGGAAATTCCGTATTTTGTAAATCTGTTTGGGACCAGCAGGCTCAGCCTTTCAGAATGGGGGATGCTTGGAATGCTTGCAAGTATGCCGCTTCTGGTCCATGAGCTCTTAGTCCTTTCGGAAAATTTGTTAAAAAGGGCAGATATAGGGGCATCAGAAGATGCGGACAAAGGACAACAGCATGAGAATGGCAGCACCCAGCCAGGCGAAATTGTGTGAACTTCTGCGGGAGAGCAGGCACCCAGTAAAAAGCCCCAGCCTTATGGCAAGAAAATGGATTGCAGTTGTTACAAGCAGTAGTATAATAGGAGGTAAGGAGACTGTTCCGGTGCACAGCCCTGCCGAGATGTTGTCGACAGACAGGGCAAATGCCAAAAGAGCAGCTTCGCGGCAGGAAAGTACTGCTTTATCTTCTTTGTTTATTTTTCGTGAAATCGTTCTTGTGGTCAATCCTGCGTCTTTTTTATGGAGCTGGGGCAGAGCATCATAAAATTTATATAGTGAAAGCAGAAAAAGTATAGAGAAGGAAATTCCCTTTGTAAGATGATCGGGAATCAGGCAAAGAAAAACATTTCCCACAAGCTGGGAGAGTGTGAGCATGCTGCCTGAAAGCAGCGCTATAATGAAAACAGAAACAAAGGAAACCCGTACTTTTTCTATTCCATAAGATAATCCCGCGGCAAAAGCGTCCATAGAAAGAACGACTACCAAAAGTAGAAAAAAATAAGTAGATAAGGTCATGTCATACTGCCTTTTAGATTTGCTATATTATATTCAGATATGGTATAATTTGACTACGATATTTGAAAGATTTTGTCGGCATAAGCAAAGAAAGGTGCGTAATATGTCATGATTGATACAAAAGTATGCGTACTTGCCGGAAAGGTAGGGAATGCAGAGTACTCTCTTTTAGAAAAATATGCCAGAGAAGGCTGTTTTATTGCTCTGATCATTAAAAATAAGGAACTTGGCAGGATGGTGAAAGAAGAACTGGAAAGGCTCTATGATATCGGTGTTTTTTTCTTTCATGGAGATGTAGAAAAGGAAGAAGACAAAGATATTTTTTTGACAGCGGTGGAAACTATGTTTGGGAGAACAGACTATATGATATGGTATGAAAATTAAACAAAGGAGGTAGGCTATGAAATTAATCTTTGTAGGGGCGGCACATGAGGTGACGGGAAGCTGTCACTATCTGAATGCTTGTGGAAAGCACATCCTTGTGGACTATGGTATGGAGCAGGGGGTAAATGTGTTTGAGAACTGTGATCTTCCGGTGCAGGAGTCGTACATAGATTATGTGCTGCTCACCCACGCGCACATTGATCATTCCGGTATGATTCCGAGGCTTACGGCAAGGGGATTCAGGGGGCAGATTTTTACCACGAAACCGACGGCGGATTTGTGCAGTATCATGCTGCGGGACTGTGCGCACATCCAAATGCAGGAGGCAGAGTGGAAGAGCCGTAAGGCGAAGAGAAATGCGAACGTAGCTTATCAGGAGCCTGTTTACACGATGGAAGATGCAGAGGCAGCGATTAAAAGGATTGTGCCTTGTGAGTACGGACAGGAAATAGAACTCTGCGAGGGAATCAAGATTCGTTTCACGGACGTAGGACATCTCTTAGGTTCAGCAAGTATCGAAGTATGGGCATCAGAAGGAGATAGTACTAGGAAGATTGTCTTTTCGGGGGATATTGGAAACAAGGATTTGCCGCTGATCAAAAGTCCAAGCAGAATTGAAGAAGCGGATTATGTGGTCATGGAATCGACTTATGGGGACAGGCTTCATCCGGGAGAGCACCCAGACTATGTAAAAGAGCTTGCAAAGATTTTGCAGGAAACTTTTGATAAGGGCGGAAACGTAGTCATTCCTTCTTTTGCAGTGGGAAGAACCCAGGAGATATTATATTTTCTGCGTAAAATAAAGGTGGACCGGCTGGTGACGGGACACGGGAATTTCCCTGTGTATGTGGATAGTCCGCTGGCAGTGGAAGCAACCAATATCTTTTACAAAAATGAAGAAAGCTGCTTTGATGAAGAAGCGATGAAACTGGTGGAGGCTGGAATCAATCCACTGTCCTTCCCCGGACTTAATCTCACCATTACCAGTGAGGAATCAAAAGAAATCAACTTTGAAGCGACCCCCAAGGTCATCATATCAGCTTCCGGCATGTGTGAGGCGGGAAGAATCCGACATCATTTAAAGCATAACCTGTGGAGAGAGGAATGCACGATTCTCTTTGTGGGATATCAGGCGGTGGGCACGCTGGGCAGACTGTTGATTGAAGGCATTGACGAAGTGAAATTATTTGGTGAACCTATTGCCGTGCGTGCTTCCATACGCACCCTTGCGGGACTTTCAGGGCATGCGGATAAGAACGGACTGCTTGAATGGGTAGAGGGATTTAAAGAAAAACCCCGGCGCGTTTTTGTAGTACACGGAGAGGATTCTGTATGCAAGAGCTTTACAGAGTGTCTTTGGGTGGAGCATGGGATCAAGGCATATGCACCCTACAGCGGAACGGTATTTAACCTGCTGACGGATAAGATTGAATATGAAGCAGTGCCTATTCTTATCCACAAGAAAGCGAAAGTGGTATCTGATGTATTTACACGTCTTGTGGCAGCAGGCCAGAGGCTGATTGCAGTAATCCGCAAAAATGAGGGTGGACCAAATAAAGAACTGGCAAAATTTGCCGATCAGATTAATTCCCTTTGCGACAAGTGGGAGATATAGAGACAGCGAAGGATAATGGAGGAGAACGGAAATGAGTTTGGCAGATGGAATATTCATCAATATGTGCAGGGATATCCTTGAAAACGGAACAAGCACAGAAGGGGAAAAGGTGCGTCCTAAATGGGAAGACGGGACGGCTGCCTATACAATCAAGAAATTCGGCGTGGTGAACAGGTATGATCTGTCAAAGGAATTTCCCATACTGACTTTAAGAAAAACGGCGTTAAAGAGCGCAACAGATGAAATGCTCTGGATTTGGCAGTGCAAGTCCAATAATATCCACGATCTGCACAGCCATATATGGGATGAGTGGGCGGATGCGGACGGTTCCATCGGTAAGGCGTATGGTTATCAAATGGGAGTGAAACACCAGTACAAAGAGGGCATGATGGATCAGGTGGACAGAGTGATCTACGATCTTAAGAACAATCCTTTCAGCCGCCGGATCATGACCAACATTTATGTGCATCAGGATCTTCATGAGATGAATCTATACCCCTGTGCCTACAGCATGACGTTCAATGTGACGCAGAAGAAGGGAGAGGAAAAGCTTACCCTGAATGCAATCCTGAATCAGCGTTCCCAGGATGTGCTTACCGCTAATAACTGGAATGTGGTGCAGTATGCAGTGCTGGTCCATATGCTGGCACAGGTGTGCGGTATGAAGGTAGGAGAACTGGTTCATGTAATCGCGGATGCACATATCTATGACAGGCATATCCCGATTATAGAGGAGCTGATCAAAAGAGAATCCTATCCGGCGCCGTCTTTCTGGCTCAATCCTGAGATAAAGGATTTTTACCAGTTTACAAGGGATGATGTGAAGGTGGAAGGCTACGTGACAGGGGAACAGATCAAGAACATTCCGATTGCCATATAAAGGAAAAAGCATATTGGAAATGTACCAGGAAAGGAAAGATAAGATATGAATCTAATAGCGGCAGTGGATGAAAATTGGGCAATTGGAAACAGTGGGGATTTATTGATCAGGATTCCGGCGGATCACAAGTATTTTCGACAGGAGACTACCGGGAAGGTGATCGTGCTTGGAAGGAAGACTTTAGAAACTTTTCCTCAGGGGTTACCCCTTAAGAACAGGACGAACATTATTTTATCTGCCAATCAGGAATATAAGGTGAAAGATGCGGTAGTGGTGCATAGTCTTGAGGAACTGTTTTCAGAACTGAAAAAATATGATACAGAGGATGTCTATATTGTAGGAGGGGAAAGCATTTACAGACAGCTCCTCCCGTACTGTGATGTGGCGCATATTACCAAAATCGATCATGTATATGAGGCAGATGCGTATTTCCCTAATCTGGATGAGATGCCGGAGTGGAAAATAGCAGCAGACAGCGATGAACAGACCTATTTCGATATTACTTATCATTTTCTGAAATATGAGAAGTGTTGACTTTTAGTGTAAAAAGTATAATAATAAAAAGAAACTTAAGAGGGAGCGCAGTATGATGGAAAAGAAGAATATCGATTGGGCAAATCTTGGATTTGGTTATATCCAGACGGATTACAGATTCGTATCTGATTATAAGAATGGCGCATGGGATGAAGGGGTTATGACACAGGATGCAAATGTGGTCATCAGTGAATGTGCAGGCGTCCTGCAGTATGCGCAGACAATTTTTGAAGGTATGAAGGCATATACCACAGCGGATGGACGCATTGTTACCTTCCGCCCTGATTTGAATGCAGAGAGAATGGAACAGAGTGCGGTGCGCCTTGAAATGCCGGTTTTTCCGAAAGAGCGGTTTGTGGAAGCTGTGCTTCAGACAATTAAAGCAAATGAAGCTTATGTGCCTCCTTACGGCAGCGGTGCAACCTTGTATGTGCGCCCTTATATGTTCGGCAGTAATGCGGTTATCGGTGTAAAGCCGGCGGATGAATATCAGTTCAGGGTGTTCACCACACCGGTGGGACCTTATTTCAAGGGCGGCGTTAAGCCTCTGACCATCCGCGTCAGTGATTTTGACCGTGCGGCTCCGTGCGGAACCGGTCATATCAAGGCAGGACTCAACTATGCGATGAGTCTGCATGCAATTATGGATGCACACAAGCAGGGCTATGATGAGAATATGTATCTTGATGCAGGTACCAGGACAAAGGTGGAAGAGACAGGCGGAGCAAACTTCCTGTTCGTAACCAGGGACGGAAAGGTGGTAACACCTAAGTCAGACAGTATCCTCCCTTCTATCACAAGGCGTTCCCTGATGCAGGTTGCCAGAGAATATCTGGGACTGGAGGCAGAGGAGAGAGAGGTTTATTTAGACGAGCTGAAAGATTTTGCGGAATGCGGATTGTGCGGTACAGCGGCAGTCATTTCACCGGTAGGTAAGGTGGTGGATCACGGTAAGGAAATCTGTTTCCCTAGTGGAATGGCGGAAATGGGACCTGTCACTAAGAAACTGTACGAAACACTTACCGGCATTCAGATGGGCACGATTAAGGCGCCTGAGGGATGGATTGTAGAAGTTCAATAGCGAATCATGCGTATTGATGTTTGGTAATAATAGGGTATTCAAGCTTGCAAGTTTGAATGCCTTATTTTTCTCATAATATATTTTGCTGTAGGTGAAAGCATATAGGCACGGGTTTGACTAATTTATAGAATGGAGAAGAGTTCGGGTGGAAGCAAGAGAGATATTGGAGCAGGTGAAGACGGGGAACATGTCGGTGGAGGAAGCGGAGAAATATTTCCGAAGACAGCCCTTTGAGGAATTGGGGTATGCAAAGCTGGATACCCACAGGGAAATCCGATCGGGATTTCCGGAAGTGGTTTACTGCAGCGGTAAACCGGATGCCTATCTACTCTCCATTTATAAGTGGTTGTTTGAGGAAACCGGAGAAGTCTTCGGGACTAGGGCACAGGAACGGCAGTATGAACTGGTGAGGGAGGTTCTTCCCCAAGTGACATATGATAAAGTATCCCGGATTTTAAAGGTGGAAAAGGAAGGGAAGAGGCGGTGCGGAAAGATTGCGGTCTGTACTGCCGGTACGGCGGATATTCCGGTGGCGGAGGAGGCGGCGCAGACAGCGGAGTATTTCGGCTCCTTTGTTGAACGGATCTATGATGTGGGAGTGAGTGGTCTGCATAGGCTACTTTCCCGCCTTGACGTGATACAGGAGGCAAACTGTGTGGTGGCAGTGGCGGGAATGGAAGGCGCACTGGCAAGCGTATTGGGCGGTCTGGTCAGCAGACCGGTGATTGCCGTGCCTACTTCTGTGGGCTATGGGGCAAGCATGCACGGGCTCTCGGCATTGCTTACCATGATCAATTCCTGTGCAAACGGAATCGCCGTGGTCAATATCGACAATGGTTATGGGGCGGGATATATCGCAACGCAGATTAATCGGCTTGGATGCAGAGGCGGGGATCAGGAAGCGTGAATGTTTGATAAATTGTTTTGGCATGGAGGCAAAGATGGGCAGGATTTTGTATTTAGAATGTTATTCAGGAATTAGCGGGGATATGACGGTGGCGGCGCTGCTGGACTTGGGAGCGGATGCCGGTGTGCTTAAGAAAGCGCTTGCAAGCCTTCCCGTACATGGGTTTGAAATTGAAATCAGCAGGGTGAAAAAGGCAGGGCTGGATGTATGCGACTTTTCTGTAAAACTGGATGCACAGCACGAGAATCATGATCATGACATGGAATATCTGCATGGGCACAGCCACGGACATCATTATGAAAATCATTATGATGTTCATGTGCATACACATGAGCATAGAGGGCTGCCGGAGATACTGAAAATCATTGAAGTCGCCGAAATCAGTGCAGGGGCAAAGAAGACCGCTGAAAAGATTTTCCATATACTGGCACAGGCGGAGGCAAAAGCCCATGGTGTGCCCATAGATCAGGTGCATTTCCACGAAGTGGGAGCAGTGGACTCCATTGTGGATATCGTTGCGGTGGCAGTATGTCTGGATAACCTGGGCATCACGGAAGTGGCAGTGCCTTTTGTGTGTGAGGGGAAGGGGACGGTGAGATGCCAGCATGGCGTTCTTCCGGTGCCTGTTCCGGCGGTGATGAATATTGTGGAAGCTCACCAAATTCCGGTCAGGATGACGGAAGTGGAAGGGGAACTTGTAACCCCCACAGGAGCTGCAATTGTTGCAGCAATAAGGACTACATCAGAATTGCCAGCGCAATTTACGATTTCCAAAATCGGAATGGGGGCAGGAAAGCGGAATTATGAAAGACCCAGCCTGCTCCGGGCAATGCTGATTGAGGAAAAAGCAACGGACAAGAACAGGAAGCTGGCAGGAGAAGCCGCCGCACAGGATTGGATTTACAAGCTGGAAACCAATGTTGACGATTGTACCGGGGAAGCGCTTGGGTATGTGATGGACAGGCTGATGGATGCTGGGGCAAGGGACGTCCATTTTACGCCTGTGTATATGAAGAAGAACCGTCCTGCCTATCTGCTTACCGTCATCTGTGATGAAGAGAAGGTAAAGGAACTAGAGCAGATTCTTTTTGAAGAGACCACCACCATAGGAATACGAAGAATCAAGATGGAACGCACGGTTTTAGAGAGGGAACATATGGAAATCACACTTGGGGAAGAGAAGATAAAAGTAAAAAAATGCATTTTGCCGGATGGCAGAGTGAGGCTCTACCCGGAGTATGAGAGCGCGGTCAGGGTGGCGAAGAAAAAAGGAATGCCTTTGCAGGAGGTAATATGGAGGAGTATGCAGCAAAAAGAGGAAGGCTGATTCATCATGTGACCCAGTATGCTGAGCAGGATGTGGCAGTGGCTTTTTCGGGAGGCGTTGACAGTTGCCTGCTTTTAAAACTGGCATGTATGGCGGCGGATAAGACCGGCAGGAAGGTTTATGCGTTGACTATGCAGACCCGCCTGCACCCGGGAGGGGAAATTGAAGAGGCAAAAAGAGTATGTGATGAAATCGGGGCAGTTCACATTGTGATTGCCGTGGATGAACTTAAGGAAGCAGGAATCATGAATAACCCGGTGAACCGCTGCTATTTGTGCAAAAGGTATCTGTTCCTTAAGATGAAGGAGCGGGCAGCAGAACTTGGTATAAATGCGATTTTGGAGGGGACCAATGAGGACGATCTTCACGTATATCGTCCGGGCATACAGGCGCTTAGGGAACTGCAGATTATCAGTCCTTTGGCGGAAGCTGGCATGACAAAGGCAGAGGTGAGGAAAATGGCTGGCGAGTATAGTCTTGCTGCCGCTTCTAAACCGTCAACCCCCTGCCTTGCCACGCGGTTTCCTTATGGGACAGAGCTTACCTATGCAAAAATGGAGCAGGTGGACAAAGGCGAGGCTTTCTTAAAAACATTTGGTTTACATAATGTCAGAATAAGGGTACATGGCGGGATTGCAAGGATTGAGATTGATACAAGTGCATTTTCTGAATTTCTGGTGCATAAGGAGGAAATCACAGGGTATCTGAAAAAACTGGGTTTTGTTTACATAACATTAGACCTTGAAGGGTTTCGTTCCGGCAGCATGGATGTAGATTTCAACAGAGATAAATAAAGGATGGAAAGGAAGGTATCGTTATGAAGTATAGAGAATTGAAAAGATACAGCAATTTAAAGGTGAGTGAGAGTGCGCTGGGGTGCGAGGGTACTAATCCAATATGGGTTGATTTTAACTTGAGGAATGGATATACTGATATAGAGAGAATGTGTGAAAGATGAGGTACATCCATGCGTGAAGTGAGAATTTTAGAAATCAAGCAGAGCGTCTTTGCCGACAATGACCGGCAGGCGGATTTATTACGGCAGGATTTGAAGGAAAAGGGGGTATTTCTTTTAAATCTGATGTCTTCTCCGGGCGCTGGCAAGACGACCACGCTGATGCGCACCATAGAAGTTCTTAAGAACACTTTTAAAATTGGTATTTTGGAGGCTGACATCGATTCGGATGTGGATGCACGGACCATATCAGAATCAGGTGCAAAGGTGATTCAGCTCCATACAGGGGGCATGTGCCATCTGGACGCAGAGATGACTAGGCAGGGGCTTACAGGATTGGAAACCAGCGATGTGGAACTGGCAATTCTTGAAAATGTGGGAAATCTTGTCTGCCCGGCGGAGTTTGACACGGGTGCGGTGAAGAATGCCATGATTCTTTCTGTGCCGGAAGGACATGATAAACCGCTGAAATATCCGCTGATGTTCACTATCTGCGATGTGGTGCTGATCAATAAGGTGGACGTGCTTTCTTATTTTGATTTTGACATGGAAAAGTGTAAGGAATATATTCACATGCGAAATCCTAAAGCGAAAATCATTCCAATCTGTGCAAAGACAGGGGAAGGGATTGAGGAATGGAGCGGATGGCTTAAGGAGGAGGTTATAAGCTGGCGTGAGAAGAGGTAGTAAAACGCCGAATGCTAACAGGAATTTTTTAATAAGTTTTACATAAGAAAACAAATTTTACAAGGGAGGAAGGTATGGAGAGAAAACTGGACAAAGAACTATATCCTGATTATGTTTATCCCGAGCATCAGGCGGATCACAACGCACCGCCAAGGGAAAGCATTATCAAACTGGGGAAGATGATGACGGACAGGATTCCCCAGAAGCTGGGAATCAAGAAGATCACCCAGGATGATCCTGAGTATTGGGGGCTTGCAGGAGTACTTACGGATGAGGAAGCGGAAATCGCTTTGAAGATGGGCGTGAGAAAGCCGAAGACTTTAAAAGCCATGGTGAAGCTGACGGGCATGCCGGAAGAAGAGTTAGAGCCGAAGCTGCAGGAAATGTCTGTGAAGGGCATTTTAGAGTACAACTGGGAAAATCCCCAGCACGAAAAGCAGTATGTGCTTCCCATGTTCGTGCCGGGAGCGGCAGAGTTTTTCAACATGAACAGCGCTGTCATGGAGAAGAATCCGGAAGTTACGTTATTTTTTGAGCATATGTCAAGGCTTCCCCTTGAACATGTCACGCCCTTTGTAGGAGAAGGCGGCAACGGAATCGGCATGCATGTCATTCCGGTGGAAAAGGCAATCGAGATGGAGAGCGAATCCATCGATTTAGAGCATATTTCTTACTGGCTTACCAAGTATGAGGGCAAGTATGCCGCCAGTCCTTGTTCCTGCCGGCGTTCCCGGCTGTATCATGATGAAGGTTGTGGGGACGATCCGGAGGGATGGTGCGTTGCCGTAGGCGATATGGCGGATTATGTGGTGGAGACCCAGAAGGATGGGCGGTACATTACCAGAGAGGAAGCTCTGGCAATTTTTAAACAGGCGGAGGATAACGGGTTTGTCCATCAGATTACCAATATTGACGGCGCCAACAAGATTTTTGCCATCTGTAACTGTAATGTGAATGTATGTTACGCTCTGCGGACTTCACAGCTTTTTAACACGCCAAATATGTCCCGCTCGGCGTATGTGGCAAAGGTAGATAAGAGTAAGTGCGTTGCCTGCGGCAAATGTGTGGAGGTATGTCCGGCAGGCGCAGTGAAGCTGGGACAGAAGCTCTGCAAAAAGGACGGCAGCGAGGTTGCTTATCCCAAGATGCCCCTTCCCCAGGAACAGAAGTGGGGAGAGCATATGTGGACCCATAATTACAGGGATGTGAACCGGATCAACTGCTATGATACCGGAACGGCGCCTTGCAAGACGGCATGCCCTGCACATATTGCAGTGCAGGGATATCTTCAGCTGGCAAAGGAAGGGCGTTACGAAGAAGCGCTGGCGCTTATTAAGAAAGATAATCCCCTGCCGGCAATCTGCGGACGTATCTGTAATCGCCGCTGTGAGGATGCCTGTACTCGTGGCACCTTAGATGAAGCGGTTGCCATCGATGAGGTGAAGCGGTTTGTGGCGGAGAGAGATTTGAAAGCGGAGACCCGTTACATACCAAAGCCCACCGTTCCCTCCTTAAAGGGATATTTTGAAGAAAAGATTGCTATCATCGGCGCTGGTCCTGCAGGACTTTCCTGTGCTTACTACTTGGCTGATAAAGGGTATAAGCCTACTATATTTGAGAAAAACGAAAGACCCGGCGGTATGCTTACATACGGAATCCCTTCTTATAAGCTGGAGAAGGATCTGATAGAGGCGGAAATCGACATAATCAAAGCCATGGGCGTCACAATCAAGTGTGGTGTTGAGGTGGGAAAGGATGTTACCATTGAACAGCTCCGCGCCCAGGGATATAAGGGATTTTATATTGCCATTGGCTGTCAGGGCGGCAGAAAGGCAGGGGTTCCCGGGGAGGATGCCCAAGGAGTTTATACAGCAGTAGATTTCCTGAAAGAGGTTGGTGCAAAAGAGGGCTTTGACTTGGTGGGCGATGTGATTGTCATCGGAGGCGGAAATGTTGCCATCGATGCGGCAAGGACCAGCACTCGCTGCGGACAAGGGAAGGTATCTATGTTCTGCTTGGAGAGCAGGGATGAGATGCCTGCAAGCAGGGAAGAGATTCTGGAAGCTGCAGAGGAGAAGATAGCCATCAATAACGGATGGGGTCCCAAGGAAATCCTTACGGAAAATGGAAGGGCTGTGGGAGTGGTATTTAAGAGGTGCACCCGCGTATTTGACGAGAACCATAGATTTGCGCCGCTTTATGACGAAGAGGATACCATGACGGTTTCCTGTGCCAGCGTGATCTTCAGCGTAGGTCAGGGAATTATCTGGGGAGATCTGCTGAAAGGAACGAGGGTGGAACTTCGTCCGAATGGCGGAGCCATTGCCGACAGGCTGACCTATCAGACGGCGGAGCCAGATATTTTTGTAGGTGGGGATGTCTATACCGGACCGAAATTTGCAATAGATGCCATTGCGGCAGGAAGGGAAGGGGCGATTTCCCTGCACCGGTTTGTACATGAGCATTGCACCTTGACCATCGGACGTAACCGGAGAGATTTTATTGAACTTGACAAAGAAGATATCTATATTGCCAGCTATGACAACACTGACAGGCAAAGACCCGAGAAGGCGGAGGAAGCTCAGATGCGCAGTTTCCGAGACCTGTCCCATACGTTGACGGAGGAACAGGTGAAGGCGGAGACTTCACGCTGTCTATCCTGCGGCGCATCCGTGGTAGACCCTAACAAATGTATCGGGTGCGGTCTTTGTACGACGAAGTGTGTATTTGATGCAATTACCCTGCACAGGGAATTGCCGGGCTGTTCTGAGATGGTGAAATCCGAGGATAAACTTAAATATGTGCTGCCGAATATGATTAAGCAGTCTTTGAAAGTCAAATTTGCGCCGAAGAAGGATTAAGCGATGCATGAATTGGGAGTAGTATTTCACATAATGGATAATCTGGAAAAGGTTGCTGAGGAAAATCAAGTGAAAGGCATCTCTAAAGTAGTTCTGGAGCTGGGCGAGGTGTCGACGGTGATTGAGTCCTACCTACAGAACTGCTGGAAATGGGCGATAAAAAAGCGGGAGCTGTTTGCGGAAGCGGAACTTGCTGTGGAACAGCTTCCCGCAGTTACCTATTGTGAGGGATGCGGTCAGACTTATCCCACCGTGGAATATGGAAAAATCTGCCCCTATTGTCAAAGCCCGGATACTTGGCTTTTGCAGGGAAATGAATTTAATATTAAAGAGATTGAAGTATATTAAGCTATAAGGCAAGAAAGAGAGGGTGAGATTATGATTTTTCAAATTTATGATGAAAGGATTATCTGGCATTTGCTGGGCTGGGCCATGGTGTTTGCTGGGCTTATTATTATGAATGAGATCGCGCGCCGAACCAAGATTGGAGGGGGAATCTGTTTCTTTGCCATTCCTGCGGTGCTGACGGTTTATTTCATTGCGATTTACGTGGGAGCGGCGCAGGGAGCCGAATGGGCGTTGAATAATCAGACCTATGTGCACATGAACAGCTGGTTCCACTATGCAAAGCTGTATGCGGCGTTGGCCGGGTGTATCGGCTTTATGATTATCAAATATCACTGGGGAAAGCTGGGAAAATCCCATGCATTTAAGGTGTTTCCCTTTGTAATCGTTGCGATCAATATTATGATTGCGGTGGTATCAGATTTTGAATCTGTGGTGAGAGCCGGAAACATCATGGGCGGATGGTGGAAATCCTCTGAAGGTGTGTGGCTTTATGGCGGATGGTGGAACATTTTAAACGGTATTGCCGGCATTCTTAATATCCTATGTATGACAGGCTGGTGGGGAATTTATTCCTCTAAAGATAAAAAGGATATGCTCTGGCCGGATATGACATGGTGTTTTATCTTAGCTTATGATATCTGGAATTTCCAGTATACCTATTTGAATCTGCCTACCCATGCATGGTTCTGCGGTTTTGCCCTTCTGCTGGCGCCTACAGTTGCTAATGCTTTCTGGAATAAGGGCGGATGGATTCAGAACCGTGCCAACACATTGGCATTGTGGTGTATGTTTGCACAGGTATTCCCGCTGTTCCAGGACGGAAGCCGTTTTACAACGGTATCTTCCGTATACGGAGCAGGAGGAGTGGCAGCAGCGTTTGGAGAGGCAATGCCTACAGTGGCAAATCCCACGGCGCAGGGTATCATTTCCATTCTGTCCATTGCAGTCAATATTGTAGTGTTTGCCGTGATATTGAAACGCGCGAAGACGCAGAAGAAGAATCCTTATACCAACGAAATCTTTACGGATCAGAAAGATTTCAAGACAGCGATGGCAAGAGCGGAATAGCAATATGCGAGAAGACACTTTGGTCTGCAGCATCCAGAGGGAGATTGGAATGGACAGAAGTAAAAAACCAATGACAAAAATGATGGCAGCGCTTGCTGCCATCATATTCATGATAGGAAGTATGGTACTTTTTTTTGATAAACCGCTCAAGGCACAGGCAGCAGGACGCAGTGTGGCAATTGACTCCTGCCTGATTTCAGGGACGGATGTGGTGTGCCATATTAAGACAGGCAGTGTTCCTGCAAGTGACGACGGCAAGTTTTATATTTATGCAGATGAAGTCTATCTGGACGGAACAGCTGGGGAAATCGTAGCTTCAGTGAAGGCTGGGACCTCTGTTTCTGTGAGTTTTCCATTGAACTATAATACGGCAGATTCAAACTTGAGCCGTAAGTTTTTGGTGGCAGTAAAGCGGAACGGGCAGATGTACCAGGTGAGCGATGAACATTATATCACGAATCCGGAAGTCCTAGCGGCGCTGACTTCCCCCCGCATGAATGTAGGAATCAAGGGGATTTTGCCGGAGATCGAGAAAATTGCAAATGGAGATTTGCAGGAACTGGGGATTCAGCAGGTGGTCTATAATATGCATTTGGATGATATCTGTTCCGGAGCATCTGTTCCTGGAGCCATTCCTTTCGAGTATAATGGGCAGACTTATTACTTTGACGGGGAGATGGTGAAAAATTATGACGGGGCAGTGCGGACGTTTAACAGCTACGGCATGCAGGTCACGATGGTGATCTTAAACGGCGGAAAGGGGACTTATTCTCAGGATTTGGTCCATCCTTCGGCACGGGATGGTGTGTGTGAAGGATATGCCCTTAATATAGCGGATGCCGCTGGTACCAATTATTTAAAGGCAATAGGCGCTTTTCTGGGACAGCGTTATTCTGGAAGGTTTGAATATGGGCAGGTGGATAATTGGATTATTGGGAATGAAGTGAATGCCCGGACGTCATGGTGGTATAGCAATTCCACGTCTCTGGATTACAATGTAAATAATTATGTCAAGGCATTCCGTATCATCTATAATGAAATGAAGAGCATGAATGCCAATGTGAGAATTTATAATTCTATAGACCAGGAGTGGAACCGCAAATCCAACCCAGGAAGTTTCCTGGCAAAGGAATATCTGGATCAGTTCAATTACTATATGATTCGGGAGGGAAATATTGACTGGAGTCTTTCCTTCCATCCGTATAATTCGCCCCTATATGATCCCTATGCATGGAATGGACCGGAAGCATGGGTCAAGGAAAGCATTTCCAGCCCTTATATTACCATGCAGAACATTGATATATTAATTGATTATATGCATCAGAAGCAGTTTTTAAATCCTGCAGGAGAGGTAAGGAGTATTTCTCTGGCGGAGATTGGATATACCTCTGATTTTGGAACAGATGCGCAGGAGGCGTCCATAGCCTATGGCTATCTGAAAGCGGCATCCATACCTGATATCGATGCTTTTATCTTATTTCGGCACACCGATGACGCCCACGAGATGGAAAGCCACTTAGCGCTTGGATTGTGCGACTTAAGCGGCAACAAAAAGCCTGCTTATGAGATTTACAAAAATTTAGGAACGTCTAATGAAGCGTCCGCAAAGGAACGGGCGTCACAGATTATTGGAATGGACATCGATCAGATGATTCGGGAGAATATTGTATGGACTAGACCGGGAACCGGCGTGGTGCAGTAGAAAGAAAGAGATAATCAAAAAAGACTTTGAAGAACTTGTAAGAGACTCTTCAAAGTCTTTTTAACTGTGTGGACACTTGTTGTTCAGAAGCGGTATTCCCTTGGCTGATAGAAGAAAGTCTGTATCCGGCTGTCACGACCGTAGGTTGTGGTGTGGCAATCCATGGGAGCGTTCTGGGCTTCTCTTTTGGCATTTTCAAGTACCTTTGCAAAAGAGCCGTTAGAACTCTGGTTTCCGGATTCAGAATCAAATGTCTTTTGTTGATCACGCTTGATCTTTCCAGTCTTAGGAACAGCTGCTACTGAATGCACCATAAAAATACTTGAAAATCCTTTTGCTGCGATTATCCCTCCTTGGATGCGTATTTGAATAGTGTATTGAAAAACGATTCCTTTGTTATTATATATATCGTATGATTGTGGCAAAAAGTTAATAGGAGATTGGTGGTATATGCCTATTTGATATAGATTTTAGAAATCGTGTCCTCAACCTCCTCAATAAATACTTTTATGTATCCATTTACACGGATATTTTCTTGATACGCTCTAAATCTTGCATCAGACCTTTTGAATACTGACAGGCTTCTTTATAAATATTCTCTGCCTGTTGATTATTTCCTGCCAACAAGGCATCTATTACCTGTTGACCGTAGGAATGGAATTTTTTATGTTTTTCGCCTAGGCTTTTCCAAATCTTTACGACTTCTGGACTGGTGGGATTTATTGCATAGTAAAAATGACCGAATCCGCATTTTTTATCGTTAATCTGCAGTGGCAGGATAGTTTTTTCCTTAAGGATTTTTCCAAGGGTGTCCAGCCAGTTTTGATGTGCGTTGATGGCTTTTTCGATATATTCTATGAAATATTTGTTTTCCAGTTTGTAAAAGGCGTCTTCCGCCATTTTTCCCATGACTTTTGCAGACGCGTCCAGAGTCGTTTCTATAGATGACAAAGGCGCTGAAATGCGGTCGATATCCTGACCGTGTTCCCGCAGCTTTGTAATATCTTCTTCTAATACACCGCACTGATTATCAATATCTGCTGCACGCGATTCCAGTTCAATGATGGAACTGCTGATTTCTTCGCTCAGGCTTGCAAGAGAGGATATATTATTGGTAATTCTCTCCAAGTGCTGCCTGTTATGTTCGTTTATTTCCCACACATAGCTGATTTTCTGCGTGACCGTTTCCAATGAATTTATGGTATGGTCTGCGCTTTTTACGCTTTTGGCGGATGCGGTCTGGATGTCGGATACAAAATGTCCCATGCTTGCGGTCAGACTCTGCGTTTCATCGGCAAGTTTTCGTATCTCATCGGCGACTACTGCAAATCCTTTTCCGGCTTCTCCGGCTCTTGCAGCTTCGATAGAAGCATTCAGTGCAAGCAGATTCGTCTGGGAGGAGATGGAATTAATGCCGTCAATGACGCTGTTCATCTGGCTGATGATCTGGGATAATTGATTCATATCTTGCTGCATCTCTTTTGAGGCAAGGATAGTCTTGCCGGATAAATCATTGGTTTCTGTCAGTGCCTTTTGACCTTCGTCTATTTTTTGATAAACGCCGGAGGTTTCTTCAGAAATATCGATAATGGTATGGGTCAGGTCTTCATGCTGAACAGACACCGTTTCGGACACGCTTGCCGCTTCGCCGGAAGCGGTATGAATGAGTGTGGTGGCTTCTGAAACGCTGTCTGATATCTGTTGCAGCATTTGGGAGTAGTGATTTAAAGAAAGGTCCAAAGAACTGATCCGCATCAGGGAATCAAAAACATCAGACATCACTTCCTCAAATTGTGCCCGTCCGGCAATCAGACGGTCGTAAATCTGTGCCATTTCGGGAGACTTCTGGCTGTAATTGGCAGCGCTTAACTCCGACATGGATTGTAATAAAGTTTTCTTTTTTGGTTTCATTAATATAGTCATATGCGTCCCTCTTTTCCTGAAAATATCATAGGATATGGGGATGCTTTTGTCAATATTCAACTGATGGTTGAACCGCCGCGGCAAATTCCCGTGATGCGTTATTGAGGTGTATAGGTAATTATATTAATATAGGAATATCATAATCGTGAAGAAAATGCGGGAAATGATAAGTAAAAGAAGGAAGGAGCTTGGGCTCACACAGAGACAGCTTGCCAACCTGCTTGGCATATCTTTTCAGGCAGTGTCTAAATGGGAGAATGAGCGGGTGTATCCGGATGTAGTGATGCTTCCTAAACTTGCCGCAGTGCTTGGCACGACGGTTGATGCGCTGCTTGGATACAGCGGCAAGGCGCGGGGTATGACAGAAAATATGAGACGGAGGGGTATTACTGGGGACTTAAGCCGAATCCTGTCTGCTATGATATTATGAAAATTATGCCGCCAATTAAGCCGTATCGTGTATTGGACATGGGGTGCGGAGAAGGAAAGGATGCGGTCTTTTTTGCAAAATGCGGTTATGCGGTAACGGCGTTCGATGTATCAGAACAGGGGGTTGAAAAGGCAAAGAGGCTTGCTGCGCATAATCAGGTCAATATCCGCTTTTTTAAGGCAGACATTTTTGATTATCGCCCTGATACGGAGTATGACATTATATTCAGCAGCGGAACACTCCATTTCGTTCCAGAAGTACAGAGGAAGGAACTTTTTGACAGATTGAAAGTGCATACCGCAGACAAAGGCATCCATGCGATGAATGTATTTGTAGAAAAGCCATTTATCGACCCGGCGCCGGATCTTACACAGGAAGAGGAAAAAGGGCAGTTGTGGCGTTCGGGGGAGTTGTTCACATACTATCATGACTGGCTGTTCCATGCCTGCAAGGAAGAGGTGTTTGACTGTAACAGTGGTGGCATTCCCCATAAACACTGTATGGATACGCTCATTGCACAGCGCTGTGCATGCAGTCCGCTCTCTGCCCCTCCATCTGGCAGCCGCGCCTCTTTATCTTAATCATATTGCCGTTATTGACGGGAATGGCCAGAATCGTTAGAATGTGGATAGAAAGTTTAGGGAGGGCTGCCTATGATGAAAGCAAGAAGCAGGCTTTTTAGGTGGAAGGATCCTTTCGCTGTGAAGGAAACAGAAGACTTATTCCTTGCAGCTATGAGGGGAAACTGCCGTTTTCAATATACTCATTGCGAGTCTTACCGGAAAATTTTAGACCATTTTCATTTTTCCCCGGAGGATTTAAAGGAAAGTAAGGATATGGAAAGGCTGCCTTTTCTGCCTACCTGGGTATTCAAGAATCACATACTTTTTTCCATGCCAAAAAGAAAGATGCTGATTCAGGCAACCTCTTCCGGCACAAAGGGGAAATTCAGCCGGGTAGGATTTGAATTTGGAGGTTTGTGGAGCGGTCTTCGGATGGTTCTGCGGGTGGGAAAATGGAGGAACTTGTTTTCCATCTGTCCTGCCCATTATATTGTGCTTGGGTATAAGCCTCATAAGGGAAATGAGACGGCGGTGACGAAGACGGCATACGGCGCCACCCTTTTTACCCCTGCCCTTAGCAGGACCTTTGCTCTAAAGATGAAGAACGGAGCGTATGAGCCGGATTTAGACGGAGTGATCGATGCAGTCGTAAGGCACAGCAAGGGACATTTTCCCGTGCGTTTTATGGGCTTTCCCTCTTATCTATACTTTGTACTGCGAAAGATGGAGGAGCAAAAGATTGAGGTAAAGCTTCCCAAGGGATCCAAGATCCTTTTGGGCGGCGGCTGGAAGCAGTTTTACACGGAGCAGGTGGATAAACAGACGTTGTATGAATTGGCAGAGAAGGTTCTAGGGGTGAAGGAGTCGGAAGTCGTAGAGTTTTTTGGGGCAGTGGAGCATCCCATTTTGTACTGCGACTGTCCAAAACACCATTTCCATGTGCCGGTATACAGCCGGGTGATCATACGGGATGTAGATACGTTAGCGCCTGTCGGGACAGGGCAGGTGGGATTGGTGAACCTGCTCACGCCTATGACCCTTGCCACCCCCATTTTAAGTATTATGACGGATGATCTGGGGGTGCTGCATGAGGGGAAAGAATGCGGCTGCGGCATCGAATCGCCTTATCTGGAAATCATAGGGCGCATTGGCTTTCAGGATATCCAGACCTGTGCGGCAGGCGCATCGGCATATTTGAAGAAGTAAAAGGCAGGGAGAAAGCATGATACTCTATAAAGGGAAATTATACGAAACAAAAGAACAGGAAAGGCTCCTTGCCCGGCTGGAACAGGATATCAATGATACCCGCATTCATAGGAAGCTGGATATTTCCAAGGTAATCGATGCGGTAGATGCCATTGGGCAGAAGCTGAAAGCCGGTATTTATCATGAAAAAATTGCCCGGCTGGGCATAGAGGGGATGGAAGAGCAGATCCGCACCGTAATAGCCATGACAGACAGGGAAAACTTAACCTACAGATTGGAAGTAGAGCTGGGGCAGCTGCGGGAGCCGTTCTTAAAGGGACAGGTCATAAAAGGCAGGCGGGGGAGATGCTTAGAAGCGGTGGATACGTATATCTATCCGCTGGGAACGCTTTTTCACATTGCGGCAGGGAACCGGGAAGGTCTTCCCGTGTACAGTGTGCTGGAAGGGCTGCTCACAGGGAATATCAATATCTTAAAGCTGCCGCAGGCAGACCAGGGGCTGTCTATAGAAATCCTGCAGGCGCTTTTGGAGATAGAGCCGCATCTTGCGGAATATATTTATGTGTTCGATACGCCCTCCACCGATTTGGATGCCATGTGCGCTATGGCGGCGATGAGTGACGGAATCGTGGTCTGGGGCGGAGATGAGGCAGTAGAGGCGGTAAGGCGGTTTGCCCCGGCAGGCGCTAAGCTGATTGAATGGGGGCACAAGCTGAGTTTCGCTTATCTTTCCGGTCTTAATGAAATAGAAGAAGCGGTCCTTGACCGGGAGCTGCAGGCGCTGGCGGAGCATATTGTATCCACCAGGCAGGTTCTTTGTAGTTCCTGTCAGGTGATTTATTTAGATCAGCCAGGGATGGAGGCGGTAAAGGATTTCTGCAACAGGCTTCTACCTTATTTGGAAGAGGCGGCGCATAAGTTTCCGGCAAAGTCGGCAGGAATGCGGGCGGATCTTTCCATGAGGAGATACTGCGAAACGCTGCAAAAAATCATCACTGGAGGCGAGGCGGCAAAAAGACAGGTATATGCCGGAAAAAATTGCAGCCTGACAGTCTGTGAGGATATGGAACTGGAACTGTCGGAGATGTTTGGAAATTGTCTGGTCAAGCGCCTGCCCAGGGAAAAGATGATGGAGGTGCTCCGCAGGAAAAAGGGGTGCCTTCAGACGGCAGGACTTTTGTGCCCCAAAGATAAGCGTGAGGAACTGACTAAGTGCCTGGCATCCTGCGGGGTAGTGCGGATCACTTCGGCAGGAAGGATGTCGGAGACCTTCCTGGGAGAAGCCCATGACGGCGATTATTCCCTGCGGCGGTATGTGCGGGCAGTGGACGTGGAAATTTGCGAAGGATAGGAAGGTATGGATATCATAGAGAGGGACATTTATGCTTTGATCTGCAGCAGTGACGGCATAAAAGCAAGGGAAATAGCGAAGAAATTAAAGAAAGAGAAGGGGGTAATCAATCATTACCTCTATGCCTCCCCGTACATGCATGAGCTCTGCTACTGCGACGAGGATTTCAACTGGCATGGATATATCCGTCAGATGCGCCTCCATAAGGGGCTGGGCGATTTTTGCGGGTATTATTCCACCGTCGGAGAGTTCCTTGACTTGGATGCAGAGGAATGGTTTGATGCCTTGACATCCGGCTGCAAGGAAATTGGACGCAATCTGAATGACACCAGAGGATTGTTCCATTCCTTTCGGGATACCGGGGAGACTATGCGGGCGTTATTTGCCGATTTGGAGGGAATTGATTACAGGGATTGGGAGATTGCCTTTGAGCTTCGCATCAAAAAGTCCCGTTTCATAAGAATTTATGCGGATGTGCTGGTGATTACGGAAAAGTATGTGTTTTCGCTGGAGTTTAAAATGAACGATAAGATAGAAGAGGAAGAGGTTCTGCAGGCGGCAAAATACAGCGCTTATCTGGAAGTGCTGTTTGGACCGGCATATGACGTGATTCCGGTGCTGGTGCTCACGAAGGCGCATGACCTTTACCGGTATGTGCAGCTGAAAGATACCACTGCGGAGATTCCGGTGTGTGCGGGGGATATGCTTTTTAATATTTTTGATGAATACCTGGGGTTTTTGAATGACATTTGATAAGGATGGGAGTAGTATTATGAATGAGAGACAGCAGATCATATACATGCAGGCACGGCTTATAAGGCTGGCGTCAGAAAAATGGGGCGAACCAATAGAGAGAATTGCGGAATTGTTTGATAAACATCATGTTTTAAAGTATATTGAGGATTGTTTTGGGATTTTTCACGTAGAAGGGGATGAAGCAATACTTGAAGATATTGTAGGATATCTTAAGAATAAAGGAGTTTCATGGAATGAAAAGATTAATGAATGATATGCTGCTGTATCATGGAAGTTACTGTGAAGTAAACACACCTGATTTAAGCAGATGTGCAAAGTATAAAGATTTTGGTCAGGGATTTTATCTGACAACATCTAAAGAGCAGGCAGAGAACTTTGCGAAAATCAGCGTCAGAAAAGCAATAAAGAAAGGGACGATCGATACGGATCAGAAGCATGGTATGGTATCTGTCTTTCGGACTCGATTTGTAGAAAAACTTTTAGTTCAAAGCTATTCTGCAGCAGATGCGCAGTGGCTTCACTGTGTGGTCGGACATAGAAGGAGAAATACTTTTTCCAATATCATTTCTGAACTGGAAAGTTATGATGTTATTGCAGGGAAAATTGCAAATGATAGTACAAATGCGACGATAACGACGTATATGGCAGGGGCATTTGGAGTAATTGGCACGAAATCGGCAGATGATATCTGTATTGGCTTGCTGCTCCCGGAGCGGCTGCAGAATCAGTTTTGCTTTAGGACAAATAAGGCACTTGATAGTCTTGTATTTGAGGAAAGTGAGAAGATATGGCTGTAGAAAAAATAGTTTCAGATGATACAAAGAAGAATGCGATTGATTTGATGGTAATGATGGTGGTGGATGAAGTTGCTGAAAACATACATATGAAACCTACAGAATTATTACCCCAATTTGTAGCTTCAAAGACAGGAAAGCTGTTATATGATGAGCAATCTAAGCTGTGGTGGAGTGGACCATCGGATATTGCAGAAATGTTTATGGCAGAAATAAATCGTGAAGACTGACAAGCTGGTTCTTTTTTGGAAAATCAGGGCAGGTAAATGAAGGGGAGAGAATATGTATCATGTAGTGATATGCGATGATGAAAAAGAGATTTTGAGTGACCTACATAAGAAAATTCAGGATTGTTTTGATAAAACTGGGATACAAGCCAAGTACACGTGCATTGATGATGCAAGGGATTTAATGGCGCGCATTGAGGATGAAAGGATAGATGTATTGTTTCTTGATATAGATATGCCTTATCACAGTGGGATGGAGATTGCGGGATATATGAGCAGGCAGGAGCGCAGGACGATTCTTGTCTTCGTGACAAGTCATGATGCGCTGGTTTATCAGACCTTTGCGTATAGACCCTTTGGCTTTATCAGGAAAACCCATATAGAGGAAGAATTGGAAGAGCTGACGCTGCGGATCCGCAGGGAATTGCTGGAAGGTCAGCAGGAATTAATCATCCAGAAAGGGCAGGAGCTGTACCGGCTGCTTCTTGGTGATCTGCTTTATATAGAAGCGGAAGGAAACTATCTTGTGCTGCAGCTGAAAAATGAAAAGATTCGTATAAGGGAAACCATGACCAATATGGAAAATAAGCTTTGCGGAAAAGGATTTATCCGATGCCACAAAGGGTATCTGGTGAACACCTGGCACATTGAGAAATTAAAAGGCACAGAGGTCATGATAAGGCAGGGGGAGGAGAGCATAGCGATTCCTGTAGGCAGAAGTTATGAAAAAGATGTTCGGAAAATGATTTATGAGATGATTCGCGACGAGAATTGAGCAGGCTGTAAAAGAGTGCCGGAATGGAGTTTGGATGTATATCGTGCTTGCAGCAATCATCATTGTCCAAGGGATACTGATGATAAGAGAAGTGAATAAGAGAAAAGCAGACAAAGTAAGATACGAGGAACAGGACGAGGCGCTTACGCAGTCGGTGGCAGATAATCTGGACTTAAGCAAGCGTTTGGCGGATATGAAGGTTGATTATGACAGGCAGCAGGAGATGGCGGATGAAATCCAAAGGACACAGCAGCAAATCGGGTTATTGAAGCATGATATGAAGAATCATACGCTGGTCATCTTATCCTACCTTGAGGAGGATAAAATCAAGGAAGCGAAGCAGTATGCGGGTGAGATTCTGGACAAACTCAACAGAATGTACACCTATGTCAATGTAGGCAATTCCCTGTTAAGCTATATCATCAACAGCAAGCTCTCAGCGGCAAAGGAAGAGGGCGTGGAGATCAAGGCTGAAATAGAGAATCTGCCCTTTGCATATATGGACAGCGTGGACTTTTCCTCACTGCTCAATAATATGCTGGATAATGCCATCTGTGCGGCGCGCCATTCTCACAAGAAACGGCTTGAAGTGAACATTGCTTCAAGGAAAGGAATCGATGTGATAACGGTCAGGAACAGCATTGATGAGTCCGTCCTTGAAAAGAACCCGGAACTTAAATCTTCCAAGGAGGAGCCGGGACATGGATATGGCATGAAGCAGATTAAGGCGATTGCGGAAAAGTATAATGGGAATGTAGATATTTATGAGAATAAGGAAATGTTTATTGTGAGCGTTATGCTGTTGTTCGTCCCCATATAAAAGTTGTTTATCCCACATGAATTGACGTGTGGGATATTTTTATATAACATAAGGGTGCCTCGCAAGGTGAGGCGCCCGTTGTATGGCATAAGGGTGCCTCGCAAGGTGAGGCGCCCGTTGTATGGTATGAGTATGCCTCGCGAAGGCAAATAAAGACAGGCGGTGGAGTGATTGATTGTACTTCAGAATGTGTGCAAGACTTTATCCGGCAGGGAGGTGCTTAAGGATATCTCCTTTCATATCGCAGAAAATGAAAATGTTGGAATCATCGGATTAAACGGTGCCGGGAAGACGACGCTGTTAAATACCATTGCCGGAATGATCAAGCCGGATTCCGGATTCATAAGGTCGGGCGGAAAGGAGAGTCTGATAGAAGAAAAGCAGGCGCTCAGAAAGCTGGCATATGTATCGGGTACAAGGTCCCAGCTATGGGAGACGCTCAAGGTGAAGGACTCCTTTGACAACTGTATCAGCATGTACCGGCTGAACCGGAAGGATGCCGGAGAAAGGCTTATACTGCTTGCCGATATCTTTGAAATAAGGGCATTTATGGACAGGACGCCGGAGGGACTGTCTCTGGGGGAAAGGATGCGGTGCGAAATGGTTTACGCGCTGCTTGCACAGCCGAAGATTTTGATGCTCGATGAGGTCATGAATGGACTGGATCTTTCAATCAAATATAAGATCATGGGGTACTTTGAGAAATATAAAAATGAGAGGCGGGTCACCATGATCTATACCAGCAACCAGCTTGCAGAGGTGGAACAGCTGTGCGACAGGGTGCTTCTGATTGACCAAGGAAGACTGATCTTTGACGGAAGCATGGAGCGGATCATGAAGCAGTTCTCGCCTTATTATCGGATAGAGATAAAGATTTCGGAGGGCTTTCCTGATTTCGAGGATCTGCCGCTTGAAAAGTACAGTATGGATAACGATGGGCTGACCATTGTCTACGATAAGCAAAAGATTGGGACAGCCCAGATTTTAAAACAGGTCATGGAGAAATGCAAGATTAAGGATGTAAAGCTTTTTGAACCAAATTTGGAAGATACGATTAAGAAGATTTATAGAGGGTAAAGCCGCTTGCGCGGCGGAATGGGAGGAGAAATGGAAAATATGATCGAGGTCCGGGATGTAAAGAAGTATTACAAAATTGCAAAGCGGGAAAAAGGAATGGCAGCCGCGGCAGGAAATCTTTTTAACAGAAAATATGAGACAAAGAGGGCAGTGGATGATATCAGCTTTTCCATAAAAAAAGGGGAAATCGTAGGATTTATTGGTCCCAACGGCGCAGGCAAATCCACAACAGTCAAAATTTTATCCGGTATCCTATACCCGGATGCAGGAGAAGTGAAAGTAAGCGGATTTATCCCATATAAACAGCGAAAGCAATATGTAAAGAACATCGGCGTGGTGTTCGGTCAGAAATCACAGCTCAATTGGGATCTGCCTTTGATTGAAAGTTTTGAGCTTATGAAATTCATCTATAAGATACCCCAAAAAAAGTATGAAGAAAATCTGCGTCTTTTTTCCAAGCTCCTTGACATGGAAGAATTTATCAACCAACCTGTCAGGCAGTTGTCGCTGGGACAGAGGATGCGGGGGGATATCGTTGCATCCCTTCTCCATTCGCCGGAAATCGTGTTTCTGGATGAGCCTACCATTGGTCTGGATGTGGTGGCAAAGGAAAGGATACGGGAGTTTGTCAGATATATGAATGAGACGGAGCGCACCACCATCATCTTTACCACCCACGATATGCAGGATATAGAGAAAGTCTGCGACCGGCTGATTATCATTGACAAAGGGAAAAAAATCTACGATGGAAGTATCGGGGAAATCAAGAATAGATATGCCAATGTCAAGACGATTGAATTACTGCTTGAAGATGGAAGAAAAGAGACCAAAACTTTTGACGTAAGCAAGACGCCCATGAGCGTGGTGATGGAATCTCTTTTTTCTGAAAAGAATATCAAGGATATTACGCTCTGTGAGTCGGAAATCGACAGCATTATCCGTGATATTTATGAGGGAAGAGTGATTCTTGACGACCTAGAAGCAGAGAGGAACTAGCGTATGAGGGCTTATTTAGAATTTGCCATTAAGAAATTTCAGGACAAAATGGCATATAGATTAGATTTCTTTATGGGAATCGTCAATACCGCGATTACTATTTTGGTTTATCTGTGTATCTATAGAGCGCTGTATGGAAATGCAGCGGATGTAGACGGGATATCCTATTCCATGGTGGCTACCAATTTCGTGATTACGCTGGGGCTTTCAAACGCTTTTCATTACAATGAAATGTTTTTACAGGATAAGATTCGGGACGGGAGCATAACCAATGAGTTTTTAAAGCCGGTCAGCTTTATCCTGCGGCTCCTTTCTGAAAATATTGGGGAAGGTGCGTTTAAAATCATTTTCCACTTTCTTCCAGCGCTGGGGATTACCATCTTATATACGAAACTGTGCCCGCCCGAGAGCGTGCTGGGACTGTTTGCCATGTTTTTAAGTGTTGTGCTGGGGTATCTGATCCTGTGGCTGATTAGCTTTATCATCCAGACGTGGAGCTTCTGGCTGTTCAGTGTGTGGGGAATCATTACCATCAAGAATGTGTTCGTAAGTATTTTGTCGGGATCGCTTCTGCCCTTATGGTTCATGCCGGAGGCGCTTCGGGGCATCATTTCCGTCACGCCCTTTGAATCCATTTATTTTACGCCGGTGAGGATTTATCTGGGCGAGCTGGAGGGAATGGAGCTTCTTTGGGCTTTGGCGGTTCAGATTATGTGGATTGCCGTTCTTGGCTTGATTGCAAACGCGTTCTGGAAAAAGGGCGTGAAAAAACTTGTGGTGCAGGGAGGGTAAAAGGATGGCGTTAAACGCTTCGGAATGGAGGAAAAAATGGGTGAAGTGAGGATTGCTTTGCAGTCGCTGAAGATGAGTTTCAGCACAAGGATGCAGTACAGGGTGGATTCGCTGGTGGCTGCGCTGGCGGTGTTTATCAGGGAATCTGCCAATATCATTGTCATTTATCTGGCACTGCTTAAATTTGACAGCATCAACGGTTGGAATGTAAATGAGATGTTGTTTCTGTTCAGCATTTTGTTTCTGACTTATGCATTTGTCGTTTCCCTGTTTGCCGATTTGCGGGATTTCTCGCGGATGATCAGGGAAGGCAGATTTGACCGGCTGCTTGTAAGACCAAGGGGGCTTTTGTTCCAGCTGATTTTGAACAATGCGGATTTAATTGCATCGGTGGGACATGGGACTTTAGGGGTGCTTTTGTTTCTCGTATCTGCAGGAAAGGTGGGAATACACTGGAACTTTGCAACGATTCTATATTATGTATGCGCGATTATTAGCGGCGTCTTAATACAGGGGGGAATGTTCATTATTTTTTCATCCTTGAGCTTTTATTTTGTGGAGACCAACAGCATCCGGGAGATTTTTTATTGGAACATGCGTAAGTTCGCAGGTTATCCAATCAGTATTTACCACAAATTGATACAAGGGCTGATCATATATGTGATTCCCTTTGCATTCGTGAACTACTTTCCGGCGCAATACCTTTTGCGGAAGCCGGATATGGTGAATTATAATGAAATCTACATTTATATCGCGCCGCTTGTGGGGATTATCGTGTACCTTGTGGCATATGTATTTTGGCGGGTGAGCGTGAAAAGATATTATAGTACGGGAAACTGAAAGATGGGTATCATGATAAATATTCTGTGAAGTATTTTAACGTACTGTATTTTAATATATTCTTACTTCTGGGATTGTATGGATGCTTCATAGCCCTTTTGTATTGATTGGCATATTGGGAGAGACCATAGCGTATTTTTGTTCCTCGCGTTTTATAATGGCATATTCTTTGTTTTCTATAGAGGGGCTTTCATTAGATAAAAAGAGTGGGTCTGTAATTATGACAGTTTTGGTGTAATCAAGTCCGTATTCTCCTATGGTGTAAAAGGCATACGGATGTTTAATATGATGTCGAAATGGAATCGCAAATAAATGTCCGCTCAGCTGTATGGTTAGGCATGCATAAGGTCAGTTTTCTTTTTTAATATTTCTTTATAATTCTAATATGTATCATAAAATTTTTCAGAAAGTATTTTTAATTGCATAGTATGCTCCTATAAAAATACCCTCTGCTTATGCAGAGGGTACTAATCCATTGAGCCTTCTTTTGTTTAAGCTCCTTGCGCTCTACAAGGAGAATCATCCATTGAGCCGTCTTTATTTTAGTCTCGCCCTGCTCTTAGGCGATAATCTTATTGTACCCTTATTATATTCGATTATTTGGGAAATAGCAATTGTTGTGTAAAAAAATTATGATTTTGTCAGAAGGTTATTCTTTTGACAATGCGGACACTATGAGAACTCAGAAGTGAATTTCTTATCAGTTAGTTCCTGTTTATGTCATTATAACAGATATATATGACAAGTCAACAAAAAATCAAACAGCTTTCTCATATCATCTTCATATAGAATTCATAAGCCTGTGTTACAATAAGTGTATCGTATTTGAGAATAAGCGCTTATCTGACGAATACGTCCAAATGAGGAGGAGAGAATGCAGATTTTATTTTTAGAAGATGAACCCACCATACGGGAGGTTCTGACGGAATATATGAAAATGCAGAATTACGATGTAATCTGTGCCGGTGATGGCAAAGAGGCGTTGGAATATTTAAAGACCGGGCACTTTGATATGGCGGTGCTGGATATCATGGTTCCCAAGGTGAGCGGGCTTGACGTGCTTGCTTATATCAAAGAGCATAAGCCGGAGATGGCGACGATCATGCTGACGGCGCTGGGAGATGAAAAGACCCAGGTGCAGGCATTTAATCTCTATGCGGACGATTATGTCATCAAGCCGGTGTCTCCTATTATTTTGTTAAAAAGAATGGAGACCATTCTGCGGCGGGTGAAAAGGACCGAGCAGAGGGAAGAGAAGGGGCTGGTGCTCCATGAAGAGTCTTACCAGGCATTTTATGACGGCGCGGCGCTGGAACTGACCTTGAGCGAATTTCTGCTGCTGCAGGTGCTCTATAAGGAACCGAAGCGGGCGTTTACCAGAGAGCAGTTGATTCTGCGCATATTCAATGAGGATTATGTGGGAAATGACAGGATTATCGATGCACATGTAAAAAATCTGCGGAAGAAACTTCCCGGGAATTATATCAAAACAGTAATCGGAGTCGGTTATCAGTTTCAGAATGGAGGAAAAGATGGGACTGTCTAAAAAAACGTTTCTATACAGCATGGCGATTGCAGCGATTATGGTCGTCTTTATCATAGGATATTTTGTCCTTATGCTGCCTTCGCTATATGTGGATTATGTGAAAGAAAGCAATTTTAAAAATGTGGTGGCGATTCAGGAAGGATATATAGAAAGCCGCAGTTACGATAATCTGGAGGTTAAAAACCCTTCGTCAGCTTATACCCTGGAGGTGCCCTATGAAGGGACGAAGCTTTATCTGTCAGGAAAATTCTTTAAACTTACTGCAGACATAAAGGACACAGAATTGATCACTATGCTGGATAACCTCAGAAACAGAATGAAGGGCATGGGCGAGCAGACTTTTTCAGAAGAAGCGCAATCCCATGAAAGTATTGAAGAAGAGGAAGTTTCGGAGGAATTTGGGGAAGAAGGATTTCAGGAACAATGGGACACGATTAAGGAAAAATTTGCAGATGCAGATCTGTTTTCAGGAGAGGATTTCGTAGAAGTACAGGTAGAAAAGAAAGAGAGCATGGGCGAGTTCACGGAAGAGTATATGAAGGTTCATGCGGTATCAGATCAGGTTCTGGTCTATGAGGCGGGAGCCTCAGACGGAAACTATGGGTATACAACTTATACGGCGCTTTCTGGCACGCAGGACGCCTATATCATTACGGTCGTTCCAACATTGACGCCCAGAATGGATGAAATCAGACCGGTGGTGGTGGGAAGCCTGCCTATGATCATTGCAGTTACTTTTCTGCTGATTTTGATTTCCTCCCGCTTTTTTTCAGGCAAGATTGTAAATCCCATTATCCGTTTGGCAGGGTATGCGGAAAGTGCAAAGTTTGCCAAGAATTTTGATGTGGAAGCCTTTGACGGAGGCGGTGAAGACGAGATTGGCGCCTTGGGAAGGGCTTTGCAGGAATTATATGAGGAGCTTAGGGATAAGTATCTGGAGCTGGAGCAGAAGAACAATGCCCTGCAAGAGGAAAATACCAGACAGGAGGTTTTCTTAAGAGCCTCTTCCCATCAGCTCAAGACACCGATTTCAGCGGCGCTTTTGCTGGTAGAAGGCATGATAAACGAGGTGGGGAAATATAAGAACACCAAGGAATATCTTCCGGAAGTAAAAAAGCAGCTTTTATCCATGAGAAAGATTGTGGAGGATATCCTGTATCTGAATTATCATGCAGGTCATATGCAGAGGGAACCGGTTTCCCTCAAGGAATTGACGGAAGAACTTTTAAAGGCTTACATGGTTCAGCTGGAGGATAAGAAGTTGAACCTGACTGTCACAGGAAATGGAATTGTTCAGGCAGACCGGGAAATGATGAAGAAGATATTGGATAATCTATGTTCCAATGCGGCAGGATATACGCCGGAGGGAGAACAGATTACGATTATGCTTTCAGATAGCGAAATCCAAATAGAAAACAGCGGTGTCACCATAGATGAAGCCCTGCTTCCGAATGTCTTTGATCCTTTTGTCAGCAGTGACGAGAGCAGGAAGGGGAAAGGACTGGGACTGTATGTGGCGTCCTATTACAGCAGGCTTATGGGATTTGAACTGAAGATTGACAATATAGAAAACGGCGTGCGCACAAGGCTCATCTTTAAGGAGACAAAATAATGGCTGCAGGCAAAAGTTTTGAAGAGAAAGGAATAGAAACATGTTGATGACGATCAAACAAATGCGGGTAAAATATGGAGAGCAGACAGCTCTTAATATTAATGAGCCGATTGCCTTTGAAAAAGGGGAACGGATCGGCGTAATCGGTTCTAACGGTGCGGGAAAGACCACCATGGTAAACGCCCTGCTTGGGCTGATCCCTTATGAGGGAAGGGTGATCACCCAGCTTACACCGGAACAGATGGCAGTACATATGCAGCAAAATGAGTATGTGACCACTGTCCCGGTGAAATGTATCATGGAAACCATATTAAATACAAAGATAAAAGAAGATGAAAAGCTTAAGGAATTGATTGCCTTCTTTGATTTTGAAGACTGTCTTAAAAAAAGGTATAATACCCTTTCCGGCGGGCAGAAGCAGAAGTTCACGATCATTATGGTCATGATGCAGAATGCAGAGCTGACTTTTTACGATGAGGTCACTTCAGGTCTGGACTTTGAGACCAGACAGAAATTGATGGAGAAACTGGTGGAGTGGTACAAGGACAAAGATGATACGCTGGTAATCATTTCCCACTACTATGAGGAACTGGAACAGATGGCGGATAAGCTTTTGATTCTGGATCAGGGAAAAGTGATTGCCTATGGGAAAAAGGAAGAGTTATTTGAGACGTATTGTGGCAAAGCGGTGTTCTTATTGGAAAACACGCCGGAAAACCGAACCCTTTCACAGGGAATCAAAATATTGAAATCCACAGACCACCAGCTTGCTCTCTCCTGTAAGGACGAAAGAGAGGAAGAAGAACTGGCGGCGGTGCTGATCAAGAATAATGTGGATTTTAAGAGAAGTCATTCGGACATTGAAATGATATTTGTCAATGCAAGGGAACAGTTTTATAAGAAACAGGGAGGAATGGAAGCATGAAAAAGAAATGTACCTTGAAGATGGTTTTATATGAATTGAGAAACTTAAACGGGAATCTCATGCCCCACTTTTTTGGGATTATTTTTCCTAATCTGATGTGCATGCTTCTGCCCAGGGCGGTGGCAAGCGGGCTGCCGGCGGATATACAGCAGAAGGTGACCGATTCGATTATGCTTTCAATGGCAATCGTGATTCCCATGTCGATTATGTTTTTGGGATACGGCGCTGTGTATGCACAGGAGGTTGAAAGAGGGATTCCTCTTAGAATGCGGCTTTTTGGATTTGAAGAAAAGAGTGCGATCATGGCAAAGGTCTTCGCGCATTTGATTCTGCTTACGATTGCTTTTGTGATTTTTGCATTTTTTCAGATGGCAGTGACGAAGGTATCAGTGCCTGCAGTTTCTTCCTTTTTATGCCTTGTAATATCATTATATTTGATAGGGGTTATTTTACTGGTCATATCCCATGCGCTTGCCAATCTTTTCAAAAAATTCAGCATTGTCTTTGGGGTGGAAATGGGAATATACTTTTTAATGATCATCTTATGCGGAATGATGGGGATAAAGACAAGCGCACTGCCGAATGTGATGCAAAAAATTGCAGCTGCCTTTCCCATGACGTACATCGCCAATGAGTTTGCGGATTTCTGGCAGGGAGGAACTTATCAGTTCATGCCGTTTATTCAATCCTTCCTTTTTATGGGGGCTATAGCGGGAATTTTGCTCTTGTTTTCCCTCTATAAAGATAAAAGAACCGTTAAATAAGAAAGGCAGTTCCGCTTTCGGCAGAAGGCGGAACTGTTGCTGTCTTATAGCACGAACATGAAAAACAGGACGAGGTATGCTTTCTTTAAATCTCTGTTTACTAAAAGGAATACGCATCCAAAGGCAAACCCGAGGGCGGCGCCCATAATACCGGTGGCAAAGTCTTTGGTGAGGATATGCCCCAGCCCCCAGGTGAGACCGCAGATGATGCCGCCGTAGGGAAAACCTTCCTTGCAGAACCATACTTCGCAGGCTTTTTGCCCAAATATGATGATCAGTAAAAACAGCATGGTCTCAAATGCATAGTAAAGATACTGAAAGGCAAAGAGCAAAGGTCCCTTTCCGGCATATTCCAGATATACTTTAAAACCGCCCCAGGAATGGTAGCTCTGCCAGAATGCAAGCAAAACAAAAAGCAGGCTTAAGCCCCATTGCCATAGCCGCAAGGGCTTTCTTTTTTCCAGCAGGTCAAATCCGTATCGCTCCCGTGCACTTTTTATGAGAGCGAAAGCAATGATTCCCCATGTGGCGCAGGTGAGGAGCCAGTGCGCAATCGTCTGTCCGGCGTTCCAGTTTTCCATAGCAGTTCCATAAAGGACAGGTTCCAGCAGGAATGCGTAAACAGCTTCCATTCCCAGACCAGCAAAGGCATATAACCCAAGATTTAGATAACTGCCGCCTTTTATTCCAGCGGGCAATGAGCCAAGCGGCTCCTTGTTTTGGTTTTTTGTTTCAGATTGTTTTTTCAACTTGATACCTCCGTATTTCTTCTAAAGTTTTGTTGGCATGTTTGATTTCAACAAATAGCGAGACGTAGTAGACTGCTGCGCCGATGGCATAAGGAATGGTAAAAGATAAAAACATATCCCGGTAAGCGTCTTCGTGCAGAGTTTCAAAAAAGGAGGAAACCCATGTAAGCAGCATGACAATACCGATTGCCAGCAGATATTGCACCAGAATGACCAGCGTAAGGGGAACGCTGCCAAAGCGGTAGTGCTGGGAAAGGACGGCTACTGCAAGCACAGACAACAGCAGCATCAACAGCAGATTCTGCTGGTCGTGTCCAAATTTCCCAAGGGTAATGGCTTCCAAAATTACGTTGCCGATTGACAGCAGGGTAAAACAGATACAGACGATGGGGAAAAAATTTTGTTTATGAATCACTTTCATGACAAACCTCCTGTATATGATGCAATGCATCCAAAAATGATTTTTTATAGCTCCTGTTGAGAATTAGCATCTCTCCGTTCTCCATCACAAGATGGAGCCTCATATTTAAATCTGCTTTCACTTTATTGACTTTATAGAGATTTACTGCCGTGGACTTTCCGATTCTCACAAATCCGCTGTTTTCAAAACAGGCAAGGAAACTCCGCAGGCTGTAATCCAGCTGGTAGACCTCCTTTTCCTGATAGGCAAAGAGTTTCCGGTCTACCACTTCCAAGTAGTAGATACTGCCGGGATGCAGTTTTTGCATGCAGTCATCCTTTTTTCCGATGATACTGTGTAGAGATTGAAAAAAGTCTTTGACCAGCGCAATGGATTCAGTCTCTTCCCGGTAATGGACATCCACGTAATCCTCTTTTAGTAATGGCTCCTTTAAGTATTGTACTTTCAACGTGTGCACCTCCTATAACAGTCATTATACAGAACCGGCTTAAATCCACAAGTGCTGCCTGCGCGACTTGCGTGTGGGGGTGTTTATCTTGCAAATCGGAAAGTTTGAGTGTTGTCCGTGAAATAGAAAATGTCACCATTCCCCGGCTTTATACGTATTAGACACATAAGAAGCAGGAAGCATCAAGAAGGGAGGAACTATGTGTATAGAGGAACTTGTACTTAAGTACAGCAACACGCTTTATAAAATCTGCATCGTTATGTTGTGTAACGAGCAGGATGCAAAGGACGCCGTTCAGGATACCTTCTGCAGGTATCTGGAAAAGAGACCGGACTTTACAAATGAGGAGCATGGGAAAGCCTGGCTGATCCGTGTGGCGTCCAACATCTGCCGGGACATGCTCCGTGCGAGGAGCCGGCATCCAAAGGTTTCCATAGACAATCTGTCAAATGTTCTTGCAGCGCCGGCGCAAAGGGATGTTCTGACAGAGCTGATGGAATTGCCGCCTAAGCAGAAAGCGGTTATTTATCTTCACTATGTAGATGGCTACAGTGTAAAGGAAATTGCAGATATCCTGAAGATTACAGAAAGTGCAGTGAAAAAGAGGATGCAGCGGGGCAGGGAATATCTGCGGCTGTCATGGAAGGAGGAAGAGGGTAGATGGAAGACATGCAATTGAAAGAAGCTATAGAACAGATAAATATTTCGGAGGCTGTGCAGCAAGAGATGATACAGAACCTTCGCAGGCAGGAAGAGCAGGGACGGTATCGATATCATCATAAACCTCATTCCATTAAAAGAAGCCTTTCGGCAGTGGCAGCGATTCTTCTGGCAGTGGGAATTGTCAGTATCCCGGTTCAGGCGGGTATCCGCTATCTGATAAAGGAGAGAATGGAAAGCATTCCCAAAGAGGAGATGGAAGAGACTCTGGAAATGCAGAAAGAGCAGACGAATGGTGCAGATCTTTTTTCCAGGGAGTATTCTCCAAACGAAAAGCAGCGGATGGAAGCGCTTTTCAGGGACTATCAGAATGGTATTTTTCCCGAGAGGCAGCTGCTTATAGTAGAGGAGGAAGAACAAGTGACGGAAGATACCCTTTGCTATCTGGAAAGTACGGGGTGCTTTTATCTTCCGGACCGTGAGCTGACTGACGAAGAGATTCTGGAAATTATAGAATTTAATTATAAGCGGGAATATGCGCTGACATTAGACCCTGAAGTGCAGGCGGTGATAGAGAACCATGAGAAAGAGCAAAATGAGATTAAGACACAGGTGCAGGCAGGCGGCGGCATCAGCGAAGCGGAGGCTGTTGCAGTGGCGCAGGAGTGGATGAATACTTTCTTCGGTGTATCTACCGACGGCATGGAGGAGATAATTTATCTGGATGAAGAATGGTTCGATGTCCCGACCTATCATATTACTTATGAGATTCAAAGCGTTTGCTATTACTATTTTTCTATCAGTACGGTGGACGGCAGCATTATGTATATAAGTGTAAGCATACCTTCTATGCGGAATACGCCCAGGCTGACGGAAGAGCAGGCAAAGGAGAGGACGCCGCAGGGGCGCCGGGATGCGCAGCGTTTTTTGGAAGAGCAGCTTGGAATCCATGAGGAGTATAAGGCGGTTTATGCCTTTTATATAGCCGAAAACGGCGAACTGCTTTCAAGCGACATCACTTACTTTTTTGAGAAAACGGATGGAAATTTTGATCAGATTGCGTTTTACTATGATACCAATGGATTATCCGGCTATACCTGCATTACCAGAGAGTTATTTGAACAGCAGAAAGGGTGGGAAGGCGCGGTGGTAGTGCCTGTTGATTTGGAAAATTGAAAAATCCCGATTTAGGACAGTATTTGTAACAGTTTAGTCTGCAAGATGTTCTTGAAGTTGGAAGGGTTCATCATAATGAGTGATGGATCCTTCTTTTGTGCGCAAATGAGAGTATAAAATATCAACCGACATAAGCCCTTTTTTCAGTTTTTCAATTAACGGAGAGGACGGAATATTCATATCGTTTTTCACCGAACTGTTATAATTCCGCAGATGGAGAATGAACTTTTCCTTGACAATGCAGTCTATAAGCGATAGACTATTCGTATACGTTGGTCTATAAAGAATAGACTATCGGCAATGCCGAAAGATTTATGCAGGGAAGGAACGGGTATATGGGAGGATATAAATTAGCGGATACGGAAAAGAGATTTGCAGAGATCATCTGGGACAGGGAGCCGATTCCATCCCCGGAGCTGGTAAAAATCTGTGAAAAGGAAATGAACTGGAAGAAATCAACCACATATACAGTATTGAAAAAACTGTGTGATAAGGGGATTTTTCAAAATGAAAACGCATTGGTGCGCGCGAAGATGAGCAAAGAGGAATTTTACGGGGCGCAGAGCAGGGAGTATGTGGAGCATATGTTTGCAGGTTCCCTGCCCCGTTTTCTGACGGCGTTCTGCAGCGGAAGAAAATTGTCTTTGCAGGAAGCGGAGGAGATGCGAAGGCTTATCGATGAAAATTTGGGGGGAGATGCAGGGGAGGGAAGGGAATGATCAAATTTTTTATTACAATATTGAATATGAGCATATCGGCGGCAAGGGGATGGATGGCTGTAATCGGTATTTATTTTACAGGGGCATGTCTGCTGTTTTTATACTGTCTGGGGAGTTTATTGACGACGCGGAAGAGGCTGAAAAGCATGGAAATTGGCGAAGAGGAGAGGTATGGAAGGATATGCAGGAGGATTGTGGCGAAGGGGATAAAAGCGCCTTTCGTTTTCGGAATCATCAAGCCTGTAGTTTATTTTCCCCAAGGATTGTCCAAAGAGCAGCAGGAGCTGGTTTGGGAGCATGAACTGATGCATATCAGGCGGAGAGACCATCTGATAAAGCCCATAGCCTTTGCCAGGGTATGCCTGCACTGGTTCAATCCCTTTGTCTGGGCGGCGTTTCACTTTATGGAAAGCGATATGGGCTGTCCTGTGACGAAGCGGTGTTGAAAAAGACAGGATATGAAAACAAGAAGGCATATGCAGACACACTTTTGTATCTTTCAGGAGAACCGGAGCAAATGAGCTGCCCTATTGCCTTTGGAGAAAAAAGCGTAAAAACAGGAGGGAGTATGGGGGAAAATCAACTGACCAAAGCGGAAATTGATAATTTTAAGTATGGTCTTCCGGGGGACAGGAAGATTTTGAATGCATTGACAGCGGCATTCTTCGCAGGGAGTGGAGCCGTGTTGGTTTTTCTTTGCTATCATCTTTTTTGTGAAGCGAGGAATGGTGAAAAAACCAATGCAGAAATGATAAGGTCATTCATTGTCCCTGTGTTTGTATTCTGTGTCATGGCAGCTATATTTTTGGTGTGCAGGACAGCTATTAACAGAAGAAATAATAAAATTTATCAGTGCCTGAAAAATGGCGAATATACTCTTGTTGTCAGTTCCATTTCGGAAATAAACTTTCGATACCAAGGCTCTGGCAAGCATAAGTACAGAGTGGATTTTTACAAATGCCCGGAAATCAATGGGGAGATTACGCCGATTTCCCAAAGGCAATTCCGGCGTGCCAAGGAGGGGGACAAGCTGAAGGTGGTGGTCGTGAGCAAAATGCATGTGATTTATGGAATCTTGGAATGAATTTCCATATAAATCAACTGCTGCCCATTTGGGAAAAAATTGAGGCAGGGTCTTCTCAAAAACGGTCAACAGATATATAATACAACCGTATTAACCGAAAAGGTCAATAAGGATTATATATGAATGACAAATTTTTTAAACTCCCGCCAGAAAAACAGCAGCGGATCATAAACGCTGCTTACAAGGTGTTTTCAGAGAACAGCTATAAAAAAGCGCCCATGTCGGAAATTGCATATGAGAGCGGCATTTCAAAGGCATTGCTTTTCCATTATTTTATAAACAAGAAAGAATTATATATGTATTTATGGACGAATGCGATTGAAATGACAAGGAAAGCAATTTCCGAGTATAAGACTTTGGAAACGGCTGATTTTTTTGAGATGCTGAAAAGAAGTCTGTTATCGAAATGCGCGCTTATGCGTCGCTATCCGCATATGTATGCTTTTTCACTCAGGGCATATTATGAAACGGCTCCAGAAATACAAAATTCCATTCAGAGAAATTTTACCGATGTCAGCAAGGCAAGCGAAATGACAGTATTTAAAAAAATGGATACGTCAGTATTTCGCAAAGACATTGATTTAAAGATAATGTATGATGAAATCCTCTATGCCGTCGATGGATATATGCTCAAAAAATATCGCTCTGATTGTATTATTCCAGACGAAATTGAGCGGGAGATTATTGCTCTCATTGATTTATGGAAAAAGGTTTACACGCAGGAGGTATAAAATGCAGCACAAGACAATCATGGCGCAGGGCGGAACTGTACACTATTGGATTGACAAAAAGGAAAATATGGCAGACAGTATTGTTTTTACCCATGGACTAACGGCAGATCATACCATGTTTGAACGGCAGGTATCTTACTTTTCTAATAACTATACGGTTCTTGTTTGGGATGTTCCCATGCATGGATTGTCAAGACCCTATCAGAGCTTTTCCTATCGTGATACGGCAGAAATATTGCACAGCATTCTGCGTAAAGAAGGCATCGAAAAAACATTTTTAGTCGGAATGTCCATGGGCGGCTATCCAAGTCAGCATTTTGCCGATAGTTATCCTGATATGTATTTTATTATGGAGAATAAAGATGTTGATTTCCCATTTCCCGTATTGATATTGGTGGGAGATAATGACAGTACAGGCAAGGTAAAAGCATATTGTAAAGAATGGGCAAAACAGACAGGCTATCCTTTACATATAATAAGCAGGGCAAAGCATTTTTCCAATGGCGACAATCCAGAGCAGGTAAACAGCGAGATAGAGAATTTCATCTGCAGGACAATTCATATGGGGATAAAATAAGATGCTGCAATATGACGAATATGGAAATCGTGATAATACAACAATCCTGCTGCTGCACGGCGCAGGCGCGCTTGATACCTTTTGCAGGCAGTATTGCTTTTCAGATAAATACCATCTTGTTGTGCCGCATCTGGCAGGCGCAGGAAAGACGGCGGATGAAATCTATGATCCGGAAAAGACCGTAGAGGAACTCTTTGTGCTTATAAATGCCCTGCAGAAAAAGAGGATTGGCGTAGTCGGTCACTCCCTTGGAGGTCAGATAGCAATAATGCTTGTCAGCAGAAGACCTGAGTTATTTTATTTTGCCGTTTTCTTAAGTGCATGGGTAAATCCCAGACCCAAAACGATTCGCAACTATTGTTCTCTTGCAGGATTAGCTGCCCAAATGCTTCACTGCAAATATCTGGTGAGACTTCAGGGGAAATATTGGCATTACACGGCACAACAAACCGATACTATGTCAGAGTACTCAAAATTGATTACACCGCAAATATATCGTTCCTTTTTTGCGAACACATTAGATTTGTCAAAGATACCTGAATATCAGATGGTAAAGCTCCCTATGATGGCTGTTTGCGGGAGCAGGGAAACTGGAGATATGAAGACATCTCTCACACTGCTTGCTGAAAATCCAAACTGCCAAACCATAATATTAAAAAAGGCAGGTCACGACTTCCCGATGCGTAATTCCAAAGAATTAAATCCTTTACTTGAAAAGTTTATATTGAATCAACTGGAAAATCCTTTTGTTTTTCCACTTCATATATTATAATAAAAAAGGCGGCGCCGGTACTGGTGGAATATGTGGAGGATAGGTATTGGCAATCGCAGCAGAAATACGACTAAGGGAGAAATGAAGATGGAAAGAAGAGTAGGAACCGTATCAAGAGGAATCCGTTGTCCGATTATCCGCAAGGGCGACGATCTGGTAAAGATTGTGACAGACAGCGTGTTGGAGGCGGCACAGGCGGAAGGTTTTGAGATTCGTGACAGAGACGTCATTGCAGTGACAGAATCGGTGGTAGCCAGGTCACAGGGCAACTATGCATCGGTGGAAGCCATTGCCAAGGATGTACGCGCGAAGCTGGGAGGAGAGACCATAGGCGTCATTTTCCCTATTTTATCCAGGAACCGTTTTGCAATCTGCCTTCGCGGAATTGCCATGGGCGCAAAGAAAGTAGTCCTGATGCTAAGCTATCCCAGTGACGAGGTAGGCAATGAACTCGTTTCTCTGGATCAGTTGGATGAGGCAGGCATCAATCCTTACAGCGATGTTCTTACATTGGAAAGATATAGAGAATTGTTCGGTGAAAACAAACATCCCTTTACAGGAGTAGACTATGTGGCGTATTATGGAGAGCTGATCAAGGAGGCAGGCGCGGAGGTGGAAATCATCTTTGCAAATGACTGCCGCAGCATCCTCCCCTATGCGAAAAAGGTTCTGAACTGTGATATTCACACAAGGGTGCGGACTAAGAGGCTTTTAAAGGCGGCAGGCGCCGAGGCGGTAGTGGGGATGGATGATATTCTTACCAGTCCTGTAGACGGAAGCGGCTGCAATGAGAAATATGGTCTGCTCGGTTCCAATAAGTCTACAGAAGACACAATCAAATTATTCCCCAGAGAGTGTACGGATCTGGTGCTGGATATTCAGAAAGAAATCTTAGACAGAACCGGCAAGCATGTGGAAGTCATGGTATACGGCGACGGCGCATTTAAAGATCCGGTAGGAAAGATTTGGGAGCTGGCGGACCCTTGCGTATCTCCGGCAAGCACACCGGGACTTGAGGGGACGCCCAATGAAGTGAAGCTGAAATACCTTGCCGACAATGATTTCAAGGATTTGTCCGGCGAGGCATTGAAGGAAGCGATTTCCAACCGCATCAGAGAAAAGAAAGAAAATCTGGTAGGCGATATGGCATCCCAGGGAACCACGCCGAGAAGGCTGACAGATCTGATTGGCTCCTTGTGCGACCTGACCAGCGGTTCCGGTGATAAGGGAACGCCGGTAATCCTGATTCAGGGATATTTTGACAATTATGTAAGCTGATCATTGAAAAGGAAGATTGCTGCCTTTGCTGAGATTTTAATAGAAACACATAATATAAACGAAAATTATATCATGTATAAAAAAGAACGATTTTACTTATGACTATTCTTTATGTATAATCATAAAGTAAGAAACTGATAATAAAAAGCAGGTTTTTACGAACCTGCTTTTTATTATCACAATCATTAAGAATGCAATGCGAAGTGCAGCGCAGGCTTGTGCAGAGCGAAATCTGACATTTCGCTCGCCCTCTCAGCGTAAAACGCTTCGGGATGGAGGAGAAAATGGTTAAAGCAGTAGTGGGCGCCAATTGGGGCGACGAAGGAAAAGGTAAGATTACAGATATGCTGGCACAGCAGGCGGATATCATCGTCCGTTTTCAGGGAGGCGCCAATGCAGGACACACGATTGTAAATGAGTATGGCAAGTTTGCGCTGCATACGCTGCCGTCGGGTGTGTTCTATAGCCACACCACCAGCATTATCGGCAATGGAGTGGCATTAAATATTCCAGTTCTTTTTAACGAGATTAAATCGATCACAGACAGAAATGTGCCGATGCCTAAGATTCTGGTTTCAGACAGGGCGCAGATGGTGATGCCGTACCATATTCTGTTCGATCAATACGAAGAAGAACGGCTGGGCGGAAAGTCTTTCGGTTCCACCAAATCCGGCATTGCGCCTTTCTATTCAGATAAATATGCCAAGATCGGTTTCCAGGTGAGCGAGCTTTTTGACGAGGAACTGCTTAAAGAAAAGGTAGAGCGGGTCTGCGAGCAGAAAAACGTCATGCTTGAACACATGTACCATAAGCCGGTCATCGATCCTGGGGAGCTGCTTGCGACGCTCCATGAATATAAAGAAATGATCGAGCCTTATGTATGCGACGTATCTTCTTATCTGCATAAGGCTATCAAAGAGGGAAAGACCATTTTGCTGGAGGGACAGCTTGGAACTTTAAAAGATACGGATCACGGCATTTATCCCATGGTCACATCCTCCTCCACACTGGCTGCCTACGGCGCTATTGGAGCTGGAATCCCGCCTTATGAGATAAAAGAAATCATTACCGTGTGCAAGGCTTACTCCTCCGCAGTGGGAGCAGGGGCGTTCGTCTCTGAGATTTTTGGGGACGAAGCGGACGAACTGCGCCGCAGAGGCGGAGACGGCGGAGAATTTGGCGCAACTACAGGGCGTCCCAGACGCATGGGATGGTTTGACTGTGTTGCCTCCAAATACGGATGCAGACTGCAGGGAACCACTGATGTTGCCTTTACCGTTTTGGATGTGCTGGGATATCTGGACGAGATTCCGGTGTGCGTTGGGTATGAAATCGATGGGGAAGTGACCACAGACTTTCCTGTAACCCATAAATTAGAGAAAGCAAAACCGGTCCTTAAGACCCTGCCCGGCTGGAAGTGTGATATTAGGGGTATCAAAAAATACGAGGATCTGCCGGAGAACTGCAGAAAATACGTAGAGTTTATTGAGGGACAGATTGGATATCCCATTACTATGGTTTCCAACGGACCGGGAAGAGACGATATTATTTACAGGGAAAGTCCGCTGAAAAACTAAAGCGGCGGATGTCATGAAGAAGGTAAAAGCATGAACCGGAACTATGCAAAGGAATTAGATCAGATACTTGCAAGGGAAGAAAATAAAGGGAAGCATTTATTCCTCCACAGCTGCTGCGCTCCCTGCAGCAGTTATGTGCTGGAATATCTGCGTCCTTTTTTCAGAATCACCGTATTTTACTATAATCCCAATATCACGATGGAAGAAGAGTATCAAAAGCGGGTGGCGGAGCAGAAACGGCTGATTGCGGAATTTAACAGACAGCTCCGGTCAGGAGGGGGGATGGATGCTTATCCCATTGAAGTGATAGAGGGGGATTACGACAAGACGTTCTTTTTTGACAGGGTAAAAGGTTTGGAGTATTGCAAGGAAGGGGGAGAAAGATGCTTTGTCTGTTACGAACTCCGTCTCAGGGAGACAGCGATTAGGGCAAGACAAGCCGGTGCCGATTATTTTACCACCACCCTTACCATCAGTCCCTTAAAAAATGCTCCCAAAATCAATGAAATAGGAGATGCCCTTGCAGAGGAATACGGGCTACCCTTCCTCCCTTCTGACTTCAAAAAGAAAGAGGGGTACAAGCGTTCCATAGAGCTCTCCAAAGAATACGACCTGTACCGCCAGAATTACTGCGGATGTATCTATTCCCGCGGGCACCGAACCAAGTAGATGTGCCCATAGAGATGCAAAGCATCTCATAGATATTATTTTTTCCCTTTCAATTTCCAATACTGCCAGGAAAACATCACAAAAAATGAAGCGTATAGACCAAGCAGCATTCCGAACATGATGGTGAGAAGTATGGAGTTGGTGACCAGACCGTGGATAAATTGAGGCACCAATATGCATAAGAACAAAACAGCCAGCGGAAGCATTCTGCCTTTGAATACACGGTCCAACATCTGTAATCTTGATTCGTCGTCGCAAAATATTTCTTCATTTCCGCCTGTTTCTGATGCGGGCTTTCGGAAGTAACTATACCCTACATAATCCTGCAGATATTCCCATCCGCAGTCGTTGAACATTTTTACATACTCATCTTTGTGCGCAATGCCGTTTGGGTTGTAATCCAGCTGATAAATCACATCTTCCGGCACACATTTTTCAAAATGATAAGCGCCCAAGCCGGAAACTTTGACGAGTTTCCAACCTGACTGATGCATTTTCCGAAGATAATCCTGTTCTTTTTCATATTCAAATATGGTAAAAATTTTGAAAGTATTTTTGGTTTCCATTTACATTTCCTCCTGGGCAATTCGATATAGACGTTCGATACGCTTCAGTTCAATTTGCAGTACTTCTAATCCCAAATCAGTAATTTGATAGATTTTTCGTTTATCTTCTTCCTGAATAAATCGGATTAAACCGTCCCGCTCCATCTTTGATAAGCTGCCGTACATTGTGCCGGGGGCAAGCCGTATCGCACCGTCTGTCAGCTTTTCGACTATTTGAACAATGCCGTAGCCGTGATTAGGCTTTTTCAAACATAGTAAAATATAAAAAGCTGTTTCCGTCATGGGAACATAAACTTTTTTTATATGCTGATCCAATGTTTTCCTCCGTCATTAGGTTTTACTGCGATGCATCGCACTACTATATAATGTATCGCACTTCGATATATTTGTCAATGGAAAATAAGTTTTTTACACAATCCCTTCGTCCAAATTGTTACGCGGCAGGCTTTATCTTACGTCAGCTTGCCGCAGGGTTTTGGATTATTTGCCTTCTTTTCTGCAACAAGTAAATCGTGATAAAAATAATTTGTATATTTTATCTTTTTCTGAGAGCAGTAGGAATCAATATCCACCGACAATTGCTGCCAGTAGTCCATATTTTTCTTATTATAGATTTCCTTATATCCATTTAAATATTGAGGATATCTTTCCGATATGTAAGATAAAATCTCTTGTTTATAATCCCCCCGCAGATTTAAGTTTTCAAACCAATATTCACACACAAATTCTTCTGTTGCTGCAACGATTTCCTTAAAATCTGTTATGTATGGAAATATGGGAGACATAAACAAAACGGTGTAGATTCCCTGCGTTCTTAATGCCCTTAAGGCATCGATACGTTTTGAGATGCTGCTGCCATGGTCCATAGCTTTTTGAAAATCAGGGTCTAATGTGTTGATTGAAATTGCTGCCTTCAAATTTCTTATTTCCTTCAGAAGATCTATATCCCTTAAGATCAAATCAGATTTTGTAGAGACGGTGACAGAGCAATCTGCTTGTTTTAGTTGAGCCAATAGATTTCTGGTGATCTGGTATTTGGCTTCAAAAGGATTATAGCAATCGGTCACGGAAGAGATAAAAACGGATTTGTGATGCAGCTTTTTGGTATCGATGGGCTTATCGCAGCGTTTTATATCAATAAAGCTGCCCCATTCTTCCGTATGCCCGGTAAACCGTTTCATGAAACGGGCATAGCAATACCTGCAGGCATGGGGACAGCCGATATAGGGATTGATCACATAATCGCTGGCAGGCAGATTTGATTTTGTGAGATAATTTTTTACTGTGACTTCTTTTTCAATTATCTTCAAGACAAACCACCTCCGTGAAATAAACAAAAATACACTTTTTCATGTTGATAATAAATCGTCTCTTCTCCATAAAAACAGTCAAAATTTCCATGAACTTTACAATGATAAGCATAGCCGCCTTGTTGGTGATACTCTGGTCCCCTGAAAGGTTTCTCATAGGATACAAGGGAAAGCATTTCTTTTAAGAAATCTATATTGAAATCTTCACGCAAAATCTGTCCATAATAATTCATTGCATATACCGGGAGGTTTTTCAGATAGACCGTTTCCTCTCCTGCAAAATGTTCGTTCCCCATATAAGAGTCGGTATAGGTAAATTCTCCTTCTGCATAATGATATTCATAGGTATTTGGTTTTGAGGATACAGAGAGATTGCTGCCTGAAATATATGTGCTGTTTTTAGCTCTTATCAAAAACATCCGCATATCCTGTTCGGAAACTTGCTGTCTGTCCAAAATATTCAGATTACAATTGTCGTTATCTTTTACAAGTCGGTCGATAGAGACTTTAAAGATATCACTGAGTTGGATCAGGTTCTGGATATCAGGGAAAGATTGACCGTTTTCCCACTTGGTGACAGATTGGCGGGATATATTTAGCTTTGCGGCTAGTTCCTCCTGGGAAATTTTTGCTTCAGCCCTTAACATCTGCAATTTTTCTTTAAATTCCATCTTCCGTACCTCCTGGACTTTATTATACACAAAAAAATATCGGTGCACAAATAACTGCCGCGTTCCTGTTTGGCAACTATGGGGTGCAATATGCTGTCAACAAAAGCCATGCTATACCGGGAGCCGAGAGCGTTCTGCACGCTGACGCAGCGGTCAATCAGTAACTGGGACTTCCTGCGACAGTTCCAATCCAATCCCTCATTCCGTGGTGTCGTAGACTACCTCTGTTTTGGTGGGGAGCAAGTGGAAAAATTAAAATAATTGTGTGATAGGGATTGTTATTTTTATGTGTTTTAAATATAATAATTATGTGATAATTATACACGAAAGATATTATAAAAGTGTGAAGGAGGATTTCTGTGGAACGAACGATTTTATCAAAACTACTGCAGTGGAAGAACTCTCCCTATCGTAAACCACTCATTTTAAAGGGGGTGCGTCAGGTAGGCAAGACCTGGATTCTCAAGGAATTTGGCAGACGCTATTATGAAAATACAGCCTATTTTAACTTTGATGAGAACGAGGAGTATAAGCAGTTCTTTGAGACCACTAAGGATGTGAACCGCATCCTGCAGAATCTGATGCTTGCCAGCGGTCAGAGAATTGTGCCGGAAAAAACCCTCCTCCTATTTGATGAGGTGCAGGATTGTCCTGAGGTAATCAATTCTATGAAATATTTTTGTGAGAATGCCCCCCAGTACCATATTGCCTGTGCCGGTTCGCTGCTTGGTATTTCCTTGGCGAAGCCATCTTCTTTCCCAGTGGGCAAGGTCAATTTCATGCAGATTGATCCAATGACGTTTTCTGAATTTCTGCTTGCCAACGGAGACGAAAACCTTGCCAGATACCTGCAAAGTGTGGATGCCATCGAGCCAATCCCGGATGCCTTTTTCAATCCTCTCTACGAGAAATTAAAAATGTACTATGTCACCGGAGGCATGCCGGAGCCGGTACTGATGTGGACGGAAGCGCGGGACGTTTCTGCTATGCAGGAAGCTCTGTCCGGGATCATTGGTGCTTATGAGCGTGACTTTGCCAAACACCCCAGCATCAGCGAGTTCCCGAAGATTTCAATGATCTGGAAGTCCATTCCCTCTCAGCTGGCAAGGGAAAACAAGAAATTTATTTATAAAGTTGTCAAAGAGGGGGCAAGAGCCCGTGAATACGAAGATGCCCTGCAGTGGCTGGTGGATGCAAGGCTGGTGCACAAAATCTACCGCAGTACAGCCCCTAGGCTGCCGATGACTGCTTACGACGACCTATCTGCATTCAAAATTTACTTGGTGGATGTAGGTCTGCTTCGCCGCTTGGCACATCTGGCTCCTACGGCATTTGGAGAAGGCAGCCGCCTTTTTACCGAGTTCAAAGGCGCACTAACCGAAAACTACGTGCTGCAGACCCTGCTTACGCAATTTGAAGTAGTCCCCCGTTACTGGAGCCAGAGCAATCCTCCCTATGAGATAGACTTCCTCATCCAGAGGGAAAATGATATTTTCCCTGTAGAAGTCAAATCCGAGACCAACACCACCAGCAGGAGCCTTAAAAAATTCAAAGACCTATTCCCCGACCAAGTCAAACTCCGGGTAAGATTCTCTTTGGAAAATCTAAAGTTGGACAACGATGTCCTAAATATCCCGCTATTCATGGCAGACCACACAGACCGCCTGATAGGATTAGCCCTCGCCCACAACTTTTGATCCTCCCTCTTGCGAAAAAGCAAATGTAATGATAGGATAAAACTACCCGCGAAAAGAAACCATATGGAGGAAAGAAGATGAAAAAGTTTCTGGATCTTATTTCAGAAGAAATGAAACAAGCTTTTGAAGCATCCGGCTACGACAGGGAATTAGGCAAAGTGACCCTTTCAAACCGTCCGGACTTATGTGAATATCAGTGCAACGGCGCTATGGCAGGCGCCAAGCTTTATAAGAAAGCCCCCCTTATGATTGCCCAGGATGTGGCGGAAAAATGTAAAGACAGTAAAGCTTTTTCAAGCGTGGAGGCAGTCCCTCCCGGGTTCCTAAACCTGAAGGTAAAAGAAAGCTTCGTGACCGATTATCTTACAAAGATGTGCCATGAACCTAAATTCGGTCTGGAAATGCCCGAGAACCCAAGCCGTATCATAGTCGATTACGGCGGACCCAATGTGGCAAAGCCCCTCCATGTAGGGCATTTGCGCTCTGCCGTCATAGGGGAGAGTATCAAGCGGATTGCAAGATATGCCGGGCATGATGTGATTGGTGATATTCATCTGGGAGACTGGGGGCTGCAGATGGGACTGATTATCACAGAACTGAAGGAGCGGCAGCCGGATCTTTTATACTTTGACGATACTTATCAGGGAGATTATCCCAAGGAGGCTCCCTTTACCATTTCAGAATTGGAGGAAATCTATCCCACTGCCAGCAATAAGTCAAAGGAGGACCCTGCCTACAAAGAGCGTGCTATGGAAGCTACCTTTAAACTGCAGAGCGGCGTCAGGGGATACCGGGCGCTGTGGGATCATATTATCAGCGTGTCCGTGGCGGATTTAAAGAAGAATTATCAGGACCTTAATGTGGACTTCGACCTGTGGAAGGGAGAGTCAGATGTACATGATGTGATACCGGGCATGGTAGATTATATGAAGAAGGAGGGCTACGCTTATATTAGCGACGGCGCTCTGGTGGTGGATGTGAAGGAAGAGACGGACACGAAGGAAATCCCGCCCTGTATGATCTTAAAGTCAGACGGCGCATCCTTATATAACACCACCGATCTGGCAACCATTATGGAGCGGATGCGGGAATACCACCCGGACCGGATGATCTATCTTACGGACAAGCGGCAGGAACTTTATTTTGAGCAGGTTTTCCGCTGCGCGAGAAAGACGAAGCTGGTGGAGCCGGAGACGGATTTACTGCATATCGGATTCGGAACCATGAACGGCAAGGACGGAAAGCCCTTTAAGACCAGAGAAGGCGGCGTCATGCGTCTGGAAATTCTGATCAAGGAAATCAATGATGAGATGTATCGGAAGATAACCGATAACCGCCAGGTGGATGAAGAGGAGGCAAGGCAGACGGCAAAGGTGGTGGCGCTATCCGCCATTAAATACGGCGATCTGTCCAATCAGGCGTCTAAGGATTACATTTTTGACATCGATAAATTTACCTCCTTTGAAGGAGATACGGGTCCTTATATCCTGTATACGATCGTCAGGATCAAGTCTATCTTAAATAAGATCAAAGAGCAGGGCGGTACACTGGAAGGAGCCGTATTAAGGCAGGCGGACAGCGATGCCGAGAAAGCCCTTATGCTGGAGATGGCAGGCTTCAATGCCATGATGGAGACGGCTTATCAGGAGTCAGCTCCCCACAAGATTTGTGCCTATATTTTTGAACTTG
>BLLW01000005.1 GCA_011959285.1 Lachnospiraceae bacterium | reverse complement strand
GCATAAATGCGCGGTCTGCGGAAGAACGGATGAGACGAACCCGGAGCTGGAGTTTCGGTTCTGCTCAAAGTGTGACGGTAACTATGAATATTGCCAGGATCATCTTTTTACACATACCCATGTGAAAATGAAATAAGGAGAAACAGATGGGAACAAATCAGGAAGTTTTATTTGCCAGGACGCTTGAAGCGGTAAAGAAGCAGGCAAAGGAACAGCAGAATTGCATTTCCGAGCAGCAGGTCAGAGAAGCGTTTGCCCCGCTGGATTTATCGGAAGAACAGTTTGCACTGGTCTTTGATTATCTGAAAAAGCATAAAATAGGCATTGACGAGCCTGTGGATTTGGATGAATACCTTTCAGAGGAAGAAATTGATTATTTAGAGGAATACAAAAAGGAGCTGTCCATGATAGAAGAGGTCAGCGAAGGGAAAAAGGAAGCGATCATTCTTTCTGCCATGGCAGGAGAGAAGGACGCACAGGATGCGCTGATCAGTCTCTTCCTTCCCCAGGTTGTGGAGGTCTCCAAATTATATTCCGGGCAGGGCGTGTTTATAGAGGACTTGATCGGAGAAGGAAATGTGGCGCTTTCTATGGGCGCTGCAATGTTGGGATGCCTAGAGCATGCAAAAGAAGCGGAAGGCATGCTCATGAAAATGATCATGGATGCCATGGAAAACTGCATCAATGAAAATATGCAGGAGACAGACAAGGACCAGAAAGTACTTGCGCGGGTTAATCAGGTGGCAGATAAAGCAAGAGAGCTTGCCGCAGAACTCCACAGGAAAGTGACGGTGGAAGAACTTGCCGGGGAGACGGGGATGTCAGAAAAGACCATACGGGATGCGATGCGCATGAGCGGTTTTGCCATAGAGGATTTGGAAGGATAGCGGGAAGGCGCCTTATGAAGATAAAAGGAAATGTGACACAGTACGAAGATTTTAAATATGTACTCCAGGATGTAGGGGCTGTTTATCTGGGGGCAGGGTTTTCTTATGAAGAATTGCTGGAACATGAGATGGTTCCGTTTAAGCTGAAGGCGATTTTGACGCACTACCTATTAAAAGAAGTATCGCCTGATACGACGCTGGAGAGTCAGTTTTATTATCTCGAAGAAAATACCTTCCTTTACGAGACGTTTCAACAGCTTAAGATACGCATAAAGGTGCAGATACAGGAACCAAAGAGGACACTTTCCGGCAAAACAAAAATCAAATATCAGGAAAGAATCTTTTCATTACAGGAACTTGTGCAGATGAATCTGGCAAGAAAAAAGGCATCCGGTATGCTGATCCGGGAGATAATCATATCAAAATTAGGGATGATGACATTTAGCTTATAATTTTTTAAAAAAATTTTAAAAAAGTACTTGCAAAGTACAAAATTATCTGTTACAATACATTTATAGTCAAAGAGAAATCGCGACTAACTTAATTTTTGGTAAAATTCCCCTTTTACACTGAGCGAGTCGGAAACTTTTGTTTCCGCTCGCTCTTTTACTTTTGCGGAATTTAGGGTATACTAAATAATGGATAAAAAAGCTGCCGTCTTTGCGGCGAGAGGAAAGGAAAACATATATGAAGCAGCAGATTGAGAACATGAGTGCCTACCAGATTGTGGAAAAGAGAAGAATCAGTGATTTAAATTCGGAAGGTTACATTCTGAAACATAAAAAGACGGGAGCGTCCGTCGTACTTCTTTTGAATGATGATGAAAACAAGGTTTTTTATATAGGATTCCGCACGCCACCCAAGGACAGTACGGGTGTTGCCCATATTTTGGAGCATTCTGTGCTGTGCGGTTCAAAGAATTTTCCGGTAAAGGATCCCTTTATCGAACTTGCCAAGGGTTCACTGAACACCTTTTTGAATGCCATGACCTATCCGGATAAGACCGTTTATCCTGTTGCAAGCTGCAATGACAAGGATTTTAAGAATCTGCTCCACGTCTATCTGGATGCGGTCTTTTATCCTAATATTTATAAGGAAGAAAAGATTTTCAGGCAGGAAGGCTGGCATTATGAGATGGAAAGCATGGAGGATGAACTTTCCATCAACGGCGTTGTCTATAATGAAATGAAAGGGGCATTTTCCTCGCCTGACGATGTGGTGGAGCGGGAAATCATGAATTCGCTTTATCCGGATATGACGTACGGGCTTGAGTCTGGCGGCGATCCTGATGCAATACCTGAACTCACTTATGAAGAGTTCTTAGCTTTCCATGAGAAGTATTATCATCCTTCTAACAGCTATATTTACCTGTATGGAAATATGGATGCCCAGGCATATTTATCTTTTATAGATGAAGAGTACCTTTCTTCTTTTGAAGCCCTTGAGGTGGATTCCGAGATTGGGCGTCAGATTCCATTTAAGGAGCCTAAGGAGCTGGTGAAAGAATATTCCATCATGGAGGATGAATCCGCAGCGGAAAACACTTATCTGACCTATAGTGTCTCTGTGGGAAGCAGCCTTGATAAAAAGCTTTATATAGCCCTTGATGTATTGGATTATGTGCTTTGCTCGGCGCCGGGCGCACCAGTGAAACAGGCGCTTATTGATCAGGGTATCGGCAAGGATGTATACAGCACCATGGAAAACGGAATCTACCAGCCCTATTTTTCGGTCATATCCAAAAATGCGGAAGAGGCGCAGAAACAGGCATTTGTGTCCACAATCGAGGAAGTGCTTGAGAAACAAGTGCGTGAAGGAATTGATAAGAAAGCGCTGGCGGCAGCCATCAATTATTTTGAGTTCCGTTACCGGGAGGCAGATTTCGGTTCCTATCCCAAGGGGCTTATGCTTGGGTTAGAGGCGCTTGACAGCTGGCTGTATGATGAAACTGCGCCGTTTATGCATATCGAGGCAAACGAAACCTTTGAAGAACTGAAAAGATCCATCGAAAACGGTTACTTTGAAGGCTTAATTAAAGAATATCTCCTGGAAAATCCCCACAGGACGATTATGACGGTCAAACCCGTGCAGGGTCTCACCACCAGAAAAGACAATGCCCTTCATGAAAAACTACAGGCATACAAGGAGACGCTTTCCGAGGTTCAGCGGCAAAGAATTGTAGATCAGACAGCTGCGCTGCGCGCTTATCAGGAAGAGGAAAGTTCTGCCGAGGCATTAAAGACGATTCCCCTGCTTGCAAGGGAGGATATGAAGAAGGAAGCGGCAGCTTATATCAATGAAGAATACCGGGCGGAAGGAACGACCGTTCTCTTCCACGATATCTTTACCAATGGAATCGGCTACCTGAATCTGGTATTTGACTTAAAGGATGTGCCGGCGGAATTATTCCCTTACGTGGGAATTTTGAAAGCGGCGTTGATGATGGTGGACACGGAGCATTTCAGCTATAATGAATTGTTCAATGAGGTGAACATCCACACCGGCGGCATCAAAGCGGTAGTGAATACCTACACCAATGCCAATGATTTAAAGAAGTATAAAGCCACTCTGGAAATCAGATCCAAATTTCTCTACGAAAAGCGGGATAAGGCGCTTGCACTGATGAAGGAGATCATACTGACTTCTAAATTTGATGATGCGAAAAGGCTGCATGAAATCATTGCGGAAGCGAAATCCAGAATGCAGACCGTGATGAGCGGGGCAGGGCATTCCCTTGCTGCCATCAGGACGCTTTCCTACTTTTCCCCTACGGCGGCAGTGTCAGAGCAGGTAAGCGGCATCCCCCAGTACAGGCTGCTGGAGGAGCTGGAAAAGAATTTTGAAGACCACAAGGAAAAGATAGTGGATAACTTAAAAGAACTGACCAGACGTATTTTCAGACCGGAAAATCTTCTGGTGGACTATACTGCAACGAAAGAAGGGTATGAGGGGCTTTTTGAGGCTGTGACCAGCCTGAAGGCGGAACTGTTTACCCAGGAGGTTTCCAGCGGCACCTTTGTCCCTGTGCTTGAAAAGAAGAACGAGGCGTTTATGACGGCAGGGCAGGTACAGTATGTGTGCAGGGCAGGAAACTTTATCGATAAAGGTCTGCCTTACACAGGTGCGCTCAAGGTCCTTAAAGTGATGATGGGGTATGACTATCTCTGGAATCAGGTGAGGGTAAAAGGCGGAGCCTATGGCTGCATGTGCAGCTTCTATAAAAATGGAGATGGCTATTTTGTCTCCTACAGAGATCCCAATCTGGATAAGACGATTCAGGTTTATGAGCAGGCTGCCGAATATATCAAGCATGCAAAGCTGGATGAACGCACTGTGACACAGTTCATTATAGGGGCGGTCAGCGAGTTGGATACGCCTATGACGCCTGCCACAAAAGGACTATATTCTCTCGGCGGATATCTGACCGGTCTTTCTATGGAAAGAGTACAGAAGGAAAGGGACGAACTGCTTTCTGTGACAGCAGAGGAAATCAGGGAACTGTATCGGTACGTGGAGGCGTTTATGGAAGACGACTGTCTGTGCGTGGTGGGAAATGGAGAGAAGATTAAAGAAAGCAAAGACCTATTCATGAATGTGGATCAATTGTTTCACTAAAAATTTGAAGCAAAACCCATAAATAATAGAGCCGTGGATCGTATCTGTTATATCAAATAGATTCAGGGAGGGATAATTATGAAAAAAGAAGGAAGATGGAAAGCGTTATTTTTCGTGGTGGCGGCAGGACTATTGACCACAGGGTGCGGAGCGGGCGCAAAAGGCGTATCGGCAGATGCGGCGGCGCCCCAGGAGGCTTACGAAATTGCTTCTGAAGAAGCCTATGATACCGCAGCGTCTACTGCCTCCGGTGAAATTTATACAAATGGAGCGGAAGCAAAAATGCAGGAGAGCGGGGAAGCCGATGCAGGCGGAGAGGGAGCGGAAAGCTACACTGCCCAGCGCAAACTCATTAAAAACGTGAATCTGCAGGTGGAGACGGAGAATTTTGACGAGCTGCTTGCCAATGTGGAGGAAAAGACGCGTAAGGCGGGCGGTTACATAGAACAGAGTTATACCTATAATGGAAGCAGTTATTACGGAGGCGGAACGAGGAATGCCAGTCTTACCATAAGGATTCCGGCGGAGCAGTTAGATGCATTTTTGTCGGCTGTGTCAGAGGTTTCTAATGTAATCACCCAAAATGAAAGCGTGACAGACGTCACATTGCAGTATGTGGACTTAGAAAGCCACAAAAAAGCGCTTTTGGCAGAACAGGACAGACTACTGGAACTGCTTGATGTGGCAGAGACCATAGAGGATATCATCAGCTTAGAGAGCCGCCTTTCGGAGGTGCGCTATCAGATTGAAAGCATGGAATCGCAGCTGCGGACCATGGACAATCAGGTTTCCTACAGCACCATAGAACTTTATATCGACGAGGTGGAAAAATTGACGCCAGTCAAGGAGCAGACCGTATGGCAGAAGATTTCCGTAGGTTTTTCAAACAGTCTTCACAACGTCGGAAACGGGCTTTTGAATTTCGGAATCGGTCTGATCATCAGTCTGCCATATCTGATGCTGTGGGCGGTTATCATTCTGATCATTGTGCTGATCTGTGTGATCATCATAAAAACGAGCCGTAAAAAGGCGCAGAAAAAGGAAAAAGAACAGACGCCTGAACAAAAGAAAGGAAAATAAAATGAGTGACCAGCATAAATCCGGTTTCGCGGCATTGATCGGGAGACCCAACGTAGGAAAATCCACATTGATGAATTGCCTGATCGGGCAGAAGATCGCAATTACGTCCAGCAAGCCGCAGACCACCAGAAACCGTATTCAGACGGTATACACTTCCAAGGAGGGGCAGATTGTCTTTGTAGATACGCCGGGTATCCATAAGGCGAAGAACCGCTTGGGAGACTATATGGTAAATGTGGCGCAAAGAAGCCTTAAAGAGGTGGATGTGATTTTGTGGCTGGTGGAGCCCTCCAACTTTATCGGAGCGGGAGAGCGTCACATCATCGAGCAGCTTCAAAAAATTCATGTGCCGGTGATGCTGGTCATAAACAAAATTGATACCGTTAAAAAAGAGGAGCTTTTTGGGTTTATCGATACTTACCGTAAGGAGATGGAATTTGCAGAGATCGTTCCGGTGTCGGCACTGAAAAATGACAACACAAAGGAACTGATCAAGTGTATCATGCAGTATCTTCCCTATGGACCGGCATTTTATGATGAAGATACGGTGACTGACCAGCCCCAGCGCCAGATTGTGGCGGAGCTGATCAGGGAAAAGGCGCTAAGATGTCTGGAAGAAGAAATTCCTCACGGCATTGCTGTCACCATAGAGCGGATGAAATGGCGGGGCAGAATCGTGGATATTGACGCCACGATTATCTGCGAGAAGGATTCCCACAAGGGAATCATCATCGGCAGACAGGGAAGTATGCTAAAGAAGATTGGAAGCAGCGCGCGCTGGGATATTGAGGACCTTTTAGAAAGTAAGGTGAACCTGCAGCTTTGGGTAAAGGTGAAGAAGGACTGGCGGGACAGCGATTTTCTTCTCAAAAATTTTGGTTATAATCAAAAGGACTGCGAATAGAAAAAAGAAAACAGTAAACCCTAATATCATGCTTACATTTTGATATCAGGGGGCACAAGATGAGAATTATAAATTACTGGGAACAATTTTTAAGTACTGGAAGAGTTAAGGATTATCTGGCCTACAGGGAGGAAGAGGCAGCCGGGTCAGAAGAAGATGAGGGAGCTGGGAAAGGTGCAGGGACAGATCAGTGTTACAGGGATGATTTTAAAAGCAGAGCCAGTCGGGGAATATGACAGACGGGTGGTGATACTTACAAGGGAGCGGGGGAAAATCGCAGCATTTGCAAGAGGCGCCAGAAAGCAGGGGAGCCGGCTGCTGGCGTCCACCAATCCCTTTTGTTTTGGTCAGTTCAGGCTCTATGAGGGGAAAAGCGCTTACAGTGTTGCGGAAGCCACGATCAGCAATTACTTTGAAGCATTTAGGGAAAAATTTGAAGAAGCCTGCTATGGAATGTACTTCATGGAGGTGATGGATTACTATACCAGAGAAAACAGCGATGAGAAAGAAATGCTAAGGCTCTTGTATCAGTCGCTGCGGGCGCTTCTGCATGAAGGGCTTTCCAATCAATTGGTGCGATACATATTTGAAATTAAAGCGCTTTCGATTAATGGCGAGTACCCGGGACCTCCCAAAAGAGAGCAGCCTTATATGGATTCCACGCTTTATGCGATGGAATTTATTATTAATTCAAGCGTCGAGAAGCTTTATACGTTTACTGTGACCGGACAGGTGTTGGAAGAAATCTCACAGATTTCTGATTATTTCAGGGAGCGGTTTATGGATAGAAAAATGAAGAGTTTAGAAATCCTGCAGGAGATAAGCGGGTGAGAAGTCTGCCAGTCATAAACAAATGAAGGTATTGAATGAAATTCCATGTTGAAAAACAGTGATAAGTCATATATAATGAATGGGGTAAATTGAAGAAAACAGGGGAGCGATATGAGAAGCAGCTTAAAAAAAGGATATAAACTGATGATTGGAATTTTGATTTTCACTGGAATGCTGAGCATGGTTTCCTGTGGCAATAAGGTGGAAGGCGTAAGCGGGTCTGTTCTTACGATTGAAAAGGATGGAACAGTCCATGCCAAAATTGTGGAAGATTTCACGGAAGGATATTATAATAAAGAGGAATTGCAGCAGGTAATCTTAGAGCAGGCTGCTTCGTATAACCGAAATACAGGGAGCGGAAGCGTAACGGTTGAAAAGGTGGAAACCAATGAAGATATGGTTACGGTGCAGATGACCTATGCCGGCGTGCAGGACTATGCATCCTTTAATCACGCCATCTTTTTTGCCGGAACGGCAAAGGAGGCTTTGGATGCTGGCTTTGATCTGAATGTGGTGCTAAGCGGAGTGAAGGATGCGATGGATACGGTGGGAGAGTCGGATATCCTTGGAATGGAAGACTGCGTACTTCTGATCACGAATATCAATGACGGAATTGCTGTAAATGGAAAAGCGCTTTATGTCAGTGACAATGTGGTTGCGGCACCCAATGCGAAGACAATCTGGTATTCTGGGGATGAAAATGGACTTGCATATGTGATTTATCAATAAAATATGATTTATATAAACAATGAAAGGCAGATGGATTATGGAAAAAACAATGGAAAAAATTGTTGCTTTGGCGAAAGCAAGAGGATTTGTATATCCTGGCTCTGAGATTTACGGCGGTCTCGCCAATACCTGGGATTACGGCAATCTAGGCGTGGAATTGAAAAATAATGTAAAGAAGGCATGGTGGCAGAAGTTCATCATGGAAAATCCTTATAATGTGGGAGTGGACTGTGCAATTTTAATGAATCCCCAGACTTGGGTGGCTTCAGGACATCTTGGTAGTTTTTCAGATCCGCTCATGGACTGCAAGGAATGCCATGAGCGTTTCCGTGCTGACAAGATTATAGAGGATTTTTCGGCGGAAAATCATGTGGAGTTAGACGGTTCTGTGGATGGCTGGAGCCAGGAGAAGATGAAGAACTTTATTGAAGAACATAGAATCGCCTGCCCTTCCTGCGGTAAACATAATTTTACAGACATCCGCCAGTTCAACCTGATGTTCAAGACTTTTCAGGGCGTTACGGAAGATGCCAAGAATACCGTCTATTTGAGACCGGAAACAGCGCAGGGTATTTTTGTTAATTTTAAAAATGTACAGAGAACATCCCGTAAGAAAATTCCCTTTGGAATCGGACAGGTGGGAAAATCTTTCCGAAATGAGATCACACCGGGGAATTTTACCTTCCGTACCAGAGAGTTTGAGCAGATGGAACTGGAATTTTTCTGCGAGCCGGATACGGATCTTGAATGGTTTGCATATTGGAAGCAGTTCTGCATCGACTGGCTTAAGAGTCTTGGCATGAAAGAAGAAGAAATGCGCGTGCGCGATCATGACAAAGAAGAATTATCCTTCTATTCTAAAGCCACAACAGATATTGAGTTTTTATTTCCCTTTGGATGGGGTGAACTGTGGGGAATCGCAGACAGAACAGATTATGACCTGACACAGCATCAGAATACCTCGGGAGAGGATCTGTCTTATTTTGATGATCAGAAGAACTGGAGGTATGTTCCTTACGTCATTGAGCCTTCATTGGGAGCGGATCGTGTGGTTCTGGCATTCTTGTGTGCAGCTTATGATGAAGAGGAAATCGGAGAGGGCGATGTGCGCACCGTGCTCCATTTCCATCCGGCGCTTGCACCGGTGAAGATTGGTGTATTGCCGCTTTCCAAGAAGCTGAATGAGGGTGCTGAAAAGATTTTTGCTCAGTTGTCTAAGAAATATAACTGCGAATTTGACGACAGAGGAAATATCGGAAAAAGATACCGCCGTCAGGATGAGATCGGTACGCCGTTCTGCGTTACGTATGACTTTGAATCAGAGACAGACGGATGCGTGACGGTAAGATTCAGAGACTCCATGGAGCAGGAGCGGGTAGCGATTGCGGATCTGGATGCTTATTTTGCAGATAAAATGACTTTTTAGTAAATAATTACCGGTATTCGGTTGGAGGATAGAAACGTGAAAGCATACGGTGTAAATGAACTTAGGAAAATGTTCCTTGAATTTTTTGAGAGTAAGGGACATCTGGCAATGAAAAGTTTTTCCCTGGTACCCCATAATGACAATTCATTATTGCTGATCAATTCGGGTATGGCGCCCTTAAAACCGTATTTTACTGGACAGGAGATTCCGCCCAGAAGGAGAGTGACCACCTGCCAGAAGTGCATCCGCACAGGAGATATTGAAAATATTGGAAAAACAGCCCGCCATGGTACCTTTTTTGAGATGTTGGGAAACTTTTCCTTTGGGGATTATTTTAAACATGAGGCGATTGCATGGACTTGGGAGTTCCTTACTCAGGTGGTGGGACTTGACCCGGAAAGACTTTATCCATCTATTTATCTTGAGGATGAGGAAGCTTTCGAAATCTGGAATAAGGAAGTTGGCATTCCGGCGGAGAGAATCTTCCGTTTCGGCAAGGAAGATAACTTCTGGGAGCACGGTTCAGGACCCTGTGGTCCTTGTTCTGAGGTTTACTATGACCGAGGAGAGAAATATGGCTGCGGCAAACCGGGTTGTACGGTGGGATGCGATTGTGACAGATATATTGAAGTGTGGAACAACGTATTTACCCAGTTTGACAACGATGGCAAGGGCAATTATACAGAACTTGAACAAAAGAATATCGACACTGGAATGGGGCTTGAAAGACTGGCAGCCGTGGTGCAGGATGTGGATTCGATTTTCGATGTAGATACCATCTGCGCGCTGCGCAATAAGGTGTGCGAGATTTCGGGCAAAGAATATCAAAAGAAATACGAGTGGGATGTATCGATTCGTATCGTGACAGACCATATCCGTTCGGCAACCTTTATGATTTCCGACGGCATCATGCCTTCCAATGAAGGAAGAGGCTATGTACTGCGCAGGATTATCCGTCGTGCCGCCCGCCATGGAAGGTTGCTTGGCATTGAAGGCACTTTCTTGGCTGATTTGAGTAATACCGTGATCATGGGAAGCAAAGACGGCTATCCTGAATTGGAAGAGAAAAAAGATTTTATCTTTAATGTGCTTACACAGGAAGAAGAAAAATTTAACAAGACCATTGATCAGGGATTGAATATCCTTTCGGATATGGAAGAGAAGATGAAGAAGAACAGCAGCACCTGCTTAGATGGCAATGAGGCGTTCAAATTGTATGATACCTATGGTTTCCCTCTTGACCTGACCAAAGAGATTTTAGAAGAAAAGGGCTTTACCGTGGACGAGGAAGGTTTTGCGGCAGCTATGCAGGAACAGAAGGTCAAGGCGAGAACAGCCCGCAAGACCACGAATTATATGGGAGCGGATGTGACCGTATATGAGTCGATCGACCCGGCAATTACCTCGATTTTTGTAGGATATGACAAATTAAGCCATGATTCCAAGATTACGGTACTCACCACGGAAAGCGAGGTCGTGGAGGCGCTTACGGACGGCGAAGTGGGAACAATCATCGTGGAGGAAACGCCTTTTTATGCAACCATGGGCGGACAGGCTGCCGATACAGGCATCATTACTTGTGCAGACGGAGAATTTCAGGTAGAAGATACGGTGAAACTTTTAGGCGGCAAGGTGGGACATATCGGAAAAGTAGTAAAGGGTATGTTCAAAACGGGCGATACTGTCACGTTACAGGTAAATGAAGCAAACAGGGCAGATACTTGCAAGAATCACAGCGCAACTCACCTTTTGCAGAAAGCGCTGAGAACGGTTTTAGGTTCTCATGTGGAGCAGGCAGGTTCCTTTGTGAACGGGGACAGGCTCAGATTTGACTTCAGTCATTTTTCTGCTATGACAAGAGAAGAACTCAATCAAGTCGAAAATATAGTAAACGAAAAGATCATGGAGGCGATTCCGGTTGAGACGAAGGTCATGAGCCTTGAAGAGGCGAAAAAGACCGGAGCCATGGCGCTTTTCGGAGAAAAATATGGTGAAAGTGTGAGAGTTGTGCGGATGGGCGACTTCTCCACAGAACTTTGTGGCGGTACCCATGTGCCGAATACGGCTTCCATACTTCTGTTCAAGATTGTTTCAGAAAGCGGCGTGGCGGCAGGGGTGCGCAGGATTGAGGCCCTCACGGGAAATGGCGTGCGGAAGTATTATGCGGGCTTGGAAGATACGCTTCACAAAGCAGCTTTGCTTGTAAAGACAACGCCTGCAGAACTTACAGCCAAAATCGAGCATATGACGGCTGAAATCAAAGTCCTCCAAAGTGAAAATGAGTCCTTAAAGAGCAAAGCGGCAAAAGAGGCATTAGGCGATGTAATGAACCAGGTGGAAGAGATTTCCGGCATAAAGCTTCTTGCAGCCAAGGTTCCGGGTGTGGATATGAATGGATTACGGGATTTAGGCGATCAGCTGAAAGTAAAGTTAGGAGAGGGCGTTGTAGTGCTCATTTCAGACAAGGACGGCAAGGTGAACATGGTTGCCATGGCAACAGAGGAAGCTATGGGCAAAGGCGCTCATGCAGGCAATTTGATTAAGGGAATCGCGGCGTTAGTTGGCGGCGGCGGAGGCGGTCGTCCCAATATGGCACAGGCAGGCGGAAAGAATCCTGCCGGAATCGAACAGGCAATCTGTGAGGCAGCCAAAGTGCTCAAAACACAGCTTGGGTAAATTTTGTAAATAAATGATTGACGTAGGGAGAAATTGTGGTATAATGATATGTGTGTATATAAGTGCGCATACATATGTGTGTTTTATACACAAATAGAAACCCAATCAGTCAGTGTTACTAGGAAGGGACTGAAGGGAGGTTAGGGTGTAGGATGTCAAACGTAATCGTTAAAGAAAACGAGACTTTAGATAGCGCTTTACGTCGCTTCAAGAGAAGCTGCGCGAAGGCTGGTATTCAGCAGGAGATTCGTAAGAGAGAACATTACGAAAAACCAAGCGTAAGACGCAAAAAGAAATCTGAAGCGGCAAGAAAACGTAAATACAACTAATAGTCCAATCGTCCGGTACGAAACGAATGACAGTTGGAATGCAATGAAAAGTCCTTGTGTTTTAACCAAGGGCTTTCTTGTCATATTAGAGTAGCTTTTTGTTTAGCATAAGGATGTGGCGAAGGTGACATCCGTTGTTTGTAGTGAGGGAAGAGGTATGTGGACAAAAGAGATATTTGGTACAGATGTCTATCACTTAATTTCGGCATTCATTATTTACAGTATGATAGGCTGGCTTGTTGAATCGATTTATATGTCATGGTGTAACAGAAGACTTACGAACCGCGGGTTTGGGCGGGGACCGTTTTGTCCAATTTATGGATTTGGCGGTGTCTTGGGGTATCTGATTCTTCATCCGCTTAGCAGCAATCTGGTAGTCCTTTATTTGACGGGCGCCCTTTTGGCGACTTTGTTTGAGTATATTGTAGGCAGGCTGATGCTGAAGCTGTTTGGAGAGGTATGGTGGGATTACAATGAAAAGCCATGTAACTTTCAGGGAATCATCTGTCTTGAAAGCACCATCGCATGGGGATTTTACGCAATTATCATCATAACCTTTTTACATAGTAGAATTTTAGGGCTTGTGGACAGGTGCGATATGGAGTGGGGAATTAGGGCATGCAAATTGATTTTGTTTCTTGTAACCATAGATTATATTGCAAAATTAATGACCGTATTCAATATCAGTCTCAAGGAACAAAAGGATAGGCTTGTCGATGCCTATCATTCGATCCGGGCAAGGTGATATTAAAATTTGTACTTGCATTTTACAATAAAATAAAACATATCCATAGTAATAGAATACATAAGGGGAGAGTAATTACGTGAATAAATTATTTAAAGGAACCCTATGCTATGTGATGTGTTTTATTTTTTTACTGATGATTCCCTTAAAGGCATATGCCGCACCGCCGGTAGAAGCGCCATCCTACATTTTGATGGAAGCCTCCACAGGGCAGGTCATATGCGAAGAGAACGCACAGGAACGGAGGAGTCCGGCAAGTATTACTAAGATTATGACCCTTCTTGTTATTTTTGATCATTTAGGTACAGGAAGAGTAAAGCTTGACAGTGAAGTTATGACCAGTGCTTACGCGAAATCCATGGGAGGATCCCAGGTTTTCCTGGAGGAGGGAGAGGTACAGACGCTTGAGACGATCATCAAGTGTATTGCCGTGGCATCGGGAAATGATGCCAGTGTGGCAGCCGCTGAATTTATTGCAGGCAGTGAACAGGAATTTGTAAATCTAATGAACAAAAGAGCAGAGGATATGGGGCTGACTGATACCCATTTTGAAGACTGCTGCGGACTTACGGACTCTGACGATCATTACACCACAGCAAAGGATGTAGCGCTTATGTCCCGGGAGCTAATTACGAAATATCCTCAGATCTTGGATTATACGAAAATATGGATGGAGGATATTACCCATGTGACCAGTCAGGGCACCAGCAATTTTACTTTATCCAGCACGAACAAATTGCTTAAGATGTATGAGTGGACCACAGGGCTTAAGACCGGCTCCACCAGCAAGGCGCTATATTGCCTTTCTGCGACGGCGAACAAGGACGATATTGATATGATCGCAGTTGTAATGGGGTCGCCTAGTAATAAAAGCCGTTTTCAGGATGCTATGGCGCTTTTGAATTACGGGTATAGCGTGAGTGCACTGTATGAAGATCCTAATACAGAAAAGCTTCCCCTTCTTCCCGTTAAAGGAGGCGTACAGGAAGAAGCGTCTCTGACTTTTAAAGAGCCTTTCCGTTATCTGGATATCACAGGAAGTGACCTGAACAGTATTGAGAAGACGATTTCGCTTCCACCGGAACTTGCAGCGCCCATTACAAGGGGGGATGCAGTGGGAGAGGCGGTTTATAAGCTGAATGGGCAAAGAATAGGAAGTGTCTCTATTCTTGCAGACGTGACGGTAGAAAAGGCAGGATATAAAGACTATTTGATCAAGGTTTGGAAGTTGTACTGCAGTTTATAAGAGCGATGAACAAATAATAGAATTAAGACAGGAAGGAAAAGACTTTGATTTTATTAATCAGTGTAATAGCAGTGTTTGCAGTTTTTTTTCTAATGATTATGGTGGCGGACTGCAATCGATTCGTGATAAGAAATTACAGATGTAAGAGCAAGGCGCTGAAGAAGGATGGAACTATCATCCTTCTGTCAGACCTTCACAATAAATCCTTTGGAAAAAACAATGAAAAACTGCTTACGGAAATAGAACGCATACAGCCGGATATGATATGGATCGCGGGAGATATGTATACTTCAGTAAAGGGAGGAGATACCTCTGCTGCAAAGGCATTGGTATGTACGTTGGCAGCGCGCTATCCGGTTTACTACGGAAACGGCAACCATGAGCATAAGACTAGGCTTTATCCGGAATATTTTGGTGCTATGTATCAGGAATATGCGGATGTCCTAAAGACTGCCGGAATCAGACATCTGGTAAACGAAAAAATTTCTCTTCCTTCTTTCAATATGGATATTTATGGAATTGAGATTGAAAGAGAGTATTATGGAAAGTTTAAGTCTGTCAAGATGGATGTCTCTTATCTGGAGGCGCTTTTGGGAAAGGCGGATCCGTCAAGATTTTCTGTATTGATTGCACACAATCCTGATTATTTTGAAACCTATGTAAAATGGGGAGCGAATCTGGTGGTATCAGGTCATGTTCATGGAGGGCTTATGAGACTGCCGTATTTAGGAGGCGTGATATCGCCGGCGTTTAAGTTGTTTCCTGTATATGACGGCGGAGAGTTTGAAAAGGACGGGGCTGTCATGATTCTTAGCCGGGGGCTGGGAACCCATACTTTGCCTATACGTATTTTTAATCCGGGAGAACTTGTGGTAATCAGGATGACGCAAAGTTGACGGCAATTTTAGTTCATGGTAATATGATTGAGGCAAAAAAGGACAGGCAGCGATAGAGGGAGCAAGGCAATGGCAATACCAGTCAAACTACAGGCATTTGAGGGACCGTTGGACCTTCTTCTGCATCTGATAGAAAAAAATAAGGTAGATATCTATGATATTCCCATCGTGGAGATAACTGCGCAGTATCTTTCTTATATCCAGGAAATGGAGACGGAAGATATGAATGTGATGAGCGAATTTCTGGTGATGGCGGCGACTCTTCTTGACATCAAATGTAAGATGCTTCTTCCTAAGGAAGTCAATGAAGAAGGAGAAGAGGAAGACCCAAGGGCAGAGCTGGTCCAGAAGTTATTGGAATATAAAATGTATAAATATATGTCTTATGAGCTTAAGGACAGGCAGGTGGATGCCGCGCGCACGTTGTTTAAGGATAGGACCCTTCCGAAGGAGATTGAGGACTATAGACCGCCGGTGGATTTAGAGGCGCTTCTTGGGGGGGCAAATCTTGGAAAACTGCAGGAACTGTTCAAGACGGTGATGCGCAGGCAGGAGGATAAGATCGACCCAGTGAGAAGTACCTTTGGCAAGATTGAGAAGGACGAAGTGGATATGGATATCAAAACCAGCTATGTGGAAGAGTATCTTCATACGCACAAAACCTTCAGTTTCAGACAGCTTTTGGAAAAGCAGAAGAGTAAAATGGAGATTATCGTCACATTCCTTGTTATATTGGAAATGATGAAGTTAGGAAAAATCTCTATTGTGCAGGAGGATACATTCGAAGATATCATGATTACTTCTAATGAGGCGCAGGAGGTATAGAATTTGGACAGACAGAGGGAAAAAGCGATATTGGAGGCAGTTCTTTTTACTATGGGAGAGTCCGTGGAAGTGGAAAGATTAGGCGCGGTGATCGAGGAAGATAAAAAGACTACTAGGGAACTACTCAAAGAGATGAAAGCAGAGTATGAGGAAAGAGCCTGCGGTGTGACGTTGATGGAACTAGAAGATTCTTTCCAGATGTGCACCAAGGCGGAAATGTATGAATATTTGATCAAAATCGCCAAGACGCCGCGCAAGTATGTGATGACGGACACACTCCTTGAGACGCTTTCTATCGTGGCATATAAACAGCCCATTACCAGGGCGGAAATTGAAAAAATCAGAGGCGTCAGCTGTGACCATGCGGTGAACAGACTAGTGGAATTTGGTCTTATTGCGGAAGTGGGAAGGATGGATGCACCAGGGCGCCCGCTCCTTTTTGGAACTACGGAAGAGTTCCTTAGGAGCTTTGGCGTAAAATCACTGGAGGAGTTACCGGAATTATCAGCCGTCCAGATGGAAGAGTTTAAACTGCAGGCTGAGCAGGAAGCAAGCGTACAGCTTAATATATAAGAAGACTAATATAGGCTGTAGCGGAGAAGAATCTGCTTCAGGCACCAGGTAAAATCGATGGCTGGTATGGTGTCGCTGGTAATGATATGCTCTATTTTGTATACTTTACCGTCAACAAGATACCGGATCGTGCCAGCTTTGGTTCCTGAAGACACGGGGGCAGTGAGCTGGTCTTCTATCTGACAGTCTACCTGGATTTGCTCTTCCTTTTTCAAAAGGAGACCATCGTCAGAAAAGGCATCTGCGCTCCGGTCAATCTTAAGATTAGCGTAGGCATCTGCATTAAGCTGATCCACCTGTCCGTTTATGACTTTGATGGGAGGCAAATTACTTTCGTTGTAGGCGGCTTCACTTAGCGTGTGGTATTCGTAATTGTCCAATCCATAATTCATCAGTAGTTTCGTATCACTCCACTTATATGTTTTATTATTTGGCCATCCACAGGCGAGAAGGGCAACCACATAAGTCCGCTTATCTTGGCGCAGTGCGCCTACATAGCAGTAACCGGCATTGCCGGTAAAACCTGTTTTACCGGAGAGAGCGCCATCCATCATAGAAAGAAATGCATTGTGGTTATTGCACTGAAAAGTACGACCGCTGGGGACAAATGAGCCGTCCTTTTCCTTATAGCTTCCGAAAGAATAGGAAGAGGTGCGGGTTATTTTTAAAAATTCCTCTCTTTTTGGAGAATCCATAATACAGTATGACATGATGCGGGCAAGATCCGCGGCGGTAGTGGAGTGGGATTTTACGGTTCCATCTTTTGCCGTGACGGTGGCATCCAGACCGTTGGGGGTTATGAAGAATGTGTCAAAGCACCCTAGATCTCGGGCTTTTTGATTCATCATATCAGCGAAAGCATCTGTGCTGCCAGCAATATGTTCGGCAATGACGACTGCAGCATCGTTATGAGATTCCAGCATCAGGGAATAGAGCAGGTCTTCCAGCTTAAAGTATTCATTTGCTTTTACGTTAAGCCGTACCTTCGGCATACTGGCAGCATAGGAAGAGGCGGCAGCGTAATCGTCCAGATTGCCGTATTCTAATGCAAGGATACAGGTCATGATTTTGGTGGTACTTGCCATGGGAAGGATTTTTTGCCCGTCCTTTTCATATAAAATACGCCCGGAGTCGGCATCCATCAATACAGCGGACTGGGCGTAAAGTTTTAAATTTGTATCCTCATCTTCTTTTGCTGATGCCGTCGGCATGGACAGCGGAGTAATGAAAATAAGGGTAGAAATAAGAAATAAACTGATTGATCTGGTAAGTGAGTGCCTAGTAGGTTTCATTTGATTCTCATCCGCACAGGTGTCTTCACTTATCTATATGTCAGGGTATGGGTAAAATATGCTATGTGACCAAAGAGATAGGAGGTTTTTATGAGAAAAATACTGGTGGTGCTTACCGGAGGAACGATAGGAAGTAAGATAGAAGGAAGTGTGATTAATGTAACAGAGGCATCGCCGTTTGACCTTTTGGATCTTTACAAAGAGACTTATGGCAGTGGCTGCACATTTGAAGTGATACAGCCGTTTACGCTTTTGAGTGAGAACATGAATCTGCAGTATTACAGTCAGCTTGCCCGTGTTATGTGGGAGCTTCCCTACAAGGAATGTGCAGGAGTCATTGTGACCCATGGCTCTGATACTTTGTCTTATACAGCAGCTCTTTTGGGAATGCTGCTTCGCCATGTGCCGGTGCCGGTGGTTTTGATTGCGGCCAATTATCCTTTAGGAGATAAAAGGAGCAATGGGCTTGCCAATTTCAAAAGTGCAGTGGACCTGATCCGGGGTTACCTGCTCAGAGGAGTCTATTGTGTGTACAGGAGCAATAAAGGAGAAAATAACGTATATCTTGGAACACGCATGACGGAGGCGGATGCCTATTTAGACCAATTTGGAAGTTTTGGAGGCGTTCCTCTAGGAATGATGGAAGAGGGCTCTCTTTGCTATAATGGGGGGGTGCCTAATCCTACACTCCCACAGATTAGGGACAGGCGTTCCCCTATTGTTTCAGACTGTCCGGTCTTTGAGAAAACAGTTCTTATGGTTCGGTCTTATCCGGGGCTTGATTACAGGAGCATTGATTTGGGAAGAAAACCTGCTGCTGTGGTTTGCTACCTTTATCATTCCGCTACAGGATGTACACAAGGGGAGGGCACTTCCATTCTGGATTTCATAGACCGGTGCCACGAGGAAGGGATTCCCGTTTATGCAGCCTCTGCCAAGATAGCAGCAAAAAAGAGTTATGTAACTGCAAAAGCAATCAGGGAAAGAGGGGTCATTTTATTGGGGCACATCTCTCCTGAAGCAGCCTATGCCAAAGTACTTTTATTGCACAATATAGGAACAAATGAAGATGCCAAAAGGCGTATAAAAGATACAATTTTTTTTGAAAATCTTCCTTTCCCTGAAGATTTGATATGAAAATGAAAAAAATACTGATAAAAATAAACTTTACTCTATGCGATTTGGGACATTTGTGGTATACTGCTATAGACAAAATTATGGGGATACTTGTGTCCTCGTGAGTTAAGTTATAATTTTTTTAATATAAAATGGAGGGTTGAAAAAAATGAGTACTACTTCACAGGCGAGTCAAAGAATAGCAGCTTTGCTCGATGAAAACAGTTTCGTTGAAATCGGTGCGCAGGTAACAGCAAGAAGCACGGATTTTAATTTGAAACAGACTAAAACTCCTTCTGATGGTGTGATTACCGGCTATGGAGTGATAGGCGGCAGCCTCGTGTATGTATACAGTCAGGATGCTTCCGTACTTGGCGGCAGCGTCGGCGAAATGCATGCAAAGAAAATTGCAAACCTCTATGATCTGGCACTGAAAATGGGAGCGCCCGTGATTGGGCTGATTGAATCTGCCGGACTTAGATTACAGGAAGCGACAGATGCGCTTAACGGATTTGGCGAAATCTACAAAAAGCAGGTGTTATGTTCTGGCGTGATTCCTCAGATTACCGCTATTTTTGGTTCCTGCGGCGGCGGGCTTGCACTTATCCCTACTTTGACAGACTTTACTTTCATGGAAGAAAAGAAAGCAAAGCTGTTTGTAAATGCGCCTAATGCATTAGATGGAAACGAAATCAGCAGATGTGATACGTCAGCGGCTTCTTTCCAGAGCGGGGAGGCAGGTATTGTAGACGTAGTTGCAGACGAGGCGTCTGTTCTTGCACAGATCAGAGAGCTGGTATGCATGCTTCCTTCAAACAATGAAGAGGATGGCGCATTTGAAGACTGCACAGACGATTTGAACCGCACATGTGCAGAAATTGAAGGATGTGTAGGCGATACTTCCATTGCTTTATCACAGCTTGCTGATAACGGCGCTGTATTTGAAGTGAAGGCTGCTTATGCCAAGGAGATGGTTACTGCGTTCATCCGTTTAAACGGAACTACGGTAGGCGCTGTTGCGAACCGCAGCGAAGTATACGGCGAAGACGGAAAAGTGACAGATAAGTTCGAGGCGGTTTTAACGCCGGCAGGCTGTGAGAAGGCGGCAGATTTTATTAATTTCTGCGATGCATTTAATATTCCTGTTCTTTCCCTTACCAATGTAAAGGGATTCAAGGCAGATAAATGTTCCGAAAAGAAAATTGCAAAGGCAGCGGCAAAGCTTACATATGCGTTTGCTAATGCTACCGTTCCCAAAGTAAATGTAGTGATCGGACAGGCATTTGGAAGCGCCTATGTTGCAATGAACTCTAAGGCAATCGGGGCAGATATTACCATGGCATGGCCGGATGCACAGATTGGAACCATGGATGCAGGTCTTGCAGCAAAGATCATCTGTGATGGTCAGGGAGCAGAAGCAATTGCCACATGTGCAAAAGAATATGCTGCTTTGCAGACAAGTGCACAGAGCGCGGCAGGAAGAGGATATGTGGATCAGATCATAAAGCCTGCAGATACAAGAAAATATGTAATAGGCGCTTTTGAGATGCTGCTTTCCAAGAGGGAAGACCGTCCTGCAAAAAAACATGGTACAGTTTAGAAAGGATGATACTTAATATGAAAAAATGGTTATTAGTATTAGGTATGATTACCTGTATGCTTGGTTTGTCAGCATGTAGTCAGAAAGAGGAGATCACTCCTTTTATGACAGAGGCGGCAGCTGAAGAATATGTGCAAGACAACATTATCAAGATCGACCGATATGTTCAGACGAATACGAAAGATCAGGTGACAGATCTGGTATGGTTAAGCGCGATTGAAAGCTGGGAGAAAGCTGTCCCGGATATGGGTGATTATGAAGAGATTGTAAGTATCAAATACAATCTTGATGAAAAAGACGGTGTGGTCAATGTCAGAATCAAAGGCTCCAAGCGCGAAGCGAGTGTGGAATTTGTATTTGAAGACGGTGTGATTGCCAATGTTACCACCAACGTAGAGTACTCCTTTGGCGAAAAGATGGAGAAGGCGGCGTTAAATACCATTCTTGGTATGGGAACAGTGTTTGCAGTCCTTATTCTGATCAGCCTGATTATCGGATGCTTTGGCTTTATACCTAAGATTCAGGCAAAATTTGATAAAAAGTCTAAGAAAGAAGAAGTGAAGAAAGTGGCAGTGGACAATACCATTGCACAGATTATTGAAAAAGAAGAGCTTTCAGACGATTATGAGCTGGTTGCAGTTATTGCAGCAGCAATTGCAGCAAGCGAGGGCGCTTCTTCCACAGATGGATTTGTAGTTAGAAGCATCAAACGCGCAGGAAACAAATGGCAGCGCGCTTAAACGAGAATAATGTTGAATGGAAATCACAGGAGGATTTAAAGGAATGAAAAATTATACAATTACCGTAAATGGAAACGTATATGATGTAGTAGTAGAAGAGGGCGCATCCACCGGCGCACCGGCGCCCGCAGCACCCAAAGCAGCTCCTAAGGCAGCGCCGAAAGCAGCAGCACCCAAGGCAGCCGGCGGTGCAGGCAGCATCAAAGTAGAGGCTGGAGCAGCAGGCAAGGTATTTAAGGTAGAAGTAAGTGTAGGACAGACGCTCAAGGCTGGTGATACAGTAGTCATTTTGGAAGCGATGAAGATGGAAATCCCTGTTGTAGCGCCTCAGGGTGGTACTGTAGCAAGTGTAGATGTAGCTGTTGGCGATGCTGTTGAGGCAGGTGCTTTGCTGGCAACTCTTAATTAGTACTTTTGCCGAGAAAACAACAGGAGGTAAAAAAATGGATTACATCGTATCTACACTGTCCAATCTGATTCACCAGACAGCCTTCTTTAATCTTACATGGGGCAACTACCTGATGATTCTTGTGGCGTGTGTATTTCTTTATCTTGCGATTGCCAAAGGCTTTGAACCACTGCTTTTGACGCCTATCGCATTTGGTATGCTGCTTGTCAATATTTATCCTGATATTATGATGAGTATTGAGGATTCAGCCAACGGGGCAGGCGGCTTACTGTATTATTTTTATCTCTTAGACGAATGGGCAATCTTGCCGTCACTGATTTTTATGGGTGTCGGCGCCATGACAGACTTTGGTCCTTTGATTGCAAATCCTAAGAGCTTCTTACTTGGTGCAGCAGCACAGTTCGGTATTTTTGCCGCATATTTCGGCGCGATTGCAATGGGCTTTAATGACAAAGCGGCAGCGGCAATCTCTATTATCGGCGGTGCGGACGGTCCTACCTCCATTTTCCTTGCAGGAAAACTTGGACAGACTGCCCTGCTTGGACCGATTGCGGTAGCGGCATATTCCTATATGTCTCTGGTGCCTATCATCCAGCCGCCTATCATGAAACTGCTGACTACAGAAAAAGAGAGAAAGATCAAGATGGGACAGCTTCGTCCGGTATCCAAACTTGAAAAGATTCTCTTCCCGATTATCGTAACAATCGTAGTTTGTATGATTCTTCCTACCACAGCGCCCCTTGTAGGCATGCTGATGCTGGGCAATCTGTTCAGAGAGTCCGGTGTGGTAAGACAGCTGACAGATACGGCATCCAATGCGCTTATGTATATCGTGGTTATCCTGCTTGGTACTTCTGTAGGAGCTACTACCAGCGCAGAGGCATTCTTGAATCTGGATACATTGAAGATCGTTGCACTTGGTCTTATCGCATTTGCATTTGGTACGGCAGCCGGCGTTCTGTTTGGTAAGCTGATGTGTATTGCGACAAAGGGTAAGGTCAACCCGCTGATTGGTTCCGCCGGCGTATCGGCAGTTCCCATGGCAGCCCGTGTTTCCCAGAAGGTGGGAGCTGAGGCAGATCCTACGAACTTCCTTTTGATGCATGCAATGGGACCTAACGTGGCAGGTGTTATCGGTACAGCAGTAGCAGCCGGTACTTTCATGGCTGTATTTGGCGTATTTTAATCAAAATTAGGAGGAAATAGAAATGGCAGAACATGCTAAAAAACCGGTTGGAATCATGGAAACCGTTCTTCGTGATGCACATCAGTCTCTGATTGCTACAAGAATGCCTACTGAAATGATGCTTCCAATCGTTGACAAGATGGATAAAGTTGGTTATCATGCAGTGGAATGCTGGGGCGGCGCTACATTTGACGCATCCCTTCGTTTCTTGAAGGAAGATCCTTGGGACAGACTTAGAAAGTTAAGAGATGGATTCAAGAACACAAAGCTGCAGATGCTCTTTCGAGGTCAGAATATCTTAGGTTACAGACCATACGCTGATGATGTTGTAGACAGCTTCGTAGAGAAATCTATTGCAAACGGTATTGATATCATCCGTATTTTTGACTGCTTGAATGATCTTAGAAACTTACAGGAAGCAGTCAATGCCACAAATAAGATTAAGGTAAGGGAAGGAAGAGGACATGCACAGGTTGCCCTTTCTTACACATTAGGCGATGCGTATACCATGGAATATTGGATGAATATGGCAAAGAAGATTGAAGAGATGGGTGCTGATTCCATCTGTATCAAGGATATGGCAGGTCTTCTGGTTCCATACAAAGCATCTGAAATGATCGCAGCAATGAAGTCCGCAACAAAACTTCCAATCCAGCTGCATACACACTATACATCAGGTGTTGCAAGCATGACTTATATGAAAGCGGTAGAAGCAGGAGTAGACGTCATCGACTGTGCAATCTCACCTTTTGCTATGGGCACTTCACAGCCTGCAACAGAAGTTATGGTTGAGACCTTCAAGGGAACTCCTTATGATACCGGTTATGACCAGAATATTTTATCTGAAATCGCAGATTATTTCAGACCTTACAGAGATAAGTGTCTTGCAGACGGACTGCTCAATCCCAAGGTTATGGGGGTTGATATCAAGACCTTGTTGTATCAGGTACCCGGCGGCATGCTTTCCAACATGGTGAGTCAGCTGAAAGAGCAGAACGCAGAAGATAAATATTACGATGTGCTGAAAGAAATCCCTCAGGTTAGAAAAGACTTAGGTGAGCCTCCTTTGGTTACACCTTCTTCACAGATCGTGGGAACCCAGGCAGTATTTAACGTATTGATGGGTGAAAGATATAAGATGGCAACTAAGGAAACTAAGGCAGTGCTCCGCGGCGAATATGGTCAGACTGTTAAGCCTATGAACCAGGAGATTATTGACAAGGTTATACCAGGTGAAAAGAGAATCACCTGCCGTCCTGCCGATTTGATTGAGAACGAGATGGATAAGTTAGAGGCAGAGATGAAGGAATGGAAACAGCAGGATGAGGATGTATTGTCCTACGCCCTGTTCCCTCAGGTTGCAACTGACTTCTTCAAATATCGTCAGGCACAGCAGGAAAAGGTTGATATGTCACAGGCAGATGTAAAGAATGCGGCATATCCTGTGTAAGGTTTAATCAAGAAACGCTGGTACAGCTCTCATGCAAATATTTGTATGGGAGCTGTTTTTGTGTTATAATCTAATTACGAATGGTTGATAAATAATAGAAAACAGGGGGATTGCATGGATAATAAGCGTTTTGCACTGCTCATTGATGCAGATAATATTTCAGCGAAGTATATAGGAGCCATTTTAGAGGAACTGTCTACTTACGGGATTACTACTTACAAAAGAATTTATGGAGATTGGACGAGTACGCAGGCGACCAAGTGGAAAGGGGAATTATTAGAAAATTCAGTGATTCCGGTACAACAGTTTAGTAATACTGTAGGCAAAAATGCAACGGATTCCACCTTGATCATTGATGCAATGGATATTCTTTATACGGGAAATGTAGATGGATTCTGTATTGTGTCCAGTGACAGCGATTTTACCCGTCTGGCAAGCAGGCTGCGTGAATCCGGCATGGAAGTCATTGGAATGGGAGAAGAAAAGACACCCCGCTCTTTCAGGGTGGCATGTACCAGATTTGTTAATTTAGAAAATCTGGGAAATCAGGATGAAGATACAGAAGGCAAAGAAGGCAAAGACAATACCATCAGCAGGGATGTCATTTATAATGCGATTACAAATATTATTAATGAGAATGAGAATAAAGGAAAAAACGTGGAATTAGCGTCGGTAGGCAATCGGTTGGTCAACATGTATCCTGATTTTGATGTTAGAAACTATGGTTACAGTCTCTTGTCCAAGTTTGTGGAAGACGCAGGTTTGTTCCTTTTAGAAAAGCGGCAGAATGTCATCACGATTTCATTAAAAGACAATGAACAGTCACAGGAGGAAATCAGAGGCTATATCAAACAGATTATTCATGATGCGGGAAAGAAAGGAATTGGTATCAGCGAATTGAGCAACTGCGTTTACAGCAAATATGATAATTTTAATGTCAAGGATTTTGGATACAGCCAGTTTTCTAAGTTTGTTCAAGGGCTTGGGAATGTGGAAGTGTATCAGGGTAAAAATGACAGAAAGCGTGCAAAGGAAAAAAATTAAGAAAATATTTATTTTATATTATAAAAATTAACATAATTTTTTGATAAGCTATGCTTCATCAGTGCGTTATATTTTATGCAAAGGATGAGGCGGGGATGGGACTGGAATTTATTGATATATCCAGAGACGATGCGTACGAAAGACCAAGGGTCAGAAGTGCTGCGAGCGGACAGAATACAACGATGCCTGAAAGGCGGAGACGCTCCGAGGGGCAGCGCATAGAAATGCCTGAAAGGCGAAGACGCCCTGAAGGGCAACGCATAGAAATGCCTGAAAGACGGAGACGCCCTGAAGGGCAGCGCGTAGAAATGCCTGAAAGACGGAGACGCCCTGAAGGGCAGCGCGTAGAGATGCCTGAAAGACGGAGGCGACCAGAAGGGCAGAGAGCGGAAATGTCTGAAAGGCGAAGACGGTCTGAAGGACAGAGTGCGGCAGTACCTGAAAGAAGGAGAGGAACGGAAGTAGAAATATATCCTCTGCCAGATAACAGAAATGGGAGAAGCCGTAAAAATAATACGGAACAAAAGGCAGAACAGGCAAGGGCACGCAGAAGAAAACGCAGACAAAGAAGAATGATAGCGGCAAGAATGGTCACGCTGCTTTTCTTAGTTGCATTAATTGTGACAGCTGCTTTTCTTTTAATCAAGTTAATACAAGGATTGCGAGATACGCAGGAGGTTGCAAATGATTTTCAGACAACCGTAGAGCGGCAGAAGGTCATTGAAGAAAACAAGACGTATAAGCCGATTATGACAGAAGATTTTATTCCGGTCAATGAATATTCAAGACCCGGCGAAACATTGCCAGAAGTGAACAATATTTTTGTACACTATACAGCGAACCCGGGAACCAGTGCAGCCCAGAATAGGAGTTATTTTGAAAATCTGGGTATTACAGGTGAGACTTCCGCAAGCGCACATTTTGTAATTGGCTATAATGGAGAGATTATTCAGTGTATTCCTTTAAATGAAATCGCCTATGCGGTGGCGGGAAGGAATTATGATTCTATTTCCATAGAGTGCTGCTATCTGTCAGAAGACGGGAAGTTTACGGAGGATACCTATCAGTCGTTGATTCGGTTATCCGCATGGCTATTAAATGAATATAATCTCGCACCGGAGGATATGAGAAGACACTACGACGAAGGCGGAAAGAAATGTCCGCTGTATTTTGTAGAAAATGTTGACTCATGGCAGCAATTTTTAAACGATTTGGAAGAATATAAAAATATTATGATGGAGCAGATGGAATAGGAAGGAACTGGTATGGAACTGGAAAAAAAGGATACGTGCATGGTGCACGGAGTGGCAATTTGGGCGATGATACTGCTACACCTATATCTGAGAAAAGGGGCAGAGGTGAGCGGCAGCCCGCTGATCTGGATCAATCAGGATGTACCTTTGATTTATTATCTAGCGTTTTTAAGCGAGATTTGCGTGCCGCTTTATTGCTTTTGTACCGGCTATGCGCTGTTTTTACAGTTCAGTAATATGGAGTTAAAAGAATATTTGAAAAAAACATATTTTCGATTATTTAAATTCTTAATTCATTTCTGGGTGGTATGTATTATTTTCACGATTGTGGGTATTCTTTTTGATCAATATGGGGAGATACCAGTCAATATTTACAGGTTTCTGGGAAATTTTTTCCTGTTGGAACATACATATAACGGCGCTTGGTGGTTTGCCTCGACCTATATATTATTTGTCCTGATATCGCCGTTGTTCCTAAAATTAGCCAAAAAGGCGGACAGCCGCGTTCTATTTATTGTGTTCGCAATGATATTTTGTGTATACTATCTCTGCAAAGTGCTAGGGATATTTGCCACGAGTCCGGAGGAATATTATTGGAAGGGGTTCTTGGTCAGAAAACTATCGGATTTGTGGTATGTATCTTTCTTTTACATTGTGGGGATGCTGCTTGCAAAAGAAAAGATTATATCCAAAACGAGAAAATGGTGGAATCGGGTGACAGGAGAAAAAAGTAATTTCTATCTTTTCATTGTTGTTTCGGCGGCGATTTTGGCAATGTGTGTGATTGAAGTATCGGGAATGGTATATTTTTTTTCTATTTTTTGCTTTATATGTTTCAATCTTTGGAAAAAGCCGGATTATGTAGAAAGATTCTTTTTGTTTTTTGGAGAGCATTCCACAAATATCTGGCTGGTTCATATGTTTTTTTACTTATTTATCTTTAAAGAATTGGTCTTTATTGTGAAATACCCTGTTTTCGTAATTCCTTTTATGTTCGTGCTTACAATTGTATGTTCTTATATTATTAATTTTATTTTGAAGCTATTATGGAAAAGTCCATTGCTTCGGAAATTAACCGCCTGTGTGGAGAATTGACTTTGGCATAGAATTAGGATTCATAAAGATGAAAGGTTCAAAAGAAGTTAATTCAAAATCTATATGATATTTTTCTTCCAGATATCTCTGCGCATCCTCTACGGCATGCGTCTGGTCCTCTTCAAGTTCAGCCTGGAGCACCTCGTTCAATTCAACACGCGATTTTTCAGATTTCATCAAAATACTCCCTCGTAGTATTGTTTGATTATATCATGACGTTTCCTTATATGCAATTTCCATTCTCGAAAAATGTCATTTGTTGTTGACATAGTGTGGAATCCGCTGTAAACTAATAACATATGTTATATTAGGGAGGTAAGAGTGGGATGGCAAGAAAAGAATCAATAACACGTGAGGATTTAATAAAAGCCGCGTTTGCAATCTTACAAGAAGACGGAATAGAGCAGGTGACAGCCCGAAAGCTGGCAGCTAAAGCCAACTGTTCCACGCAGCCGATTTTCCGTATCTACAAGAATATGGAGGAACTGATTGAAGAATTGTTTGGCAGGGCGTGTGATTTCTTCCATGATTATTATGAAGACTTTCAAAGACAGACGGTAACCCCGTTTGTAAATCTGGGGCAGGCATACATCAAATTTGCCGGGGAGCATAAAAGGATATTTGAATTTATCTTTTTGTCTTCAGAAAGATTTGGAAGGAGCCTGTATGATCTGGTAAACGGTAACGGTGGTTATGTCAGCAGGGAAATACATGCCGCCACATCCCAGGGATGTTCTAATGCCAGCGGACTATTCATGAAAATGTGGATTTTCATTCATGGCGCCGCCTGCATGTCGCTTACAGGAGACTATGATTTGTCTGAAGATGAGACTATGCAGATGCTGAAAGAGGTATATCATTCATTCAGATAGCAGGATTCACATAACAGGTGAAATATTTACATAAGTTGGAAGGAAGCAAGGATGGAAATACAGGAACACGATATTATTACCCGTATGAATGACAAATATATGAAGATGAGCAAGGGGCATAAAGCGATTGCAGCATATATTTCGGATCACTATGAGCAGGCAGTCTTCATGACGGCGGCAAAACTTGGAGAAACGGTGGGGGTCAGCGAGTCCACTGTGGTGCGGTTTGCATCGGGACTTGGGTACGAGGGGTATCCGGAGTTTCAGGATGCCTTGGAGGACTGGGTAAAAAATAAGCTAAATTCAGTACAGAAGATGGGAGCGAAGTACGGAAAGAGCACACAGTCGGAAATTTTGAACTCCGTATTGAATTCGGACATAGAAAAGATAAAGGATACCATCGTCAATCTGGATGCAGCGGCGTTTGAAGCTGCCGTAGATATCATTTTGGAGGCAAAAAACGTCTATCTTGTTGGGGTCAGAAGCTGTGAGCCTTTGGCGGATTTCCTGCATTTCTATTTAAATATGATTCGTGGAGGCATCATTTTGGTAAAAACAACAAGCGTTACGGAGATGTTTGAGCAGATGATCAGAATTGGCGGGGAGGATGCAATCATAGGTATCAGCTTCCCCCGATATTCCATGAGAACCCTCAAAGCAATGGAGTTCGCCAACGACCGGAATGCCAAAGTTATTACCATAACGGACAGTATTCATTCCCCCATGAATCTCTATTCTTCGTGCAATCTTCTCGCAAAAAGCGATATGGTTTCTATCGTGGATTCGCTTGTAGCGCCGCTTAGCGTGATTAATGCGCTTGTTGTTGCGCTGTGCATGAAGCAGCCGGAGACAGTTAAGAACAATTTGGAGACCCTTGAAGAGGTTTGGAATAATTATCAGGTTTATCTAAATGACGAGATCAATTTTATAGATGAGGAACCTATGCTGAATTATCCTCTGATGAAGCTTGATGAATAGCAGATGTAATTTTTAAACGGGAAAATATAATAATATGAAACATATTATCGTAGTGGGCGGCGGCGCTGCCGGAATGATGGCGGCGGTGAGCGCTGCAAGGGCAGGAGCGGAAGTGACGCTGCTGGAGAAAAATGAAAAAACTGGGAAAAAAATCTATATCACAGGGAAAGGAAGATGCAATTTGACCAATGCCTGCGAGCCGGAGGAGTTTTTTCAGAATGTCATTAGTAATGGAAAGTTTTTATATAGTGCCTTTTATCAGATGGATAATAGGACAGTTATGGCATTTTTTGAAAATGCCGGATGCCGTCTTAAAGTGGAACGCGGAGAGCGGGTATTTCCGGTATCAGATCATTCTTCCGACGTGATTGGTGCGCTAAACAGGCGGATGGAGCGAGAGCATGTAAAGGTATGCCTGAACACCTGTGTGAAGGAGCTTTTGATAGAGAATCAGGAGAAAGAAAGCATAGAAGAAGCTTCGCATAAGGGGAGCGTGAAGGGCGTGGTGCTTTCAGACGGAAGAAAAATGGAAGCGGACGCGGTGATTTTAGCGACGGGAGGCAAGTCCTATGCGTCCACAGGCGCTACCGGGGATGGCTATTTGTTTGCGGAAACGGCGGGGCATACAGTGAAGGAAGTGAAGCCGGCGCTGGTTCCATTTACAGTGAAAGAAAGCTGGTGCATGGAGCTGCAGGGACTTTCTCTTAAGAATGTGTCTGTTTTGCTAAAAAGCGATAAGAAGAAGATCTATGAGGGATTCGGCGAGATGCTGTTTACCCATTTTGGGGTAAGCGGACCGCTGATTTTAAGCGCGAGCAGCTATTATGCAAAAAAATATGCAGACATGCAAGTGCCGCTTATTATAGATTTGAAACCGGCTTTGACGAGAGAACAGCTAGATAAGAGGATTTTGCGTGATTTTGAAGAAAATAAGAATCGGCAGTTTAAAAATGCCTTAGACGGTCTGCTTCCGGCAAAGATGATTCCTATCATCATCCGGCTCTCAGGCATTTCGCCGGAAAAAAGGGTCAACGAAGTGACGAAAAAGGAGAGAAACAATTTGATAGATTGTTTTAAAAATCTTACCTTGACAGTTACAGGGACGAGAGGGTTTCAGGAAGCAATCATAACCCAGGGAGGGATTTGCGTAAAAGAGGTGAATCCGTCTACCATGGAATCAAAGCTTGTAAAGGGACTTTACTTTGCCGGGGAAGTACTTGATTTAGACGGGGTAACGGGCGGTTTTAATCTACAGATTGCCTGGTCCACCGGATACTTGGCAGGAAACAGTGCGGCAGGAGGAACTTTGCCGCCAAAGCGCCTCCTGCCGGTATAGATAAATCAAGGTTCTAATTCGAGCATCTGCCATCCGGGCACGGGAGTGCCATCCTGCTGCCATCCCTGATCGGAGAGCTGATAAATATATCCGAAGTAATCGGAATCTATATGATATTGAATGCCATACATGGCATTATTGGATAATCCGATAAAGTAGTATACACACCCTGTTTCTGTTTCGCCGTTCTCGTTTGCCACATAACTGCATGCCGCCTTGGTAATGGTCACATCAGAGTTGAAAGCACTGGTCATCAGTTTTCTTGCATTTTCATAATTGGAGCGGAGAAAAGCTTCATCAGGCTTAACAGGAACACTTGGAGGATTGCTATAGTCGATGCCGTCTTTGACGATGAACAGATTGGATAGTATGCCGGTTGCGCTGTTGATGTTCACGCAGTAGGAATGGGCGTCGTCCTCCTTAAAAGTGATCTGATAATCTCCATATCCGCCGAAACCGAATCCCAGCCAATATTCGCATAAAACTTCCATTTCGGAGCAATCCACGCCATACATTTCCTGGAAGTAAGTGATGGCTCTGGCGATGACCTCATCCTCGGATAAATCCGTTTCATCAGGGTAAGGATTCCGGTTAAATTCCTGCTGTGCCTGTATGATTTCCTGCGCTTCGGCTGTCTGGCTGACGGCATAGGCGGATTTTTCACTGAAATCGATCATCTGGAGTAATTCTTCGTCTGTAAGCGTTCTGTCGGGCAGATAGATTTCCCTGTTGTAGGTCTCATACACAGGAGCAGTGATCGCCGCATCTGCCTCCAACCGGTCTGTAAGCGTCAGTTCGCCTTCCGGGAACAAGCCTTCGTTCCAATATTTATCCCGCAAAGCAAAATACCGGCTGTTTTCATCGTCGGTAAGTTCCCTGGAATACTGGAGGGCTTCCGTGTCGTGTTCCTTTGTCATATTGGCGGTGTCATTTGCCGCCGTATATTGTGCCTGTTCTTCGTCGGACATCTGTTCCATCCGTTCCTTTACATAGTCGCTGATTTTAGCGGATACTGGCAGGGCTATCAGCACGAAGGCAGCAACGCCGCATGCGGCAATGCCGGCTTTGGGGAAAGAAAAGGAAGACGTCTTCCGGGAAGAGGCGCTTAAGCTTTGCTTTTTTATTTTTTTCAGTGTATGGTTAAACTTCTCATCATATTCCTTGCTGGTGGGGCAGGGGGTATTTTTTGCAATTTGTCTTATTTTTTTATCGAAATGATTCATGATTTCTCCTTTCTACTGGGCATCTTCAAGCGCTTTCTTTAATTCCTGACGGGCTCTGGAAAGCCTTGATTTGACGGTTCCTTCAGAAACAGCAAGAATTTTGGCGATTTCCTTTACCCGGAACGACTCAAAGTAGTATAGCAGAATGACTTCTTTAAAGCCGTCGTTTAAGTGATAAACAAATTCTAATAGATCGAAAGAGGATTCGGGAACATATTTTTCCATCGGAAAATCAGAAAAATCCTCCGTCAATTCCACCCGCTTCCTTTTCCTTAAGCAGGTCTTGCTTTCGTTTGCTATAATCTGGAATAACCATGCTTTCATTTTCCTGCTGTTTTTTAATTCTGATAAATTACTGAATGCTTTTAATATACTTTCGCTGACCACGTCCTCGGCGTCTTCCCTGTTTAAGACAATGGAATATGCCAGACGGAACATGGCGGTTTTGTTTTGCTCGATGGTCTCTATAAAAAGATCATCAAGTTTTTGTCTTTTGCCATTCATGGCGACCTCCTTTCGCTTTGGTTAAGCCGACTTATAAATTAGACGCTGGAAAGTGCGTATAGGTTCCCCAAATAATATAATAAGCAAAGAGATTTTCTGCAAACTTGGCAAAAGAAAAAGTTCATGTTATGATAAAGGGCAGTATATATTTTTGGAAAGAAATGAGGATGAAAGATGAGCTATCAGATTGCAATAGACGGACCGGCGGGCGCAGGAAAGAGTACCATTGCCAAGCTGGTTGCAAAGGAAAAGGAATTTATATATGTAGATACAGGCGCGATGTACCGCGCCATGGCATATTATTTGTTTTCAAATCACATTGATCCGAAGAAAGAAGCCCTTGTTGCAGAAAAATGCATGGAGGCGGATATCACCATTCAATATGAAGAAGGAGAGCAGGTGGTTCTTTTAAATGGAAAAAATGTCAATGCGCATCTTCGCACGGAAGAAGTAGGGAATATGGCATCTTTTACCAGTAAGAATCCCAAGGTGAGGGAGCGTCTTACCTCCCTGCAAAAGGAACTTGCCTCTAGAAATAATGTGGTCATGGACGGAAGGGATATAGGAACCTGCGTCCTTCCGAAGGCAGATGTGAAAGTGTATTTAACCGCCAGCCCCAAGGTGAGGGCAAAGAGAAGATTTGACGAACTTGCGGCAAAAGGGGAAACATGTGACATTCAAAAGATAGAGGAAGATATCATAAAGCGCGACGAGCAGGATATGAATCGGGAGATCGCGCCTTTAAAGCAGGCGGAGGATGCCGTTTTGATTGACTCCTCTTCCATGACGATTGAAGAGGTGGTAAAGAAAATCCTTTCTCTATGCCGATAAGGAATAGGGAATTGAAATGACGGATATCAAACGGGAGGTTATAAGATGGAAGTGATACGTGCTGAGAGCGCGGGATTTTGTTTTGGTGTAAAAAAAGCGGTGGAGAAGGTGTATGAGCAGATCGATGCCCATAAAAAAATCTACACCTACGGTCCGATCATACATAATGAAGAAGTGGTACGGGACTTAGAGAGCAGGGGCGTTTCCGTAATCGAGGGAGAAGAAGCGCTGGCACAGATTAAGGAAGGGGCGGTGGTGATCCGCTCTCATGGGGTGCCAAAGCGGATTTATGAACGGATTGAGGAAAACGGTCTGGAATGCATCGATGCAACCTGCCCTTTTGTAAAAAGGATTCATCAGATTGTTGAAAAAGAAAGCCTTGCCGGCAGGCAGATTGTAATTATTGGAAATGCGGGGCACCCGGAAGTGGAAGGAATTATGGGCTGGTCAGCCTCACAGGCAGTGGTAATTGGGGATGCAGCGGAAGCAGAAAATTTCAGACCAGACAAAGAAAAATCAATCTGTATTGTCTCTCAGACGACATTTAACTACAACAAATTTCAAGAATTAGTTGAAATTTTTCATAAAAGAGGTTACAATGTTAATGTTGTAAATACTATCTGTAATGCGACAGAAGAACGACAGACACAGGCGCGCGAAATTGCAGCCAAGGTCGATGCAATGATAGTAATTGGCGGCAGGCACAGTTCCAACACGCAGAAGCTATATGAAATATGCCGTGAAAAGTGCCAAGCCACCTATTTTATACAGACACTGGACGACTTGCATTTAGAACTACCTAAAACTGCTGCTCTGGTGGGTATTACTGCAGGGGCTTCCACCCCTAACAATATTATCGAGGAGGTTCAAAATTATGTCAGAATTAACTTTTGAACAAATGTTGGAAGAATCATTAAAGACAATACATACAGGAGAGGTAGTTGAAGGTACGGTCATAGATGTTAAGCCGGAAGAAATCGTTCTTAACATTGGCTATAAATCTGATGGTATTTTGACGAGAAACGAATATACCAATGAACCTAATGTGGATTTAACGACCGTAGTCAAGCCGGGCGATACCATGGAAGTTAAAGTCCTTAAGGTAAACGACGGTGAGGGACAAGTTATCTTAACCTACAAGCGTCTTGCGTCTGAACGCGGCAACAAGCGGATCGAAGAAGCCTTCAACAACAGAGAAGTGCTCACAGCAAAGGTAGCACAGGTACTTGACGGCGGTTTGAGCGTCATTATCGACGAGGTGAGAATCTTCATTCCTGCAAGCCTTGTTTCAGATGTATATGAGAAAGACCTTACCAAATATGCAGGTCAGGAAATTGAATTTGTAATCAGCGAATACAATCCCAAGAGAAGAAGATATATCGGAGACCGCAAGCAGCTGTTGGTGGCTGCAAAAGCAGAAATGCAAAAAAAGCTTCTTGAGAGCATCAAGATTGGGGATGTGATGGATGGTACCGTCAAGAACGTTACAGATTTCGGTGCATTTATCGATATCGGAGGGGCAGACGGACTCCTTCATATTTCAGAGATGTCCTGGGGACGTGTTGAAAATCCTAAAAAGGCATTTAAGGTGGGCGATAAGGTTAAGACCTTTATCAAAGATATTGTGGGAACTAAGATTGCTCTCAGCCTTAAATTTGATGATGCCAATCCTTGGAAGGATGCGGACGAGAAATATGCAGTTGGAAATGAAGTGAGCGGAAGAGTTGCAAGGATGACAGACTTTGGCGCGTTTGTTGAATTGGAGCCTGGTGTGGATGCATTGCTCCATGTATCACAGATTTCCAAAGAACATATTGAAAAGCCTTCAGATGTGCTTAAGGTTGGCGACGAGATTACGGCAAAGGTAGTTGATTTCAACAGTGAAGACAGAAAAATCAGCCTTAGTGTCAAGGCACTTTTAGCGCCAGAGCCGGAAGAAGAGGTGACAAGGGAAGAGGCTGATGACGATGCAGATGTAGTATCAGTTGATATTGATGCAGTGATTGCAGCTGAATCAGACGAATAAAATAAACCATTCAGGGCGGATAGATTATGGCATATGACTATGAAAAATTTAAAGATGCCGTGTTTGCATTGACGAAGATTGATTTAAATGCTTATAAAGAGCGGCAGATGAAGCGCAGGATAGATGCTCTGATTACAAAACATGGTATTAAGGGCTATGAGAATTATGTGCAGGTTTTAAAGACGGATAAAGCTAGATTCGAGGAGTTTGTAAATTACCTTACGATTAATGTTTCGGAATTTTACAGAAATCCCGATCAATGGGCAGTCATGGACAAGGAAATCATTCCGGAGCTGATTGGAAAATATGGAAAGAATTTGAAAATTTGGAGTGCGGCATGTTCTACTGGAGATGAGCCCTATTCTCTTGTTATGGCATTATCCCGTCATGTTCCGCTTAATATGATTCGTATAACCGCCACAGACTTAGACAAGCAGGTTATAGCAAAGGCAAAGGTGGGGTTGTATAGCGAGAAAAGTATTGCTGCTGTACCAGACGATTTTAAGAAAAAGTATTTTACTAAGGTCGGGCTCTCGTACAAGATTTCAGATGAAATCAAGGCACGTGTTGACTTTAAAGAACATAATCTTTTAGAAAGTGGTTATCCTAAGGATTATCATATGATTGTTTGTCGTAATGTATTGATTTACTTTACAGAGGAGGCAAAAGATGAGGTGTTTAGGAAGTTTTACCAGTCACTAGCACCCGGGGGTATTCTCTTTATTGGAAGTACAGAGCAGATTATCAATCACAAAGATATTGGATATGAACGTAAAAATTCATTTTATTACGAACGTCCTAAAAAATAAGAAAAGAGGCATCCGTCAGGTGCCTCTTTTTTGCAACAAATCATTGCATCTAATCCTGTATCGCCATGGCACAGAGCACGTGGCTTGCGTAGTCTGAAAATAATTGTCTGTTTTTCTTGATATCGTCCGTTAGTTCAAAGAATAAATCTCTGCTTTTATATTCCCGTTTGAAAAATGGCTCTACAAGTATCTTCCATTGGGGAAGATAGCAGGAGAATTTGCGTGTGTAGCAATTAGATGCAACTGCCTGCTGACGGTATTCTTTATCCACAAAGGATGCGATTGACTTATGCAGGGCGATATCTTCTGTGGGAAGATAATAATAATCTTTGAAGTTCGCATAAAAATATTTGAGCTCTTCTTCATAAATAGGAACAATCAAAGTTCCTTCATATTTTTCTCCCTTAAAATGGCAGCCTTTTCCCATAAAGGTGACGGGAACCGGAAGGGGTGAGGCGGTGACAAGCTGAAGGATCAGTTCTTTTCGGGGTACGCCGTGAATATCATTGTAGTAATTGGCTTGTACTTTTCGCGCCTTGAGACTGCTGTTAAACAAATCGTAGTAGGAAAGGATGGGAAGGGTTTCCAACATACCTTTCATATCATCAGAATTGTGCAGCAGCAGCGTATGATACAGGCTATAGTCATGAGAAATGATAAAATCCTTGTAAACTTGGATTAACTCGCCGCCGCTGTAATTATCTTCACGCTTGATGCCTAAAAAACGTTCTACCGTTTTCAATTTGCAGTCAGAAAGTTTAAGAAAATTTTTGTACGGGGCGATGCGGCGGTAGATATCCAGACCTTCTATTTTACTAAAATCACAGGAAAGACCATATTGATCTGCTTTATGTTTGATAAAGGGAAGGTCAAAAGAATTTCCATTGTAGTGAATCAGATACGTGTAATCCTCTGCAAAGGATAAAAAGGATTTAATCAGTTCGGCTTCTTCTTCAGGAGACTGGGCGAACCATTGCCTGATAATCCAGTTTCCCTCTGAATAGAAAGCGCATCCGATTAGGTAAATCATGGAACCGGAGGAAAGAAGACCGGTAGTCTCTATGTCCAAAAATAAAGTTCGATCTAAAGGAGCGAGACGTTCCAAGGGGTATTTAAGCTGAAAATTTCCAAGAATGATTTCTTCTGTTTTCATATTGACCTCCTATTTCACATTACCTGTTTAGTGTAGCATATTTTTCAAAAATACTGTAGTATTTTCGACAAAAAAATAGTATATTTAAAAGGATGAGAATCATCAATATATAGGGAAAGAAGGGTATGGAGTGGCGAAATTAACATTTACAGGAGGGATTCATCCTTACGATGGCAAGGATTTGTCCAAAGACAAACCAATCAAAGACGTTCTGCCGAAGGGGGATTTAGTATACCCCTTATCTCAGCATATCGGTGCACCGGCACAGCCAATCGTCAAAAAGGGTGATCAAGTCCTGACGGGGCAGAAGATTGCTGAGGCAGGCGGATTTGTATCTGCCCCCATCTATGCGACTGTTTCCGGGACAGTAAAGGCAATCGAGCCAAGAAGAGTGGTCACAGGGGACAATGTTATGAGCATTGTGATTGAAAATGATGGAAAATATGAAGAGGTAGCGTGGCAGGAGCCGGCAGAGCTTGAGAGGCTTTCAAGGGAAGAAAAGATTGACAGAATCAAAGAGGCAGGCATCGTAGGTATGGGTGGAGCAGGGTTCCCCACTGCGGTAAAGCTTTCTCCTAAGGAGCCTGATAAGATAGAATATGTAATTGTAAACTGCGCGGAGTGTGAGCCATATTTGACATCGGACTACCGTAAGATGCTGGAAGAACCAGAAAAGCTGATTGGAGGACTTAAGGTATCTTTAAGTCTGTTTGAAAATGCAAGAGGAATTTTGGCAGTGGAAGACAATAAGCCAGACTGTATTGCAAAGCTGAAAAGGCTTACCAAGGATGAAAATAAGATTGCCGTAAAGGCACTTAAGACAAAATATCCTCAAGGATCGGAGCGGCAGCTTATTTATGCGGCTACAGGACGTGCCATTCATTCAGGCATGCTGCCAGCGGATGCAGGATGTGTGGTTAATAATGTGGATACAGTAATTGCAATCTATGATGCGGTCATAAACGGAAAGCCGCTAATGTATAGAATTGTAACGGTGACAGGGGATGCGATTGCAGATCCATGTAATTTCAGAGTAAGAATCGGTACAAATTATCATGAATTGGTGGAGGAGGCAGGCGGTTTCAAGCAGCCCCCTGTTAAGATTATTTCAGGCGGTCCTATGATGGGGTTTGGTATTTTTGATTTAGATGTGCCTGCAACTAAGACCTCATCGGCGCTGTTATGTCTGACGAAAGATGAGGTATCGGCGATGGAGCCTTCTGCCTGCATCAACTGTGGCAAATGTGTGGAGGTGTGCCCCGGAAGAGTGGTCCCCCGAAAGCTCGCAGATTATGCAGAACATTACGAGGAAGAGGCATTTGTAAAGAACAACGGTATGGAATGCTGTGAATGTGGCTGCTGCAGTTATGTATGTCCTGCAAAGCGTCCGCTTACGCAGGTAATCAAATCCATGCGAAAGATGCAGCTTGCAAAGAAGAAAAAGTAGAAGGAGAAAAACAAAATGAGTGATTTGATGAAGGTCTCATCCAATCCCCATGTAAGGTCAAGGGTTACTACCAGCAATATTATGCTTGCAGTGGTGATCGCACTGCTTCCTGCGGCAGGCTTTGGCATATATAACTTCGGACTGGATGCGCTTATTTTAATTTTTATTACTGTGGCATCATGTGTGCTTACAGAATTGATTTACGAAAAGGCAATGAAAAAGAAGGTCACGATCGGTGATTTCTCAGCAGTAGTGACGGGACTGCTTTTAGCGCTGAATCTTCCGTCCACAGCGCCTTGGTGGATTGGCGTGATTGGTGGTGTCTTTGCAATCCTAGTGGTAAAGATGCTTTTTGGCGGGCTGGGACAGAATTTCATGAACCCGGCGTTAGGCGCAAGATGCTTTCTCTTGATTTCTTACACGTCCATTATGTGTAATTTTGAATGTGACGCTTATACAGGGGCAACGCCGCTTGCAAGCCTTAAGGCAGGAGAGAGCGTGAATCTGCTTGATATGGTGATTGGAAGGACAGGAGGGACCATTGGCGAGACTTCCATGATTGCAATTGTGCTGGGTGCCTGCCTTTTGATTCTGCTTGGAATCATCGACTTGAGAATACCTGGCAGTTACATAGTGACTTTTGTTTTATTTCTGATTTTATTTGGAGGACATGGGTTTGATCCTGCCTTTATCACGGCACATCTGGCAGGAGGCGGTCTGATGCTGGGGGCGTTCTTTATGGCGACCGACTATGTGACCAGACCCGTCACCAAGAGAGGACAGTACTTGTATGGCGTGGTTCTCGGTCTGCTGACAGGTATTTTCAGGATTTTTGCCCCTTCCGCGGAAGGCGTTTCCTATGCAATTATTTTAGGCAATCTGCTGGTGCCTTTGATGGAAAAGATTACCATGCCTAAGGCTTTTGGAAAAGGGGGGGAACGAGCATGAAAAATATGATAAAAGATGCTGCCATCCTTTTGGCTATCACGCTTTTTGCAGGTCTGATTCTAGGTCTGGTGTATCAGATTACCAAAGAACCCATTGCACAGGCAGAAGAAGCGGCGGCAAAGGAAGCCTATGCAGAAGTATTTCCGGGCGCTTTAGAATTTGAAATGTTAAAAGGGACGACGACGGACGATGAAGCTTTCACCATGCAGTGGAGGGAAGCTGGTTTTGAAGGGGTGGATATCGTAAATGTGTTGGAAGCAAAGGACAATGCCGGAGCACTTTTGGGATATGTGCTTACGGTGACCAGCCATGAAGGGTATGGCGGAGATATCACATTTACCATGGGAATCTGCAATGATGGAACTTTAAATGGAATCTCCATCTTAAGCATTTCTGAAACGGCAGGACTTGGAATGAAGGCGGATGCAGTTTTGAAACCTCAGTTTGAAGGGAAGAAGGTTCCAAGCTTCACCTATACCAAGACAGGAGCCACCTCTGAGAGCCAGATTGATGCCATCAGTGGGGCTACCATTACGACCAGCGCCGTGACAAATGCAGTAAACGGCGGACTTTACTATTTCCAATCACAGTTAGGAGGTAGCGTCAATGAAGCAAAATAGTATATCAGAACGTCTGATCAACGGACTTATCAAAGAAAACCCCACCTTTGTTCTGATGCTGGGAATGTGCCCTACGCTGGCGGTCACGACTTCAGCGGTAAACGGTCTGGGGATGGGGCTTACCACCATGGTAGTGCTTGCACTCAGCAATATGTTCATCTCTCTGCTTCGGAAGGTGATTCCTGACAAGGTAAGGATTCCTGCATTCATTGTGGTGATTGCCTCGTTTGTCACGGTGGTTGAATTGCTTTTGAAGGCATTTATTCCGTTTTTATATGCGGCGCTAGGACTTTACATTCCACTGATTGTAGTAAATTGTATTATTTTGGGACGTGCGGAAGCCTATGCATCCAAAAATGATGTGGTGTCCTCTTTGTTTGACGGAATCGGAATGGGGCTTGGATTTACCTGTGCGCTTACGATCATAGGAGCAGTCAGGGAACTTTTAGGAGCCGGGCAGGTATTTGGCATGAACGTGATGCCGGCAAGCTACGTGCCGTGCAGCATTTTTGTCCTGGCGCCAGGGGCTTTCTTTGTTCTTGCCGTGCTGACGGCAATCCAGAATAAGGTGAAGCTGGAAGGCGAAAGGAAAGGCAAAGATATGTCCAAGATACAGTCCGGGTGCAATTCAGACTGCATGAACTGTAAAGAATCCGGGTGCAGCAGGCGCATGATCGATGTGTCTTGTGCAAAGGCAAAAGAAGATCTGGAGGTCATAGAAATTACAGAAGAAAATGATATTCCCGATGTAAATACAGGCAAGGAGGAGAAGAACGATGATTAAGGATCTGCTTATTATTATGATTTCATCCTCACTGGTAAGCAACGTGGTCTTAAGCCAGTTTCTAGGGTTATGCCCCTTTCTCGGCGTATCTAAAAAAACAAGTACGGCAGCGGGAATGGGAACAGCTGTTATATTTGTTATTACCTTGGCATCCGCAGTAGCAGGTGCAATTTATAAATACATATTGACGCCGTTTGATCTGACCTATCTGCAGACAATCGTATTTATTCTGGTAATAGCAGCGTTGGTGCAGTTTGTGGAAATGTTCCTCAAGAAATTCATGAAATCTCTCTATCAGGCGCTTGGCGTTTATCTGCCGCTAATAACTACTAACTGTGCAGTTTTGGGTGTGGCGCTTACGAATGTACAGAAGAACTATGGAATACTGACCGGTATTGTAAACGGATTTGCCACGGCGGTAGGATTTACCATCTCCATAGTGATTCTTGCCGGAATCAGAGAAAAAATGGAATACAATGATATTCCGGAATCCTTTAAGGGAATGCCCATCGTGCTTGTCACTGCAGGTCTGATGGCAATTGCCTTCTGCGGATTTTCAGGATTGCTGTAGGAGGTGCGAAATGAGTATAACGGGTGTTTTGACAGCAGTAGTAGTGGTTGGCGGCGTGGGGCTGTTCATTGGACTGTTCCTTGGCATTGCCGCGATACAATTTAAAGTAGAGGTAGATGAAAAAGAAGAAGCTGTTTTGGCAGCGCTTCCCGGGAACAACTGCGGAGGATGCGGATTCCCGGGATGCAGCGGTCTGGCGGCTGCCATCGCCAAGGGGGAGGCGCCGGTAAATGCCTGTCCTGTGGGCGGGGAGGCAGTAGGAAAGGTCATTGCAGGAATTATGGGTGTGGAAGCTGAGGAAAGCGCCAGAATGACTGCTTTCGTACAGTGCCAGGGGGACTGTGATAAGGTCACCCTTGACTATGAATATCATGGAATTGAAGACTGCCGCATGCTTTCCTTCGTGCCAAACGGTGGTGCAAAGAGCTGCAATTACGGATGCCTTGGATTTGGAAGTTGTGTGCAGGCATGCCCTTTTGATGCGATTTGTGTGGAAAATGGAGTGGCAGTGGTAGACAAAGAAAAATGTAAGGCATGCGGAAAATGCGTGGAGGTATGTCCGAAGCATCTGATCAAGCTGATTCCCTACGATGCAAAATATGCAGTGGCATGCAGTTCTAAGGATAAAGGTCCGGTCACCATGAAAGATTGTACTGTGGGTTGCATCGGCTGCCAGCTTTGCAAAAAGAACTGTCCGGCAGATGCTGTTACAGTAGTCGATTTCAATGCAGAAATCGATTATGAAAAGTGCGAAGGCTGCGGCGCATGTATGGAAAAATGTCCGAGAAAATCGATTGTGACACATTAAAAAGGAGTTGACAGATGATTTTTGTTGAAAAAGGAGATTAGCATAGAATGAAGAAGGAAAATGTCCAGGTAAGATTAGGAAGTACAGGAATTGTAGTCAACAAAAATGGATTTGGTGCACTGCCGGTTCAGAGGGTCAACGATGATGAGGCAGTATTTTTGCTGCGCAAGGCTTATGACGGTGGGATGCGCTTTTTTGATACGGCGAGGGCTTATAGCGACAGCGAGCATAAGCTGGGACTTGCTTTTGATGGGATTCGTGAAAGTCTTTATATTGCAACCAAGACAGGCGCCCAGACGGGTGAGGATATGCGCAGGGATTTAGCAGTGAGCCTTGAGATGCTCCGAACCGATTATATTGACCTTTACCAGTTTCATAACCCGTCCTTCTGCCCAAAACCGGGAGATGGAAGCGGACTGTATGAGGCGGCAATGGAAGCGAAAGAGGGTGGAAAGATTCGCCATATTGGTATCACCAATCACAGGCTTGGTGTTGCAAAGGAGGCGATTGAAAGCGGTCTCTATGAAACTCTTCAATTTCCGTTCTGCTATCTGGCGACAGAAAAGGAAGAGAAGCTTGTAGAGGGCTGTAAAAAGGCAGATATGGGCTTTATTGCCATGAAGGCGCTTTCAGGTGGGTTGATCACCAATTCAGCGGCAGCTTATGCCCATATAGCACAGTATGACAATGTGCTTCCAATCTGGGGGATACAGAGGGAAAAGGAGTTGGATGAGTTTCTATCCTACATTGAAAATCCCCCGATTATGACGGAGGAGATAAAGGCAGTCATTGCCAAAGACAGAGGGGAATTTGCTGGTGATTTCTGTAGGGGCTGCGGCTATTGCATGCCTTGTCCGGCGGGAATCGAGATCAACAATTGTGCCAGAATGTCGCTGCTGCTTCGCAGGTCGCCCTCCGCTCTTCAGTTGACGGATGAGGTGCAGGAAAAGATGAAAAAGATTGAAGGATGCCTGCATTGTAATCAGTGTAAAAATAAATGTCCTTATGGGCTGGACACGCCGGAACTTCTTGCAAGGAATTTAGAGGATTACAAGAGAGTGCTGGCAGGCGAAATCAGTGTGAATTAGTGGCTTTCGGGGAATGTCAGTGCCGCTTCTTGGGGAACTGACTTCCTATCCGGAAGGATTAGAAGTTGACATAGTAGATTTCGCCATTTGCTGTGATAAAGACTGCTTGTAAGTCAGGATAATCTTTGAGCAGTACGGAGGCATTTTCGTAGCCTAAGAGGAAGCAGAGGGTGGAGAGGGCGTCGGCGTCGATGGAGCGGGGGCTTAGGATTGTTACTTGGGATAGTCCGGTTTCGGCAGGGAAGCCAGTTTTTGGGGAAAGGATGTGGTGGTAGTATACGCCGTCTTTTTCAAAGTAGCGTTCATAATTGCCGGAGGAAACTACACTGATGTCGGACAGGTCCAGGGTGAGGGCGGCTGTACCGGCATTTGCGAAGGGCTTTTGGATGCCGATACAAAATGGAGCACCGTCAGGACGGCTGCCCAAGGTGACGACATTTCCGCCTAAATTGATCAGGGCGGAGGATACGCCTTTGGAAATGAGAAATTCTTTCATTTTGTCTCCGATAAATCCTTTGGCAATGAAGCCAAGGTCAATCTGTGCTTCAGGATCGGTGACGGTCACATGATTGCCCTCTATAATGATTGCTTTGTAATCTACATGAGATAAGGCATCAGAGATTTCTTCTGTGGTGGGAACAATTTTCTCATTCCCGGAACCAAAGTTCCATAAGGAGGAAAGGCTGCCGATGGATGGGTCCACCAGCCCGTCAGAAAGCTGCGCGTAAGAGAGGGCAGTCTTTAAAACGGTAAGCGTATCTTCCTTCACTTCCACAGCCTGTCCCAGGCTGTGATTGATTTTCCAAATATCACTTCCCTCTATATTGGGGCTTAAAAGTGCATCATAATATTCGGCAAGTTTCATACACGCATCGAGAACTTCTTTTGATCCTCCTTCATATAACGTAATTGAAATAACAGTATCAAAGTAGAATCCAGTCGTTTTAAGAGATTCTCTGGAAGAAAAGTTCCCGCATCCTGAAAACGCAATACTGCATGCGATGAGAAGCAGGATAATTTGAAATGTTTTTCCAATTTTCTTTAATAAACGTGAATTATTCAAATTCATGCAAACCTCCTGTAATGAATTTTAGTTGTAATAAAAGCAAGTTTCATGTATAGTTATTAAGAAAAACTAAGAATCATAATATAACCCATTGAAATATTTGTAAAGAGAAAGTGGTGAAGATGAAATGCGATTACCTGATGAACGTGATGACAATGGCATGGGAACCCCGGTGGTATACACCATCGTTGGCGTGTCTGCCTTTATACTTTTGATTCTTGCAGTTGTCTTATTAAGCAATACAGATTTTGGCGGACGAGGTTCTGACCCAAACAGAATCATTCAGTCAAGCCCTTCTCCCACGCCGGAGCTTACGGCAGAGTTTGCGCCGGGGCAGGAAGATCTTGAAACCTTATACAGGGAGCATCGGCTCCGGTCTGAAGACTTGGATTTTTGGGATATGTATAACGAAGATGAGGATGAGCTTATAGAAGCGGTTCCCACGGCGAGCCCGTCGCCGGAGCCGTCGCATGAGCCCACAGAAGAGGAACTTGCTTCTGACGGAAAGCATGTGCAGGTGACCTACAGGGACGGCAGTGAGGAATGGGTGGAAATTTCAAAAAAGATTCCCCTTTATTCCTATGATTTTACAAATTTGAAAATTACTAATGGCAAGATGGCATACTATCAAGATGGAGAAAAGAGTTCCTGGCTGGGTGTCGATTTGTCTAAGAGTAACGGCGACGTGGATTTTGAGGCATTAGAAGATGCAGGGGTTGATTTTGTTATGCTGCGGCTTGGGAGCAGAGGGTATGAGACGGGACTTGTCACTTTAGATGAGAATTTTGTCAATAATATCACTAAGGCACAGAGCGCCGGTTTAGAGGTAGGCGTTTACTTCTTTTCACAGGCGGTCAATGAGGAAGAGGCAGTGGAAGAGGCAGAATTTGTAATCGCTAATCTGGTGCCTTATAAAATCAGCTATCCGGTGGCATTTGATATGGAATATATTTCAAATGATGAATCTAGGATAGATTCTCTTGATGAAGAGAGCCGGACGCAGATCGCTCAGGCATTTTTGTCCCGCATCGAGACAGAAGGGTACAGACCGATTCTCTATGGGAATAAGGACTGGCTGTTAGGAGCAGTGCAGCCGGAAAAGCTGCTTACAGGATATGATGTCTGGCTGAATGATGCTTCTTCCGTACCGGATTATCCATATCAGTTTAAGATGTGGAAATATGGCGCGCCGCAAAGAATCGACGGGGTGGGGGGAACGGCATCCTATACCATAAGCTTTGTGGATTATACGCGCAAGTAATCTTTGATTTTTGGAGAAATATGCAATTTTGTATAGATGTCGGCGTAGACAGAAGGAGAGAGATTTTCCAGGTAATTGGGAGAAAAGTTCTTGTTTACGCCGGCTTTTTTTAAAATATCGATTGCCTTGTTATAGGCGATGGCGGCTTCTACATCGCTTATGTAGGAGCCGATGGTATAATTGCCGTTTATGTGTATTTTAGCGATATATCTGGTACCTTTCTTGGTTTCTTTTTTGATGACACCGTGGTAGGTGTTGAGAATTTCTATGTTTTCGTATCTAAAATCTAAATCGTCACCATTTACAAAGCGGTAATCCCGGTCCTTGACTGCGTAATTCTTGATTCCGTATCGGTTCATGATGTTGACCTGCATTCCGTAATCAGCCACAAAAAAATGGCGTCCGCGGCGCATGATCTTGTGGGAGGAATAGTAAAACAAATCGTCGATGTCAAATTTCAGCACATCATCCGGAGAAAGAAAATATTCAAAATAACTTTTACGCATAAGGATGGGGGTAGAAAAGTAAATCTTGTTATCTCGAAAATTAATGAGACATACCCATTTGGCGAAGGGAAGAACGCGATGAATTGAAAAATCGTTGAGGCATAAAGATGCGTCCGTTAAAAGCGCTATCCCTTCAAGGTATGCGCCGTAGGCTAAAAGAGCGGTGGAATAGCTTCCTAGGCTAATGTGTTTGTTTTTATAGGTTATAGAGGCACGGTAATATAGCGTACCGTCTTTTTTGTGTGCAGGAAAGACACCGGGGAGATTCTGCTCCATGTAAGTCTCCTTATAGTTTTTTTCTTATTTTAACATAAAAAGATGCATTTTTGAAATAAATTACCCAGTCATGCAATTTTTAGAAATATTTTTGGCAGTAACTGTATAAAATATTAAAGAAGTATTACAAATGTGAAATAAATTTAACGGCTGTTACAAAGAAATAGGCAGCGGAAGATAGGGTATAAGAAAGGATGCGTATAGATCATGTATAAAAAATTTATTATGCAGTTGTTTTTGTGTAATCTGATGATAATGGCAGGCAGCTTTTGCGTGAAGAGTCTTAGGCTGAATCAGGTAGCTTCTGCACCGGCATTTAAAATCACCATGGAGGAGTCTTTGGCAGACTTTCAGGTGGACAGGTTTTTCGGCAGAGTGCGGAGGGCTTCTTCCGGGCAGAGAATCGTAGACTATACGGTTATAGAAAAAGAGTACAAGTACAGTCTGTCAGAAAACGATTATCAGGCACTTTTAAAAATTGTACAGGCAGAGGCAGGCAATGAAGATGAGGAAGGAAAAATGCTGGTTGCAGGCGTTGTACTAAACAGGGTAAACAGCGGCAAGTTTCCGGATACTGTCTTAGAGGTGGTCATGCAGCAGGAAAAGGGAACGTATCAGTTTTCGCCAGTGGCAAACGGCACTTATCAGAGAGTGAAGGTTACACAGGACACCGTTGATGCAGTGGACAGGGTCTTAAAAGGAGAAGATTTGACCAAGGGCGCACTTTATTTTGCAGCCAGAAAAGCGGCGGATCCCGATAAAATGAAATGGTTTGACTGTTCCTTGGTAAAATTGTTTGAGCACGGAGGGCATGAATTCTTTACAAATGGTTGATAAATATACATTTCTTGTGGTAGAATATGAAGCAGACTTTACCAGAACATTTGTAATAAAAGAAACAAAGGAGCAAAAAGATGGAAGTTTTATATAACAGTACAAGGTCAAAGAAAAATCCGGTTAAAGCGTCAGAAGCCATTTTAAAAGGTCTTTCAGAGGACGGGGGATTATTTGTACCGGATAGGATTCCGGCTTTAGATAAAACGCTTGAAGAATTGTCAGAAATGACATATGGACAGGTTGCCTATGAAGTGATGAAGCTATATCTGACGGATTTCACGGAAGAGGAACTAAAAGAATGTATTGCAAAAGCGTATGATGAAAAGTTTGATACAGAAGAAATTGCGCCCATGGTGGAAGCGGAGGGCGCTTATTATCTGGAATTGTTCCACGGCGCCACGATTGCATTCAAGGACATGGCCTTATCCATACTGCCTCATCTTTTGACTACCTCAGCCAAAAAGAATCATGTAAGCAATGAGATTGTCATCCTTACAGCAACTTCAGGGGATACGGGGAAGGCGGCGCTGGCTGGATTTGCAGATGTGAAAGGAACAAGGATCATCGTCTTTTATCCCAAAAACGGGGTAAGCAAAATACAGGAAAAACAGATGGTGACCCAGAAGGGTAAAAATACATATGTGGTCGGCATCCACGGCAATTTCGACGATGCCCAGACAGGGGTAAAACAGATTTTTGGTGATAAAGAGCTGGCAGCTTATATGGACGAAAAGGGATTCCAGTTTTCATCAGCCAATTCCATCAACATTGGCAGGCTGGTGCCCCAGATTGTTTATTATGTATATTCATACGTAAAGCTGTTGAAGGAAGAGCGTATTTTAAGTGGAGAGAAGATTAATGTAGTAGTTCCCACAGGGAATTTTGGGAATATCCTTGCTGCATTTTATGCAAAGCAGATGGGATTGCCAATCCACAGGCTGATTTGTGCATCCAATGAAAATAAGGTGCTCTTTGATTTCTTCCAATCAGGCACTTACAATAGAAACAGAGAATTCGTGCTGACTTCTTCGCCCTCCATGGATATACTGATTTCAAGTAATTTGGAAAGGTTGATCTACCGTATTTCAGGAAATGATTCTGAAAAGAACGGTGAACTGATGGCGGCATTATCAAACGGCGGTGCTTATACAATTACAGATGAGATGAAGAATCAGCTGGTTGATTTTTATGGAAACTATGCGGATGAGCAGGAGACCGCGAAGACCATTCATGATTTGTATGAACGTACAGGGTATGTGATTGACACCCATACAGCAGTTGCCTCCTGTGTATATGGGAAGTATAAGGAAGAGACAAAAGATACAAAAACAACGGTCATTGCATCAACGGCAAGCCCATATAAATTTACCAGAAGCGTCATAAATGCTATCAATTGTCAATATGATGCTATGGAAGACTTTGAACTGGTTGACGAACTTTCTAGGCTTTCAGGAGTGGAAGTCCCCAAGGCAATCGAAGAAATAAGGAAGGCGCCGGTATTACATGATCATATATGTGATAAGACACAAATGAAGCAGATGGTAATGGAGTTTCTGGGCATTTAGATCAACATTTTCCACCAGATGCTGGAAGGGAGAGACACTAGAGTATATGAAACACATTTTCATGGTAGATGATGAGATATCCAATCTGAAGTGTGCGGCTCAGATACTTAATGATTCCTATGAGGTGACGACGACACAGTCTGGAAAGCAGGGGCTGCTGCTTTTGGAGAAAAAAATACCTGATCTGATTCTGTTGGATATCAACATGCCTGAAATGAACGGCTATGAAGTTATGGAAGCGCTTAAAAATAATCAGATATTGAAGGATGTGCCTGTCATTTTCCTGAGTTCTCATATGGACGGAGAAAGTGAAATAAAAGGACTTAAAATGGGGGCAATGGACTGCATAAGAAAGCCTTTCGAGCCGGAAATCGTACGCAGCAGGATTGACAAGATATTAAAGATGACAGAGCAGAAAAAAGAACTCCAGGATATTGCGTTAAAGGACGGATTGACGGCGCTGCTCAACAGAAGATACATGGAAAGGCTGCTCAATCAGACGGAAGCGGACGGCAAAAAAGGATTTTTTATGTTGCTAGATTTGGACAATTTTAAGCTTGTCAATGATATTTTTGGACATAAAGTGGGCGATGATGTTCTTATTAGGTTTGCGCGGGTCATGGAAAAGCAAGTGGGAGATGAGAACAGCGTTTGTCGGCTTGGCGGAGATGAGTTTGCGGCGTATTTTTCAGGAAACTATAAAAAGAAGGATATCATAAACATTGCCAGCAGGATGATAGCAGGAATTGAATATGAAATCAATGAACTGCTTTTAGATTCGGGTGATCTGAAAGTGTCAGTCTCCATAGGAATTGCACGGAAGCCGGAAGATGGAAGGGGCTTTACAAAATTATATTCAGCGGCAGATAAGGCACTGTATTTTGTAAAACAGAATGGAAAACGGGGATATCATTTTTTCCATGAAACTGCGATGGAGCTAAAAGAGACGGAAGATGAAAGTAAGCAGATTGATTTGGTACAGTTTCAGCATCTGATGCAGAAAAAAGGGCGTGAGAGCGGCGTATACAGGGTAGAATATACCATGTTTAAATGGATTTATCACTTTATTGCGCAGTGCATAGAGCAAAAGAGCTATGATGTACATCTTGTACTTTTTACGGTTTGTGATAAGACAGGGATGGAACTGGAAAAAGACCGGGCGGTGAAAGGGATTGAAGCGCTTGAGCAGGCAGTGGCAAAGTTCCTTAGCCGGGGAGATGTCGCTACAAAGTGTGGAAGAGTCCAATATGCAGCGCTTCTCACGGATGCAACTGCTGAAAAGGGAAAAATGATTATCAGCCATATTCAGGAGAAATTTCAAGAATTGCTGGGGGATGACACTGTCGAACTCAATTATGAAATGGGTAGTATCAAAGGAAATTAATTAGAAAGCGCAGGCGTTCCGTCTGCGCTTTTGGAATATATCAAATAAATGTTTATAAATTTTTTAACTCTGCAGCATTGCAGGCTGCGTTTTCGTCAGAGATTATATGAGGAAAATCACTTCGTTCGCTGATATCGATATAAGTACGATCGCAGCCAATTGGCTTATAGGCAGGACGAATGATCTTGCCGTTGTTTGCCAGTTCTTCCATGCGGTGGGCACACCATCCGGATATACGTGCGATGGCAAAGATGGGAGTATAAAGCTCCATGGGAAGTCCCAGCATGTGATATACGAAACCGGAATAAAAGTCCACATTGATGCTGACGCCCTTATACATCTGCCGTTCCTCGGCAATCACTTCAGGGGCAAGCCGTTCAACTAGTGAATAGAGGGCGAATTCCTTTTCCAGTCCTTTTTCGACGGAAAGTTTTTCGACGAAAGATTTAAAAATAACGGCACGCGGATCTGACTTTGAGTAAATAGCATGCCCAACACCATAAATCAGTCCGGCATGGTCGAAAGCCTCTTTGTGAAGCAGACGGCGCAGATAGAAACGCACTTCTTTTTCATCGCTCCAGTCCTTTACTTCCTGCTTCATTTCCTCAAACATCTGAACTACCTTAATGTTGGCGCCGCCGTGGCGGGGACCTTTGAGAGAACCAATTGCCGCTGCAATAACGGAATAAGTGTCCGTCAGAGAAGAGGTGACCACATGAGTGGTGAAAGAAGAGTTATTACCGCCGCCATGTTCCATATGTAATACAAGTGCCACATCCAAAAGCTTTGCCTCAAGAGGTGTGTAAGAGCTGTCCGGACGCAGGATATGTAAAATGTTTTCAGCTGCTGAAAGGGAAGGATCCGGCTGATGAATAAAAAGGCTCTTCCCATCATGGTAGTGGCAGTATGCCTGATAACCATAAATAGATAAAAGAGGGAAAAGGCTGATCAACTGCAGACTCTGGCGAAGCACGTTGGGCAGGGAAACATCATCTGCACGGTCATCGTAAGAGTACAAAGTGAGCACGCTGCGGGCAAGCGTATTCATCATATCACTGCTGGGTGCTTTCATAATGATATCTCTTACAAAGCTGGTGGGAAGCGATCTGTATTTGGAAAGCAGGCTTCTGAAGCTGGCAAGTTCGTGTTCGTCAGGGAGCTGGGCAAATAAGAGAAGATAGGTAATCTCTTCAAAACCGAAACGGTCATCCTTGGTAAAACCGTTTACCAGGTCCTTTACATTATAGCCGCGGTAAAACAATTCACCGTGAGCAGGCACTTCAACACCGTCAACAATACTTTTGGCGCGTACATCAGATATGTTAGTAAGACCGGCAAGTACGCCCTTGCCATTTAAGTCGCGAAGACCTCTTTTTACGTCGTATTTTGTAAAAAGCGCTGTATCGATGATATCGGCCTGTTCGCTCATCTTGGCAAGACGAACAATTTCGGGTGTAATTTCAGAGAATGCATTATGATCCATATTTAATGACTCCTTTCTATAATGAAATATGAAGCTGTGTCTGGTATTTAAGCATAAGAAATGATTAATACTGTCAGTTAATATCAAGAAATGAAAGAACATTCCAGAAAAAACCTATTAATTTATAATAACATGCAAATTCATTTCAAACAAGTAAAAAATATTTCTTAACTTATTTTTTAGAAAAATAAATTGAATTTAAGGGAAAAAATGAGGGATGTAAATATTGACTTTTAAAACCATGTTTGAGATAATACAAGAGGTGTGCCGGGAGGCACATATGTAGTGAAAAACCGTAATGCTGCAGTTTTAGTAAGCAGTTTTACGGTGGAAAATATACAATTATTTAAGGAGGACGTATAATATGTCAACAAAAGCGTATTATCCAATTTCCGAAATCGGCAAAGGTAAGGTTGGTTTTTCTAAGACCCGTTCTATTATCGAAGCTGCTTTTTACGGAAACAATGTTGTTAAGGTTAACACATTGAAAGAAGCTTATGAATTAGCCAAGAATTCACCTGGAACCATCGTGACAGATATGCCTGTCAAGGATGGAGACACATTTGGTCTTGAAAAAGATGCAAAGGTTCTTTTATTCAATGACGGTGCAGTAACAGGTCGTTACGCAGCAGCACGTCGTATCAAAGGCGAACCGGGCGTTGATGAAGCAAAACTGGACAAAGTTGTTATGGATGCTGTTTACAACACACGTTGGAAAACGATGTATCATGCAGAGTGCTTTGTAGGTCTTGACCCTGAATTTATGGTAAAGGCTCACCTTTTGATTCCGGAAGGAGAAGAGAATCTTCTTTACAACTGGATGATTAACTTCCAGTATATGTCAGACGAATATGTAAAGATGTACAAGAATTCCAAGCCTGTAGGCGATGGGAAAGAACCTGACATTTACATCTTTTCAGATCCCCAGTGGGCTCCTCAGGATGCGCCTGACGTTGACTTCAGCTGTTTAAGCGATCCTCTGACACTGTGCTATTTTGATACCAATGAAAACTGCGCAGCAATCCTTGGTATGAGATACTTTGGAGAACATAAGAAGGGAACACTGACCATGGCATGGGCACTTGCAAACAGAAACGGTTATGCAGCATGCCATGGCGGACAGAAAGAATATACATTGCCGGATGGTTCTAAGTTCGTTGCATCTGTTTATGGTCTGTCAGGATCAGGAAAGTCTACACTGACACATGCAAAGCATGGCGGAAAGTATCCTATCACTGTGCTGCATGATGATGCGTTCATTATCAACACAGATACATGCGCTTCTGTAGCATTAGAGCCTACTTATTTTGATAAGACAGCAGATTACCCTACAGGATGTCCTGATAATGAATATCTTCTGTCTGCTCAGAACTGTTCTGCAACCATGGACGAGAACGGCAAGATTCAGTTAGTAACAGAAGATATCAGAAACGGTAATGGACGTGCGATTAAGTCCAAATTGTGGTCTCCTAACCGCGTAGATAAGATTGACGCTCCTGTTAACGCAATCTTCTGGATCATGAAGGATCCTACCATTCCGCCTGTAGTGAAATTGAAAGGTGCAGCCCTTGCATCCGTTATGGGCGCTACACTTGCTACTAAGACCTCTACAGCAGAGCGTGTTGCAGCTGGTACAGACTTAAATGCACTTCGTATTGTACCTTATGCAAATCCGTTCAGAACCTATCCTCTGGTAAATGACTACGAGAAGTTCAAAAAGCTGGTAGAAGAGAAGAACGTAGCATGCTACATCGTTAACACTGGCGACTTCATGGGAACCAAGGTTAAACCTGCTGATACATTGGGAATCCTTGAGACCATCGTTGAAGGCAAGGCATCATTTGAAAAATGGGGCAACTTCGACGACATCGAGATCATGTATGACTGGGAAGGCAAGACCGCAGACTTTAAGCCTGACTTAAACAACGCAGAGTACAAGGCAGCACTTAAGAGCGCTATGCAGAACCGTGTAGATGCTGTTAAGGGATTTGCTGAGAAGAAGGAAGGTTACGACAAGCTTCCTGATGAAGCACTTGCTGCTGTTCAGAAGCTGGTTGACGCCCTTAGCTAATTAGTTTATTTTATGATTTATAGGAAAGCTGTTGCAAAAGTAGATAATCTACTAATGCAGCAGCTTTTTATGTATGGTGAAATGTAATATGAGAATAAAGATTGACAAATGTATACCAAATGAAAGTAAAATGATATGATAAAAATATCAAATGAAAAATGGAAAGTAATGAATGTGTTGTGGGATAAAGAACCGCAAACGATAACGCAGATAACAAAAGCATTGCAAGAGAATACTGGGTGGTCATAGCACGTTGTTATTACTTATCTTAAGAGGCTTGAAGAGAAAGAAAAGTAAGTTTACCCTATCAATTGCAAAAATACCAGTTGTATTTTGACCGACTATTGGATATAATAAAAATAACCTGAAATGTACGACAACTCCTGTTAGTTTTGAACCTACAGATACTTTAAACGGGATTCCTATATCATCTGGCGGCTGTCAAGCCCTCACTCATTTTGAGGATTGGAAGGGAAGGCAAATGTGCAGGTTGCGGTGACCCACCTAGCTCGGCTAGGAGTCAAAAGGCAGGAACCGGCATTTTGGGTAAAACAAAAGAAAAAGCAGCCTTAAGTGGCTGCTTTTTCTTTGCCAAATGGAGCAGTGGTTATGAAAAAAAATGAAAGAATATTGATTAAGATAATTGCGGTGGCAGTATTGACGCTTTTATTCGTATGGCTTGTGTATCAGGACGAAAAGGTATATCAGATCTCCCAGCCGGAAGGAGATCTGGCGGAGGCGGAAGACGTAAAAATATTGCTCATGGAATTGCAGAAAAACAGTGCCGGGAAGATTGATGCGGCTGCGTTGGCAGGATTGATAGAAAAGTATATGGGTGAAGCGGATAGGTATTTATCGTATGAGGGGTACATGGAACTTATAGATTGCATAATCGGCAGGGAAGGGCAGTCTGAAGAAAGTGACAGGCTGAGAAAGAGTATTACATATAAAGATAAATATAAGGAAGATTTTTTTGTTTTAAAAAAGGATTGGTATGATAGCTATAAAAAAATAATCAAGTATTATGGGCTTGAGGAAACCATCAAGGAAGAGCATATTGTAATTCTATGCGGAAGCAGTGATATCGTGGGAGAAAATCAAATAGGTGAGGACTGTCTTCTGGATAAGGAGGGAAAGGTGCATCCCTTTGCATCGTCCAAATTTTCAGGGCAAAAATTTACCGGCGTGAGAGCGTATGTAAGCGGGGACACCCTGCTTACGCTGCTGGAGGTGGAAGCAGAGAAAGAAAAAATCGACAATATCTGGATCATGGAGGCAGAGGGAGAACAGATCCGTTTCTTTTATGATGAATATGAGATTGCGGCAAGAACGCCGGAGACGATGGAGGAGCCGCTTAAGACCAGAGAGCAGGTGGCGGATCTTACTTATAGAAATGGTGAGATTATCGGAATCGCTGTCAAAGATGAGAGAATCGGCGGAAAGCTTTTGGGAATGGATGAAGAGCAGATTGAGATAGAGGGGCATGGAAAAATTCCCATTAAGGAAAATTGTGTGGGATTTATGCTTTATGAGTCCCTTCGAGGGGCAGAGCGGTCAGAACTGTCCATTGGATATGATTTTGCGGATTTTGTCCTGGAGGATGGAAAAATCTGTGCCTTTCTCATCACCAAAAAGGATAAGATGGAAACCATAAGGGTTGCCATAAAAAGTGATGGGGTTGAAAGTCTTTATCATGACCGGTTTGTTTTTTGCTGCCAGGATGATATGACGGTCTTTTACGGGGATTATGATGACAGGAAGCAGGAGGAGATTGAGGCAGGGCAGGAGCTTGTCATTGAACCGGGAAGCCGGTATCTTGAAGGGGGCAGGATAGAGCTTGTTCCTTCGGTCAACACAGGCAGGATTCAGGTGCTTTCCATAAAGCGCAGCCAGGGGACGCCGGCTTATCGCGGAAAGATGGAAATTCTGCGGACGGATGCGGGGCTTGTGCTGATCAACGAGGTACTGCTGGAAGAATATCTTTATTCGGTGGTGCCAAGCGAAATGCCGGCGGCTTATCCGGCAGAGTCGCTCAAGGCGCAGGCAATCTGTGCAAGGACTTACGGGTATCGGTATTTGATGAGTCCCGGCTATGAAAAGCTGGGGGCACATGTGGATGACAGCGTGGGATACCAGGTGTATAACAATATCGCTGAAAATGTCAATTCTACCAAAGCAGTGAAGGAGACGACAGGAATGCTTCTCCTGTATGAAGATGAGCCGGTCAGTACCTATTATTATTCAACTTCCTGCGGCTTTGGCGCGGATGCCGGCGTGTGGAATGAGGACCAGAAGGAGGGGATGCCGTATCTGAAATCAGAGCATATTGCAAGAAAGGGGGAGGAACCAATCTTGCCAGGCGATCTCTTACAGGAAGACAATTTCAGAACATATATTTCGCAGATAGATGAAAGCGCGTATGAAAAGGAGGAGGCATGGTTTCGGTGGACTTATCAGGTGGAGGATCTTGACGAAGAACTGCTTTTTAAAAGATTGGAAGAGCGGTTCCATGCAGGAAAGACGAAAATTCTGACTTACACTGGGGAAGGCAGCCCGGAGGAAGATGCAGATTTGTTTGAATCCAAGGAGCCTAAGGAGTTTAAGAAGGTTTATGATATCAGGTGTGTAAAAAGGAAAGAGGGAGGCGTTATGGAAGAACTCCTGATAGAGACGGATAAGGGCGTCTATAAAGTAATTTCAGAATATAATATAAGATATATTTTGAATCAAAAAGGGGCAGTGATCAGGCAGGACGGCTCTTTGTCTGAGGGATTTTCACTGCTTCCCAGCGCTTATCTGATAATTGATGTTGTAAAATCGGGAAAAGATGTGGTAGGATATACTATTATCGGCGGTGGATATGGTCATGGCGTGGGAATGTCCCAGAACGGGGCGAGAGCCATGGGAATGGCGGACATGGATTGCGAGAGCATTCTTTCCTTCTTCTATAAAGACTGCCGGATTGAGAAGATTTATTAAATGATGGATTAGAGGATCATGTATGTTAAAAAGATTGGTACTGATTGGATATGATTTCAGTAAGCATATGAGCAGGAAGAACATCAGCGCATTTGCTGCCAGCACGGCATTTTTCCTGTTTTTGTCGCTGATTCCAGCACTGATGCTGCTCTGCGCCATTATACCTTATACGCCGCTTACGGAGGCAAATCTGATGAGCGCTGCCAGGGAGATTTCCCCGGATGCCATGAATTCTTTGCTGATCACCATTATCAGGGATGTTTATGACAAGTCTATCGGGCTTGTATCTGCCAGTGCCATTATCACCCTTTGGACGGCAGGAAAAGGGGTTCTGGCATTGATGCGTGGATTAAATGCAGTCAATAATGTGGAGGAAGACAGGAATTATATCGTGCTGCGCCTGGTGGCATGCCTGTACACGGTGCTGATGCTGGCAGCGGTGCTCCTGGCGCTGCTGGTCATGGTATTCGGAAATTCAATTATCAGGCTGATTGAAGGGTTCATCCCCCAGACCTCCTATCTGTTCGATCTGCTGATGCATTTCAGGACGCCGATTATATGGGCTGTGTTCACCATTGTAATCGCTTCCATGTATGCTTACGTGCCGGGTACCCGCCTTGGGTTTAAAATGCAGCTTCCCGGTGCCGCCTTTGCTGCTGTGGCATGGAGTGTGATGACGTGGGCATTTTCCATTTATATTGATGATTTTGATGGGTTTAATACCTATGGCAACCTAACGACCATCATCATATTGATGCTCTGGATGTATGCGGCGATGTATATTATTTTGGCAGGGGCATACATCAATCGTTATTTTAAGCCTGCATTTCAATTTTTTGTTGGAAAAAAGCGTATTGACAGGAAGGAAAAGATTGGCTAAAATGATAAGCAGTTGAACAAGAAATGGCTGTGAAGGTGTAAAGTAGCGCAAGTATCTCCTGTCAGAGAGAGGAAGCCACCGGCTGAAAGCTTCCTTAAGTTCAGAACTTGTGGTGTCAACCGGCTGATGCGCTGGCTGGCTTTTGCGAATTTCCCACCGGAGTTTTCAGACCTAACACAGGAATCGTAAGTAAGTCTGAACGAGTAACACGCGTTAAGTGAATGAAGCGTCTGTCTCTAGGACAGGAACTTGGGTGGTACCGCGGAAATTTCGTCCCTTGCATTTTGAAGCAGGGGATTTTTTATTTCATAGGAAAGACCAGACGGACGCATAAAAAATAAGAAAGGATAAGCGTGATGAAAGAAAAATTAGAGCAGATTAAAGCAGAGGCTTTAAAGCAGATTGAAAGCAGTGATGCACTGGATAAGCTGAATGAAATCAGGGTAAATTATCTGGGCAAGAAAGGAGAGCTCACCGCGGTCTTAAAAGGTATGAAAGATGTTGCCGCCGAGGACAGACCAAAGGTGGGGCAGATGGTCAATGACACAAGACAGGAGATCGAGCGCGTCTTAGAGGAAGCTAAGGTCAGAATGGAAAATGTGGTTCTGGAGGCAAGAATGAAAAGCGAGACCATCGACGTGACCCTTCCCGCCAAAAAGAATCATGTGGGGCACCGTCATCCTAACACAATTGCCTTAGAAGAGGTGGAACGAATCTTTGTAGGTATGGGATATGAGGTGGTGGAAGGACCGGAGGTGGACACCGATTATTACAATTTTGAGGCGCTTAATATTCCGGAAGATCATCCTGCCAAGGATGAACAGGATACTTTCTACATCAATGGGGATTTCCTGTTAAGGACACAGACCTCTAACACCCAGGTTCATGAGATGGAAAAGGGAAAACTTCCAATCCGCATGATTGCCCCCGGAAGGGTGTTCCGTTCAGATGAAGTGGATGCTACCCATTCCCCTTCCTTCCATCAGATTGAAGGGCTGGTAATCGATAAGCATATTACATTTGCAGATTTAAAAGGAACGCTGGCGGAGTTCGCCAGAGAGTTGTTCGGGGAGGACACCAAAGTCAAATTCCGTCCCCATCATTTCAATTTTACAGAGCCCAGCGCAGAGATGGATGTTTCCTGTTTCAAGTGCGGCGGCAAGGGCTGTCGGTTCTGTAAAGGTTCCGGCTGGATTGAAATTTTAGGCTGCGGCATGGTACATCCCAACGTGCTCACTATGAGCGGAATCAATCCCGAGGAGTATTCAGGATTTGCATTTGGCGTGGGGCTTGAGAGAATCGCGCTGCTTAAGTATGAAATTGATGATATGCGGCTGCTTTATGAAAATGATATCCGATTCTTAAAGCAATTCTAACAGGCACAAGGAAGGAAAGGAAGGAAAGGAAATGAATACAGCGTTATCATGGATAAAAGCATATGTACCGGAATTGGAATGCACCGATCAGGAATACTGCGATGCAATGACTTTAACTGGCACAAAGGTGGAAAATTTTTCCCGGCTGGACAAAAATCTGGAGAAGATTGTAGTTGGACAGATTGAAAAGATTGAGAAGCATCCCGATGCGGATAAACTGATCATCTGTCAAGTGAACATTGGAAACGAAGTGATTCAGATTGTGACAGGCGCTCCTAATGTAAAGGAAGGAGATAAGATTCCTGTGGTGTTGGATGGCGGTAAAGTGGCAGGCGGTCATGATGGCGGTCCACTTCCGGAGGAGGGAATCGTAATCAAGGCAGGCAAGCTAAGAGGGATTGAATCAAATGGAATGATGTGTTCCATCGAAGAACTTGGTTCTGACCGCAATATGTACCCTGAGGCGCCAGAACTTGGCATCTATATTTTTTCAGAAGATGTACCGGTGGGAGCAGATGCGGTGGAAGTGCTGGGCATGAGAGATACCGTTTTTGAATATGAAATCACATCAAACAGAGTGGACTGTTACAGCGTGCTTGGAATTGCAAGAGAAGCAGCGGCTACCTTCCGTAAGCCCTTTGTACCGCCTGTAATAGAAGTGAAGGAAAATGGGGAAGATGTAAATGATTATGTCTCCGTGGAGGTTAAAGATCCCGACTTGTGTTCCAGATACTGTGCAAGGGTCTGCACCAATATCAAGATTGCACCTTCACCTGAATGGATGCAGAGAAGGCTCCGCGCCAGCGGCATCCGCCCAATCAACAATCTGGTGGATATTACCAATTATGTAATGGAAGAATACGGTCAGCCCATGCATGCCTTTGACTTAGATACGGTGGCAGGACATAAGATCATCGTTCGCCGGGCGAAAGACGGGGATGAGTTCCAGACCTTAGACGAGCAGGTCAGAAAACTGGATAAAGATATGCTGATGATCTGTGATGCAGAGAAGGAAATCGGTATCGCAGGCATCATGGGCGGTGAGAACAGCAAAATCACAGATGATGTGAAGACGGTTCTCTTTGAGGCGGCAACCTTTAATGGACCGAATATCCGTAAGTCTGCCAAGAGGTTAGGGCTGCGCACGGATGCCTCTGGCAAGTTTGAAAAAGGTCTTGATCCTCACAATGCGCAGGAAGCCATCAATCGTGCCTGCCAGCTGATTCAGGAATTAGGCTGCGGGGAAGTGGTAGGCGGCATTGTGGACGTATGCCAGCCTATGAAGGATAAAGCGAGAATCAAATTCGAGCCCCAGAAGATCAACAATCTGCTTGGGACGGAGGTTTCAAGGGAAGATATGCTGGATATCTTCAAGATGCTGGAAATCGATTATGAGGAGCGCACAAATGAGCTTATAGCGCCTACCTACAGACAGGATCTGGAATGCCGTGCCGACATTGCGGAGGAAGTGGCAAGATTCTTTGGCTATGATAAGATTCCGACTACCCTTCCTACGGGTGAGGCGACAGCGGGAAAAATCTCTTATAAATTGCGTATCGAACAGAAGGCAAGGGATATTGCGGAATATTGCGGATTTTCACAGGGAATGAATTATTCCTTTGAAAGTCCCAGGGTATTCGACAAGCTCCTTCTGCCGGCAGATTCGCCGCTTAGAAAGACCATCGTGATTGCCAATCCGCTGGGAGAAGATTTTTCCATCATGAGAACGATTTCTTTAAATGGAATGATGACTTCGCTTGCATCCAATTATAATAGAAGAAATAAAGATGTAAGGCTGTATGAATTGGGAAATATTTATCTGCCGCACCAGTTTCCGCTGACAGAGCGTCCAGACGAGAGGATGCAGTTTACGCTGGGCATGTATGGAGAGGGTGATTTCTATACCATGAAGGGAGTAATTGAGGAGTTCTTTGATGCGGTGGGCATGAAAAAGAAAGCCCTTTACGATCCAAATGCAGGGAAGCCCTTCCTTCATCCCGGACGCCAGGCGGATATTGTCTATGATGGAGAGACGGTAGGCTATCTGGGGGAAGTGCATCCTGTCGTGTGCAAAAATTATGACATTGCAGCTAAGGTCTATGTGGCTGTGCTGGATATGCCTCTGATCGTGAATAAGACCACCTTTGACAGGAAATATGAAGGAATTGCCAAGTACCCGGCAGTATCGAGAGATATCAGCATGGTGGTGCCTAAGAGTGTTCTTGCAGGGCAGATTGAAGCCATGATCGCACAAAGAGGTGGCAAGATCTTAGAGTCCTACCAGCTGTTCGATATTTACGAAGGGGAACAGATTAAGGAAGGATTTAAGTCTGTGGCATATTCCATCACTTTCCGTGCAAAGGATCGTACACTGGAAGAAAGCGACGTATCAGGCGCCATGAAAAAAATCTTAAATGGTCTTGAAGGATTGGGAATTGAACTGCGGCAGTAACAGAGAGAATGGAGGAAAGGTCGGATAAATTGCTCGATAGCAATTTATCCAACCAAGAATTTGTGCCGAAGCGTTACAAATTCTGTGATGGCAGAGCGAAATCTGATATTTCGCTCGCTTCCTTCGCGTAAAACGCTTCGGAATGGAGGAAAATATGGAAAAAAAGAATACATGGGAAACGTATAGCGATAAGCAATTAAAGGAAGTGGATGTATTTGCAGATGAATACAGAAGCTTTTTGGATGAAGGAAAGACAGAGCGGGAATGTGTGGACTATATCGTAAATGCGGCAGAGAAAGAAGGGTACCGTGAATTACAGAAGGTCATCAAAAAAGGTGAAAAGCTGAAAAAAGGTGATAAGGTATATGCAGTATGCATGAACAAGTCGGTGGTACTATTCCGCATAGGAGAGCGTCCTATGGCGGAGGGAATGAATATTTTAGGCGCCCACATTGACTCTCCCAGGCTTGATGTGAAGCAGAATCCCCTTTATGAGGAGGGCGGTTTCGCCTATCTGGACACCCACTACTATGGAGGGGTAAAGAAATACCAGTGGGTGACCATTCCTTTAGCGCTACACGGCGTAATCGTCAAGAAAGACGGCACCGTGGTAGAGATCAACATCGGCGAAAATGAAGACGATCCGGTCTTTTTTATTTCAGACCTTTTGATTCACCTTGCACAGGAGCAGCTTGAAAAAAAAGCTTCCAAAGTCATCGAAGGAGAAGCGCTGGACATTATCATAGGCAATAAACCTATTATTTTTGGCAAAGAAAAGGCAGCCGAAAAAGAAGATAAGTACGGCGAAGAGGCGGAAGGCAAGAAGAAGGATAAAAAAGACAAAAAGAATAAAGGTCAGGCAAAGGAAGCCGTGAAAAAAGGCATTTTGGATATTCTGAAAAAGACCTATGATGTGGAAGAGGAAGACTTTTTGTCCGCTGAATTGGAAGTGGTGCCTGCCGGAAAGGCAAGGGAGGCAGGATTGGACCGCAGCATGATTTTAGCATACGGACAGGATGACAGAGTTTGCGCCTTTTCTTCCCTGAAGGCAATGCTGGAGGTGGAAGACAGCAAACGGACAGCCTGCTGCCTTCTGGTAGACAAGGAAGAGATTGGCAGCGTGGGCGCTACCGGTATGCAGTCAAAGTTTTTTGAAAATATGGTGGCAGAGGTGATGAATTTGACGGGAGAGTATTCAGAGCTGAATGTGAGAAGATGTCTGTCTTCCTCCTGCATGCTCTCTTCGGATGTGAGCAGCGCCTTTGATCCCGCCTTTGCATCCAGTTTTGATAAGAAAAATGTAGCCTTCCTTGGAGGCGGCATGGTGTTCAACAAGTTCACCGGTTCCAGGGGAAAATCAGGTTCTAACGATGCAAATGCAGAGTATCTGGCACACATCCGCCATATCTTTGAGGAAGAGAAGATCAATTTCCAGACGGCGGAGCTCGGCAGAGTGGATCTTGGCGGCGGCGGTACCATCGCCTATATCCTTGCGCTGTACGGCATGAATGTGATTGACAGCGGCGTAGCGGTCCTTAATATGCATGCACCGTGGGAAGCAACCAGCAAGGCGGATGTATACGAGACGAAACGGGGCTATATCGCCTTTTTAAAAGGAGCTGACCTGTAATGGACGGACAGGGACTTAAAACTTCGGATTTCTATTTTGATCTGCCTGAGGAACTGATTGCCCAGGATCCATTAGAAGACCGTTCCTCATCCCGGCTCTTGATGCTTGATAAGAACACGGGAGAGGTCAGACATGAGACGTTTAAGAGAATCGGAGATTATCTGGAGGCAGGGGACTGTCTGGTGTTAAATAACACCAAAGTCCTCCCTGCAAGGCTCCTTGGCATAAAGGAGGAGACGGGAGCTGCCGTTGAAGTATTGCTTTTAAAAAGGCGGGAAGGAGACGTTTGGGAAACTCTGGTGAAGCCGGGAAGGAAGATGAAGCCCGGGGCACGCCTTGTATTTGGCGGCGGCGCTTTGGAAGCAGAGGTTCTGGATGTAGTGGAAGAGGGCAACAGGCTGATCAAATTTACCTATGAGGGGATTTTTGAGGAAGTGCTTGATAGTCTGGGAGAAATGCCCCTGCCGCCGTACATCACCCATAAACTGAAGGATAAGAACCGTTATCAGACGGTATATGCCAAATATGACGGCTCCGCGGCAGCGCCCACGGCGGGGCTCCATTTTACACAGGAACTGCTGAGCCAGATAGAGCAAAAAGGCATAAAGCTGGCGTATGTGACCCTTCATGTGGGGCTGGGAACCTTCCGCCCGGTAAAGACGGACAATATTTTAGAGCACCATATGCATTCTGAATATTATCAGATTACGGATCAGGCGGCAAAGATAATCAATGAGACGAAAAGAAGCGGTCACAGGGTAATATGTGTGGGAACCACCAGCTGTCGGACCATAGAAAGCGCGGCAGATGAAAACGGAATGCTAAAAGCGTGCTGCGGGGATACGGAAATCTTTATTTATCCGGGATATAAGTTTAAGGTGCTGGACGGATTGATTACGAATTTCCATCTGCCTGAATCTACGCTGGTCATGCTGGTCAGCGCCCTTGCTGGACGGGAAAATGTGCTTGCTGCCTATCAAAAAGCAATAGAAGAGAGGTATCGGTTCTTTTCTTTTGGGGATGCGATGTTCATTCAATGAAAATGCAGATAGTTCCAGTGGCGGGGAAGCAATTATGATACATTCAAAAAGAAAGATTAGTTATACAGTAATAGCAGTAGTCTTGCTGATCGTGTTATATAGCATGATTTTCTATTTTTCGGCGGAAGACGCGGAAAGTTCTTCCATTGCCAGCAGCAGAGTGACGAAATTTATTTGTCATATTTATTATAAAATCATAGGAGGTGGAGGCGGGGGAGCTGTCGCTGATAGTACGGCGTTACCGTTAGAAGCAATCATAAGAAAGCTGGCACATTTTTTGGAATATATGTGTGTCGGGCTTTTGTCCTATAGCCTGGTCGTTTTGTGGAGCAAGCCTGCTAAGCTGGGAAGTCTTTTGGTGATTTTACAGCTTGTGATATCTGCGGGATTGGATGAATTTCACCAGTCCTTTGTTCCGGGACGGTATGCATCCGTAAAGGATGTTGTCATCGACACGGCAGGCGGAATTGCCGGGATTTTTATGATTATGATTGGAACAAAAATAAGAAACTGCTGGCGGAAGGGGAAGTAACCGTCAGCAGTTTCTCAGTAAACTGTGTAGCCTTTGGAAGCAAGAATTTCAGAGGCTTTTTTGATACTTTCTTCCTGATAAAACTCAACCCGCAGAACGCCGTCCTCCTGCTCCCTGTTGTGGACGATGCCGATGTTCTTGATACTGATCTGGTTGAGCGCCAGAATCGTGGCGATGGAGGCAAGAGCGCCCGGCTCGTCGGCAATCTCGATACGGATGGAAAAAGTTTTTTTGATGGGACCGCTGGAAGCCTCGATAAAGGAGTCACGGTACCTTCTGGCGTCGTCAAAAAAATCAAACAACTGTGCGGAGCAGGATGTATCGATTTGTGATTTGATCTGTTCCAGTGATTTGATATATATCGCAAGAAGACGGGAAATATTGTCTTTATTGGTAAGGCAGATCTGCTGCCACATTACGGGAGAAGAAGAAGCAATTCTCGTAATGTCCTTAAAGCCGCCGGCGGCAATCAGTTTCATGATCCCTTCCTCGGAATCTGCAGCCTTGATCAGATTGACCAAAGAAGCGGCAATCACGTGAGGAAGATGACTGATGGCGGCGGTCACATAATCGTGCTGTGCACAGGTAAGAACAAGGGGGATAGCGCCAAGGGAAGCGATAAAATCCCTGAATTTTTCCGTGACCGTGGAAGATATTTCCGCACAGGGGGTCAGGATATAGTAGGCATTTTGAAGAAGCAGCGCCTTGGAATTGATATAGCCTGTCCGTTCGCTTCCTGCCATGGGATGACCGCCGATGAACTGACCAGACAGTCCTGCTTCTTCAATATGCTTGTGAATATCTGTTTTTACACTGCCTACGTCGGTGAGAAGGCAGTTGGGGGAAAGATGACTTTTAAGGGTAAGAAGATTTTTGTCATTTTCCGATACAGGAGCGCATAAAAAGATATAGCGGCACTGTGCAAATGCCTCGTCTATAGAAGGAAGAGCAAGATCAATGACCCCGTCGCTTACGGCGGTTTTTAATGTTTCCTGGTTGAGATCGTATGCCAGCAGGCGGCTGGAAGGATAAAATTGGCGGATGGCTCTTGCAATGGAACCGCCGATAAGTCCAAGCCCAATGAAGCCGCAGGTAAAATCACTTTTCATGGAATCACTCCTTATGATTTGAAGGTTCTGCCGATTAGACTGCAAAAGGGTGCAAGTTCATCGGTAAGGTCTGCAAATTTTTGGAAATTCAATGACTGGGGACCGTCTGAAAGGGCGTGTGCCGGGTCATTATGTACTTCAATCATCAATCCGTCGGCATCGCAGGCTACAGCGGCTTTTGCCATAGGCGGCACATATTTGTAAGAACCGGTAGAATGAGAAGGATCCACGATAATCGGCAGATGCGTCTTTTGACGCAACACAGGAACTGCGCTTAAATCCAGCGTGTTGCGAGTGGCGGTCTCAAAGGTGCGGATGCCGCGTTCGCAGAGTACTACGTTGGGATTTCCTTCTGCAATGATGTATTCGGCAGCGTTGAGCCATTCGTCGATGGTGGCGCAAAGACCTCTCTTTAAAAGAACGGGAAGACCGGACTGTCCGGCTTCCTTCAGCAGAATGAAATTCTGCATGTTGCGTGCGCCGATTTGGATCATATCTACGTATTTGACGGCGGCTTCAATGGCGTCTGAACTTACCACTTCGCAGATTGTGGCAAGACCGGTGGCGATGCCGGCTTCCTGCATATATTTCAGCCCTTCTTCCTCCAGGCCCTGGAAAGAGTAAGGGGAGGTGCGGGGCTTGTAAGCGCCGCCGCGCAGGATGGTTGCACCTGCAGTTTTTACAGCCTTTGCAATACACATAAGCTGGTCGTTGGTCTCTACCGCGCAGGGACCTGCCATAATCGTTAGATTGCCGGGACCGATGCTGGTACTGCCTACCTTGACGGTGGTGGGTTCAGAGTGGAATTTTCTGTTGGCGAGCTTATAGCTTTCCGTTATAGGGACGATTCGGTCCACATCTTTGAAAATGGTCAGTGTTTCTGTGGAAAGTTTAGACTTATCACCGACAAGACCGATGATGGTGACTTCCTCACCTTGGGATAAGTGAACCTGGAGACCATTTTCTTCAATATATTTGGCAACAGCCTGGATGCTTTTTTCGGAAGCATGGGGTTTCATTACAATAATCATTTTGCGTGACTCCTTTCGCGGCAATTGTCATTGCCCTTCGTTTTCACAATATAGCACTTCAACGCGCGAAAGTCAACAAAAATATAATTGTGTATAAATTGCACGATTATGCTTGTGCAAAGTATAAAAATTTAGTAAAATATTCTCATGGGAATTTGGGAGCCAAGTATTCTGGCTTGTCGATAATTGGCGTAATGCCCAAAAAAGCGGAAAATGGAGGGACATATATGAATATTTACACAACTGACAAGATTAGAAACGTAGTTCTGCTGGGACATGGCGGATGCGGAAAGACCAGTCTGGCAGAGGCTATGGCATATTTATCGGGTATCACATCGAGACTGGGCAAAGTATCCGATGGAAATACCGTCAGTGACTTCGGCAAGGAAGAACAGAAGAGGAAAATATCAATCAGTACTTCCGTCATTCCGATTGAATGGGAAGGGTACAAGATTAATTTGCTTGATACACCAGGCTTCTTTGACTTTAGCGGTGAAGTGGAAGAAGCAATCAGTGCGGCAGGGGCAGCCATCATCGTAGTAAACGGCAAGTCCGGTATGGAAGTGGGAACCCAGAAGGCTTGGGATTTATGTGAAAAATACAAATTACCCCGTATGATTTATGTCAGCAACATGGATGTGGACAATGCTTCCTTCAGGCAGGTAGTGGAAGACATGACCCAGATGTTTGGCAAGAAGATGGCGCCGTTCCATCTGCCTATACGTGAAAATGAGAAATTCGTAGGATATGTAAATGTCATTACAGAAACAGGAAACAGATGGCAGGGCAAGGAAGTGGTAGAATGTGAGGTTCCTGATTACAATAAGCCCAACCTGCAGATCTGCCGCGATACCTTGATGGAGGCAGTGGCAGAGACCAGCGAAGAGATGATGGAGCGTTATTTCAGCGGTGAGACCTTCTCGGAAGCTGAAATAAGAGCAGCGCTTAGAACCAATGTCTGTGACGGCAGCATCGTTCCCATGACCATGGGATCGAATGTACTGTGCCAGGGAATGTATACTTTGCTTGACGATATCATCAAATATTTCCCCAGCCCTGAAAACAGGACGGTAGCCGGTATCAACATGAAGACGAACGAGATTTATCATGCAGATTATGATTTCGCAAAGGCAAAATCAGCTTATGTATGGAAGACTATCGTTGATCCGTTTATCGGAAAATATTCTTTGATTAAGGTCAATTCCGGCGTTCTTAAGACAGACGACGTAATCTACAATGTTGACAAGGATATCGAAGAGAAAATCGGAAAGATTTATGTGCTTCAGGGAAATAAACCGATTGAAGTAAAAGAGCTGCATGCCGGCGATATCGGCGCTCTTGCAAAGCTCACGGCGGCAAGGACAGGAAACAGCTTGTCCACCAAAGCCACTACCATTAAATTCGGACAGTGGGATATGCCGAAGCCTTATACATACATGAGGTACAAACCTAAGAATAAGGGCGATGTTGATAAGATTTCACAGGCACTTCAGAAGATTTCCCATGAAGATCTTACGATGAAATATGTCAATGATTCAGAGAACAGGCAAATGCTGCTTTATGGAATGGGTGATTTACATCTGGAGGTAATCGTCAGCAAGCTCTTAAATGAATACAAAGTAGAAATTGAACTGACACAGCCTAAGGTGGCATTCAGAGAGACCATTAAAAAGACCTCTGATGTAGAATACAAGTATAAGAAACAGTCGGGCGGACACGGTCAGTATGGTCACGTTAAGATGAAATTTGAGCCTTCAGGAAATCTGGAAGAGGCATATACATTTGAACAGATTGTAGTAGGTGGAGCAGTTCCGAAAAATTATTTCCCTGCAGTAGAAAAGGGAATCCAGGAATCTGTATTAAAGGGTCCTATGGCAGCTTATCCGGTAGTAGGCGTAAAGGCTGTTCTCTATGATGGATCTTACCATCCAGTAGATTCTTCTGAAATGGCGTTTAAGATGGCAACCATCCAGGCATTTAAGAAGGGATTTATGGAGGCGCATCCCGTGCTGCTGGAGCCTATCGTATCGCTTAAGGTTACCGTGCCGGATGCTTACACAGGCGATGTCATGGGTGACCTCAATAAGAGAAGAGGAAGGGTGCTGGGGATGAATCCGGCACCGGGCGGCAAGCAGATTGTTGATGCCGATGTTCCTATGATGGGATTGTTCGGATATTGTACGGATCTTCGTTCCATGACAGGCGGACGGGGAGAATATGAATATGAATTTTCACGTTATGAGCAGGCTCCTTCAGACGTGCAGGAGAAGGAAGTTGCCGCAAGAGCAGCAAAAGTGGCAGAGGGCTCTGACGAGTAAGATCAATCATGGGTTGTTCTTTTTAGAAGAAGGTAACAGGATGCTGTATATGGGGGTATACAGCATCCTGTTGTATTTTTTGGAAGAAAAATGTATAATCTATGAGATAGGCTGTTCCCAAGGATATGGGGATGGCGGGAATGGAGATTATGATGGATAAGAAGAAATTGATAAGAAACCTGGTGATTGTTTTGGTGGGGATAGCTGCACTTGGCATCTATTATTATGTCACCATACCGGCAATCAACATTCATTCCACTGGGACTTGGAAAGCGCTTTTGTTCCTGATTTTGGTCTTGATGTTTCTGGTTTTGGCAAAACAGTTCAGGAAAAATCACAGGACGAATGTGGAGGGAATGGAGCAGTTTCGTTTCAGCTTAAAAGATAGCAGTTTGAGCTTTAAGGTTCTGGGAGTGATGCTTGTTGTGCTCTGCTTGGTCTTGCTCGTTGGAACACTTTTGTCTTCCCCGTTTTTTAATGCGGCGAAGTATCAGCAGCTGCTTACCATTGCGGAGAGGGAATTTACAGAGGATATAAAGGAAGTGGATTACAAGACCATCCCTCTTTTGGACAAAGATTCTGCTGCCCTTCTTGGAAACAGGAAGATGGGAAGTATGGTGGATATGGTTTCTCAGTTCGAGGTGTCAAATGACTATACACAGATCAACTATCAGGGAAAGCCGGTACGCGTAACGCCTCTTACTTATGCAAGTCCGATTAAGTGGCTGACCAATCAAAAAAGCGGGATACCGGCATATATGTTGATCGATATGACCACCCAGAATACAGAATGTGTGAAACTTGCGGAAGGAATCCGATATTCCAAGGGAGAATATTTTAATCGGAATATTTTCAGGCATTTGAGATTTCATTATCCAACCTATATTTTTGACGAACAGATTTTTTTCGAGATCGATGAGGAGGGAACGCCTTATTGGGTATGTCCTGTGAAAAAATTCAACATTGGTCTATTCGGCGGACAGACGGTAGGAAGGGTAGTGCTGTGCAATGCCCAGACAGGGGAGTGTATAGATTACGCTGTGGAAGATGTTCCGGCATGGATTGATAAGGTATACTCAGCGGAACTTTTGATTGATTTATATGATTACTCAGGGCTGCTGAAACATGGCTACTGGAACTCGGTGCTGGGACAGAGGGACTGCCTGCAGTCGACCAACGGATATAATTATATTGCACTGGAAGATGATGTGTGGGTGTATACAGGCGTTACGAGTGTCAGCGGGGATCAGTCCAATGTAGGATTTGTCCTTATGAATCAGCGCACCATGGAGACGCGTTATTACAAAGTGGAAGGGGCAATTGAAGACTCGGCGATGTCGTCGGCGGAAGGACAGGTGCAGAATCTTGGATATCGCGCCACGTTCCCGCTTCTGCTCAACATTGCAGATGAACCCACTTACTTTATGGCGCTTAAGGACGGCGCTGGTCTGGTGAAGAAATATGCCATGGTGAATGTTCAGAAATATCAATGGGTAGCCATTGGAGATACCGTGCAGGAGTGCGAAAAGAATTATACGGAGCTTTTAAGCACGAATGGAATCGTCAGCAGCGCTGCCGACTTGGGAAAGAGCGTCACCGGAAGAATTGAAAGTATTTCACCCATTGTTTTGGAAGGAAATACTCACTATTATATCTGTCTGGAAAACAAAGAAGATATTTTTGATATCAATCTGTCGGACACTTCTTTGATACAGATCGTGAGATACCAGGCAGGAGATACAATTACGCTGGAGTATCTGGAAGGTTACGGATTACACGAGGTCAGAGGGATTGAGTAAGTAAGGACCGATTGTTATGTTAAAAAATGTGAAATCTTGACATTTTGGCATAATATAGGTAAAATTAGTGCTGGTCTGTAATGCCAAAATGAGAGGCAGGCGCCTCGGAACGGAGGAAACGATGGCAACACCATATAATCACAGAGAAGTGGAAACAAAATGGCAGGGAATCTGGGATGCTGAGCAGGCATTCAAGACCTCTGATGATTTTTCAAAACCGAAATATTATGCGCTGGTGGAATTTCCGTACCCGTCGGGGCAGGGGCTGCACGTAGGACATCCCAGACCCTATACGGCGCTTGATATTGTTGCAAGAAAGAGAAGGATGCAGGGCTACAATGTGCTTTATCCCATGGGATGGGATGCGTTTGGTCTCCCTACAGAAAATTATGCGATCAAAAACCATATTCATCCAAAAATCGTGACCAAGAACAATGTGGAGCGGTTTAAGGGACAGCTGCACGCCCTTGGTTATTCTTTTGACTGGGACAGAGAGGTCAATACCACGGATGCCGGTTATTATAAGTGGACACAGTGGATTTTCTTAAAACTTTTCAATGCCGGGCTGGCGTACAAGGCGGAAATGCCGATTAACTGGTGCACTTCCTGCAAGGTTGGCCTTGCCAATGAGGAGGTAGTAAACGGTGTGTGTGAGCGCTGCGGTGCAGAGGTGGTCCGCAAGGTAAAGAGCCAGTGGATGCTGAAAATCACGGAATATGCGGATAAGCTTTTAGAGGGGCTTGATAGCGTGGATTATGTAGAACGTGTCAAGGTTTCCCAGAAAAACTGGATTGGCAAATCCACGGGTGCAGAGGTGGATTTCCTCTTAAAGGATAAGGAGGATAAACTCACGGTTTATACTACCAGACCGGATACGTTGTTTGGCGTTACCTATATGGTTATGAGCCCGGAACATCCTTTTATCGATAAATACAAAGAAAACATTAAAAACTGGGAGGATGTGGTTTCCTACAGGGAAATGGCATCCAGAAAATCAGATTTTGAACGTACAGAGCTGGCAAAGGATAAGACGGGCGTCATGCTGGATGGTCTGACTGCCGTAAATCCTGTCAATGGAAAAGAAATTCCTGTCTGGATTTCAGATTATGTACTCATGTCCTACGGCACAGGCGCTATCATGGCGGTGCCGGCACATGACGAGAGAGACTGGGAGTTTGCGAAGAAGTTCAATATGCCGATCATTGAAGTTGTTGCGGGAAGCCCGGTGGATGTAAATGAAGCCGTGTATACCGATGTGGCATCGGGAACGCTGGTCAATTCAGATTTTCTGAATGGATTGTCTGTGGCAGATGCGAAAGACAAAATCATCGCATTCCTGACAGAAAAGGGAATCGGACATAAAAAGACCAACTTCAAGCTCCGTGATTGGGTGTTCTCCAGACAGCGTTATTGGGGAGAGCCCATTCCCATCGTAAAATGTGAAAAATGCGGTTATGTGGCGCTTCCGGAGAGCGAACTTCCGCTGGAACTGCCTGAGGTGGAGAGTTATATGCCCACAGATAACGGGGAATCCCCCCTTGCACATATGACAGACTGGGTAGAGACCTCCTGTCCTAAGTGCGGCGGCGCAGCTATGCGTGAGACGGATACCATGCCGCAATGGGCTGGTTCTTCCTGGTATTTCTTAAGATATACGGATCCCACCAACGATAAGGAGCTTGCAAGCAGGGAAGCCTTAAATTACTGGATGCCGGTTGACTGGTATAACGGAGGCATGGAGCATACCACATTGCATCTTCTTTATTCTCGTTTCTGGCACAGATTCCTGTATGATGAAAAAATCGTTCCGTGCCCGGAACCTTATAAGAAGAGAACTTCCCACGGAATGATTCTCGGCTCTAACGGAGAAAAAATGAGCAAATCCAGGGGAAATGTGGTTAATCCGGACGATATTGTGAGAGATTACGGCGCGGATACGCTCCGTACTTATGAAATGTTCATCGGTGCGTTTGATTTGAGCGCGGCATGGAGTGAGGACGGCGTGAAGGGATGCCGCCGGTTCCTTGAGAGAGTGTGGAAGCTGCAGGATATCCTGACAGAAGGCGATGGGTATTCAAAGGAGCTGGAAGTAAAGATGCATCAGACCATCAAAAAGGTGAGCAACGATTTTGAAAATCTGAAGTACAATACGGCGATTGCAGCCATGATGGCGTTAATCAATGATTTTTATAAGAAGAATGCGGTCACAAGGGGAGAGTTTATGACCCTGCTTACCCTGCTGAATCCAGTTGCGCCTCATATCACAGAGGAAATCTGGCAGAATATTGGTTTTGAGGGGCGAATCTATCAGAGTATATGGCCTGACTTCGATGAGTCGAAGACCATAGAATCTACCATCGAAATCGCAGTGCAGATTAATGGAAAGACGAAAGCGACTATGGCGATTGCAAGAGATGAAGATAAGGATGCCGTGATTGCAAGGGCAAAGGAAACCATTGCAGATAAGCTTACCGGCAATGTGGTGAAAGAAATTTATGTGCCAGGAAGAATCGTTAATCTTGTGATAAAATAATGCAGTAGAACAAAAGTGCGCGAAGCTGCGCATCCAATTGCATTTCATGGGAAGCACTTTCCTATGAAATGCAAATAACACTCGGAAGGGATACCCCTTCCGGGTGTTATTTGTTTGAACGCATTGCCATGACTTTTTCAATTTTAGACAGTTCTTCGGGCGAAGCGTGCTTCCTTAAAACGGCGACGATGGCATCGATTTCCTTATCAGAGAAAGACACCTTTTTTTCTTGCCCGCGTTTTGCTACGGCCATCAGAAAGGGCAGCATCTGTTCTTTTTTTAGATGGCTGCTTTCAAAGACAAGCGCCTGAAGAAATTCAAGTTTGTATGGGTCGATATCTTTTAAAGATTCATCTTTCATCCAATCATTCTGCATTTTGATTACCTCCAAACATTTCATACATCTGCTTTTGCTCTGGTGTGAGCATGTTCATAAGCATGCCCATCATATCAAAACCGCCTCCAGAGCTGTCATCCCCCTGTGGAGAGGATGGATCGGTTTCATTAGAAAAGGCATTGACGAAAGAAGATAGATCAGGCATGAAATCCTTCATCATCTCCATGGTCCGTGACATCTCTTTGTACATTTCCATGCTCTGGAATACGCCTCGGATCTGTTCGATTTGTTTCCTCTCATTTTCAGTACAGTAGGGAAGCAGCTCCGAGCACATTTTAAAGGGGTCGGGAGAGGCTTCCCGTTCCATGCATCCGCTTAAGGGGCTGGAATGTCTTTTAAAGTATTCAATTGTATAGTTGAGTTCAAGAAATTTAATATAAATTGCCATGGACTTTTGGGTTTTGTCGTCCATATAGGGCAGTATGACCTTAAGCATTTGTATATGATTGGTGCAAAAGAGAGTATCAAATGCAATTACTTTATTGTGCTCATTTGAATCCATGACTGCTCCTTCCACCTGTTTCCATATTTTATGTGTTTAAATTATTCTGTATGCAGAAAAGTAGGCTCTTTTCAGAGCCTACTTTTCAGACATGATGAAAAGAATTGTCGGTAATGATTAGCATCCGCAACCGCATCCGCCGCCGAAACCACTGCCATTTCCGCAGCAGCAAAGCAGCAGGAGGATCCAGATAATGTTGTCACATCCGCACCCGTTGTCGTTTCCTCCGAAAAGGGAGCCGCCGCAACCACATCCGCCGCAGCAGGAAAGTAAAAGAATAATCCAGATAATGGAGTTGTTTCCACATCCACATCCATTGTTAGCGCTTGTGCCGCATCCGCAGCCTGTAGCTGTTAAATCACTCATATATTGCCTCCAAATAAGGTTTTGTTTTATGGTTTATCATATGTAGCATAGCTTGTATGTGTTTCTGCGTTTATCAAAATATTAATAAAAGGCAGGAAAAAACGGGAGTACCATTCATTGGAAGAAAAAATTGCACAATATCTGGATAAAATACTTGAATTAATTTCGAGATATAGTAAAATAAAGTATATATGCGTAAAGGAGAAATGTGCCATGACGGCAGATAATCTGACGGTTGGGGGGAGGCGCTTTCGCACTCATGATGATTATGAGGCGGCGGTACGTGACCAGAAGAAAATCGATTCGATCAAGTCACGGGCAAATTTAAATGATCCAAAACAGCTCTATAATCTATTTAAGGAATTACAGAGCGGAGCATATCAGTTTGAATCTCCTGTGGGCACAGACTTTGATGATGAAATCTACGAGAAGATCGAAGAGTTAAAAAAGCAGGGGATCACCGCAGAAAATGCTGGGAAGGCAGTTAAGGCGCGAAAAGAAAAAGCAAAAAGCAAAGAAAAAAAATTAAATAAGGAAAAGAAAACCCAAAAGGTCAAAAAAACGGCGAATTTTAATGACTTTGACGCGGATATGCAAAAGCAGATTCTTGCAGAACTTAAGAAGCAGGAAAAGAAAAGAAGGCTGATAGTTGCCCTTGCATCGGTGGTGGCAGTGCTCTGTTTTGGCTATTTTGGAATCTATTATTTTTACAGTGTCAGGACCAGCATGGATTATAGCCAGCTGGCTTCCCTTAAAGGAAGCGATGCGCTGTCGGCGACAAGCCAGACTTCGAATAATTTTTCCATACATAAGACCACGGTTATGCTGCCGGATGTGCTGGATGAATACAAAACATTGTATGAAAAAAATAAAAGACTAATAGGCTGGCTCAAAATTGACGATACAATAATAGATTACCCTGTGATGCAGACCTCCAATAATGAATATTATCTGGACCATAATTTCAATCAGGAGTATGATAAGAACGGCAGTCTTTTTCTCGATTGCGACTGCAGTATTTATCCTGTCTCCACGAATCTGATTATTTATGGGCATCATATGAAATCAGGGCAGATGTTCGGGCAGCTCCAAAAGTATGCAAAGGAGTCTTACGGCAAGGAACATTCGCTGATACAGTTTGACAGTATCTACGAGAAAGCAACGTACCAGGTCATGTATGTATTTCGCTCCCAGGTATACAGCGAGGATGACCTTGTTTTTAAGTATTATCAGTTTATTAATGCAAATTCAGAAGAGGAATTTAATTCTTATATGAAAGAAATGGAAGCCATGAGCCTGTATGATACAGGTGTCGTGGCAAATTACGGCGACAGTCTTCTGACGTTGTCCACCTGTGACCATTCGCAGGAGGATGGACGGTTTGTGGTAGTTGCCAAAAGAATTAAGTAACCAGAAGGAGTGCTATAATGACTAAGGCAGTAAAAAAGAAAAACAGAAAATTAAAAAGACAAGTTAGAAAGACGTTTGGTGCGCTATTGATGGCAACCTCAATTGCAGTTGCGGCGGTTCCGGTGCCGGATGTAAGCGCTACCATTGAGGAAAATCCGAAGAGAGTAGCTGTTGTAAATTACACAGATAGCACAATGAATGCATATGAATCAGTTGATTCAAGAACGGCACCTCAAGCATGGCAAAGTAAAGTTCCATTCATTGCTGATGACGAACCGATTTACTCTACCGGGGATGGTATGTATCAATTTGCTTTTGTAGCACCAGCTGGCGGCGGAACAGAAATTGCAGTGATTCTACAGGCGGATGTTACAAACCTTCCAGAAGGTAAGCTGGATATCCCGAATGAGATTGATGGATACCGGAAATACATAGCAAATTCTTCTTATACAGGATTTGTTGCAGTCAGCAAAAATAATAAATATCTTTATTATAAGAGAAGAACACATAGAGTCAGTGAGAGTGGGGGAAGAGTATACTTAGTGCCGGCACTGAACGACCGGGTGGTGACAGAATTTACTCCGGGGATGGAAGAACAAAAGGATGGCACTTTTTTGTTTGTTGTTGAGACAACCGGCGGTAATGGTGTCGTGACCAAGGCAGAGTATGCGACAACACCAGTTTATGATGAATCTTTCAGACCTTGCGCATATCAGGAATACAATGAATGGAAAGACTTTGAGGATTACGAATTATATTATTGGGATTCCTCGAAAGGTCCTAATCCTGAGTATAAACCGAATGCATATTCAAATGAAGTGGAATTGCCTGCGGATACTTTTTATATTATGGAAACACCTGAACCTGTGGCGAGTCCCAGTCCCAGCATGTTTCCAATGTTGGAAGATACGGTTGAACCAACGGATAGGATTGAGATTGTGCCGCCTAATCCGACCGCGTCAGGTATTGAAGGAGACAATGGAATTTCAATTGCGCCAGAGCCAACATCACTACCTACACCATCAGCAATTTTATTACCGACAGCAGAACCGACAGATGTTCCTACGGCAACACCGACAGCGGAGCCGAAGGAATCGATAGATGAATTGGATTCGATACAGCAAGAGTCAGAGGCGGAAAAATATGAAGAAATAATAGGAAAAACGGTAGAAGGTGGATTAAAAGCAGAGACTATTGAAAAAACATTAGACACTGTTATGGCAGATAATTTGGAAAATGCTTCTACTGTTGCACTTTCAGTTATGCCAAGGGCTGATGCTGTTGACAATCCGAATGAGCCACAGTACTTTTATCTTGCAAGTCAACCTGAATATTATCGACTTCGTAATGCTACAGTTCAATATATCGGAAGGCAATATTTAGTGAGAGATACTAGCGGCAGCAGTTGGAAGGTGGGAGGTGTTGTTAGTAGTTCTGATCCCTCAAAAGGGGTATTTGCAGGTAAAGCGCAAATTCATCATATTACAATCGGTGATTCTATGCTTGGAATCGGTGATTATGCTTTTTATGGATGTACAGGTATTGAGTCTGTATCTTTGAACAATGGTTTAAATACTATTGGTAACGCGGCGTTTGCTAGATGCACGAATATGACATCTTTTAATATGATTCCAAGATCGGAGATTAAATCATTCGGAAAAGATGCTTTTATGGGATGCGAGGCACTGACAATATTTACGGTTCCGATTAATGTTGAAGCAATTGGTGACTATTGTTTCCAAGGCTGCAAACGATTGACCAAGATAGAATTGATGCCTGAAGGGTTGAATCCAAGTTTAAATGTGATTGGTTATAATGCTTTTGAAGGATGTACCAGCCTTGTGTCTATGGATTTTCCAGAAGGATTTAAACAAGAATACCCGCTTGGAAAAGAGTGGAGCACTATACGTAATGAAGAAAATGGGAAAATACCAATTTCATACTTTGATGGTTGTACATCATTGCAGAATATTACAATTAGAAATTCCAATCTTGATATCGTAGACGGAGTTGTTAAAGGTGGTGTTGAAGGTGACCATAATCAATTTGGAACGGAAGCAGGATGCTCGATTGAAAATTTTTTGAAAACAGTTTCCGATAGTTTTTACTTTGAAGGTCCGGATTTGATAACAGGTGCAGCGGAGTTATCGCCTATTCATCAGACTGCGAAGGATCATTTGGCGGCGTTTAGATATTTGGGAGAGGATAGATTTGAGAA
>BLLW01000004.1 GCA_011959285.1 Lachnospiraceae bacterium | reverse complement strand
ATGATGTGACCAATCATATGACGCTGGGGAAGAACCTTGAAAACGGAACAACACAGACAGAATATGCTTACAACGTCGCAGGTGGATTGGCGAGTACGGCTTTTTATGTAGCTGGTACGGCTGTTGAGGCACTGACCGGAAATTTCATGAGAGGAGAGTTGGTATGCCAAATAGTGGTTATTGCAGTCTGATTATAAAAGGAGATGATTTGGATTTAGATTTAATTGCAGATACGTTAAAAATCACAGCATCTGAAAAACGAAAGAAGGGTGAAATAATCAATAGCGTAATAGGAGAAATACAATATGATTTTATTAGATTTGATGAGAAAATGAGTGGAAAATATAATCCTGATAAAACTCTCATTGCCTTATTAAATAAATTAATGGATTATGAAGTGTTTTTAAAAAATTTGAATGCAAGTGCTTGTGTTTACATTAAATGTTATGTTCAATCAGATTATGCTCAGATTGGTTATATGTTATCTGCAATGACACTAAGCAAAATTGCCCAATTAGGCATTGATCTTGAATTATCCATATTGTCTTGGGGAGGAGTAAAAAAATCAAAGACAAAAAAGAAGAAAAAGGGTAAGTAAAATGACAGACTGATAGCTCAATAAAAGCTACTATGACTTTAAGAGGTCTTCAAAACTTTATTTTACAATAGTACCTAGTAGGGGCTGTGATGAAGAAGCTACAATTCTAAATATAAGTATAATATTGGGGATAATTGTTTTTTTAGGTAAGCAATTATCCCCGGTTATAATAGATAGAAAGGGATATTTGGATGTAGCCTTTTATATAGCGATAAAATGAATGGAATTAATGAAAATTGGCTGCTTGGAGGGTGACTATGGATAAATTAATTGAATATTCCTACATTTGGGAGGAGGATAGAGAAAAATATGTTTTGCTAGATGAGGAAGGAGGAAAAAGCATATGGTTAATAAAGGAAGGTGAGCTTATGTTCCTTTTAATAGAAGATGATGTTTTGGCTAATGCGATTATTGAAAGGATGTTAATGGCAGGAAACAAAGTTTATAATAGCATTATGGAATTGCAAGAAGACAGGGATGCTAAATAAGACTTACTGGATATTGATAATTTAGATTAAATATTTTTGCTATGTGATTTCCTATATAAAAATGGAAAGTAAAAATTATTAAAGTGTGTAAGGGAGACAAGTATGAAGTTACAACGTTTAGGATTTTATAAAGAGATGCCCCATGGAGGTAAAAATGATCCATCTATTCTAAAATCCGTAAGAGAAAGGAGCGGATTAGAAGAAAAAATAATTAACTATTTGAAAGGGGGTAGGGTGTTAGCAGCATGTGGCGGTATAACAAAAGATATTATTAATCCAGACAATGGGATTTCTGGCTGTCCAGACATGTTAACAGATGGTATTTGGCTGTGGCCTGGTGATTTGGCTTATTATGTAAAAAAATACCATCTGGAGTTAGACGGAAATTTTATTAAAACAATGGTGGATAACAATTGGCAAGTTAAAGATATCCCAGAAATAGATCTTGATGATTTAGAAATAGTTTGAATTTTTTGAATTGCAGGAAAAAGGATATCTTGAAGCAAATACACTATAGGATACCTATGACTTTTCTGATAGAAGATGGTGTTTGGGCAAACGTAATGATTGAAAGGACTTTAATATGGATTTTAAAGAAATATCAATACGCGGTAGGATGGCATATTTATTATGCATATTTGAGAAGATTTTAGTTCATTTTAACTGCGAAAAAAAAGATTGGAGTTGGGTATTGGAAAGGTTATGGCAATATACATGCATTGAATATTTGGATGATTGGATGTATGAAATTGCGGAATATATGCCAGAGAGCGTTATGGAGGATGATGCAGAGGAAATTGAATTTATTACGCAAAATGAGTTAAAAAAGCTTAAAGCATTATATGCAAAGAACCCCAGAGAGATTAATAAAATGCTACGCATTATATATGAACTTGGTACAATAGACTTGTATTCGAGATTACAGAATGGAAGTCCAAATACATTGGAAAAATTGCAAGAAGGTATTAAAAGTGCGTTACAAATAGGTATTGAGTTGCCAAATAGTTTTCATTTTAAAATATATAAGTATGCCGAAGGCAATGGGTGGGGAATACCGTTTGATGGAGGGAACCTTTCTTTATATCTGTAAGAAAAGAAGCTGCTTGAGCTGGCATGCTGTGTAAAATGTTAACATGAACGTAAAGTTTGTATCGGAAAGTGGTATGTATGGAAAAATCAGTCAAAAAAATAAGGGAATGCAATTGAAATGGGAAGAAGGCTATAGCATTAAAGTAGAACAAAGAAATAGAGAAATACTGATTTCAGCAAATAGAGAAGGATTGCTTTCTTTGGCGAATCATTTGATTGCCTTGGCACAGGAGGAAGCAAAAAAGGGAACCCACTTTCATTTTGATGAATATAATTCGATAGAAGAAAATTCTATAGATTTGATAATTGAAAAAATGTAAAAATGTATGGAATATTGTGATGAAGATTAAGCTGATTTGGAGTATATATTTATGGTAGTAAATGGAGGTTGGCAATGGACTTGAACATTAATTCACCATCATATTATACACAAGAGTATGGTGTTGATGATGATATATATTGGATGTGCAGGCAATTAGCTGATGTTATGAAACGGAAAAAATATAGTGATATAATAAACATTATTGGTATAGTGCCAATTATTGCACCGTCATCAGTTATAGAAAAAGGTCTTTGTAAGGAACATAAGAAGTGTGAGCCTCGATATGGCTTTGCATCTGTAAGTCTACAGATTGATTATGAAGAATATGTTAATTCAGATATTTCGGGTAAAAAGAAATTAATCATAAATAACATATTAAAATCTGTAAAAGCCATTTCAAAGAGGGGCAAAATAGATTATTGCCTGTTTGAGAATGATGTAAAGAAATTTTGTGAAAGTGTAATGATATAATTTACACCTCATAGCTTTGGAAACTATCAATGATACCAAAAAGTTGACAAATAAAAAAAATATATTATAATTATAGTATCAATGATACTTTCATTGGCGCCTATGGTAAGGTGTGTACGAGAGAGGAGGTGCCGTATGGCAGAATACCAAAAAGATAAAAAAGAAGTTCAAGAATTTCTTTCTCATGCAAAAGACATAATCTTAAAAGGAAATGTTCAAATTAATAATATGCCGTGGAAAGGCAAAGTTAATAAGACGCTGACCTATATGTCAGAAACAGGAATTACGCAAAGAGATATGGAAAAAGTAGTCTGTGAACTTCAAACTGCAAATTACAGTTATACAGCAGACGATAATAATCAAAAATTCAAAAATGAACAATTTTGGATTTTTGGAATTACCAAAAACATGGTTGACAAAGATGAAAGATTATATGTCAAATTAAAAATCAAAATGATAAAAGGCGAAATTTTATTAATTATGTCGTTTCATCCGGAAGAGCCTGAATACAAAAATGGAAAGTTAGAATTTCCTTATAAAGAATAAAATTATAATATAAACCGAATACTACTTTTGAAAATTATATTTATTTCTTTGGCAGATAAATTCTGCCAAGGAAATATACATAAAATATATATATTAATTTTAAGGATTAAATACAAATGAAAGAAAAGAAGAAAGGAGCGGCCAAATGAACAATAAATTATGCATTGAATGCGGAGCAAAAAATACATATGAGTTAAAAAGTGTAATTAGAGAATATGAAGGGAATGGATATCATTTTGAAATGCTGGTTAACATTCCGTTCTGCGAAATATGCGGAGCTCCTATATATGATGAAGAAATTGAAAGAGAAATTGCGGAGAAGGCAAACAAAAAAATACGTGAGCAAACAAATATCATAACACGTGAAGAAATATTAGAAATATTGGAACTTTACAATGTTAGTCAAAAGCTTTTAAGTAAATTATTGGGCTGGGGGGAAATAACTCTTACGAGATATATCGGAGGGAATTATACGCCGAACAGCTATAATAGCGATAGACTTAAAGAATTAAGGAATCCTTATATTTTTCAAATGTTATTGCAAAACTTTTGCGAAGAAGCAGGGGAAGGGGAAAAGGAGAAAAAAGCACTAAAAAAGGCTGAAAGTAGTGTGGCTTATCAACTAAATAATTTGAAAGAAACTCATGGGAAAATATTTGATGTTGTTAACTGGTTTTTAGCACGGTCTTCGGAGGAAGCGCCTATTACTCATTTGGCTTTGCAGAAATTATTATATTTTGTGCAAAGCTGGAGCACTGTATTATTAGGTGAAGAAATGTTTGATGATAATTGTCAGGCGTGGGTTCATGGCGCAGTTTATCCGAAGGTTTATGAGTACTTTAAAAAATTTAAATATATGCCATTGCCCCAAATAGCAGAAATAACCGAATTTAAGGAAAATGAGGTAAAGGTTCTGGAAGCTGTAAAAAAATATTATTTTGATATATATAGTGCAAAAGCATTAGAAGAAATTTGTCATCGGGAAAGCCCTTATATAAAAGCAAGGGAAGGATATAGAGAAGGTGAGCTGTGTAACGCGATGATTGATAAACAACATATTGCTGTGTATTATAATCTCATTTCTCAAGAGTATAATATAAATTTATCCAATTTATCTAATATCAAAAGGTATTTGAATAATATAATCTAATACAGATAGAAAAATCGTCACTTCAAGGGTGGCGTTTTTTTATGCCCAAATCCTGACAAAAAATACCCAACTACATCAAAAAGAGCTATCGATAATACAAATTTCACGTACTTTCTGACCAAAATCCAATTTTTTGTCAAAAAAGCATTTTTTATGTTTACATATAAAATAAAGCTCCTCTTTAAAAAAAATAAGGAGGAGTGGATAGATATGCTGTACGAATTAATAAGCAGTGTACAAAGTAACGACCAAAACGCAATGACAGAATTAATTGAAAGGTTCCAGCCGCTGCTGAAGAAGTACGCGGCAAAGCTAAATTACGAGGATGCTTATGAGGATTTGATGCTTTACTATATCGGATTGATCAAGTCGCTTAATTTAAAAAAATTGATTTGTACCAAAGATGAGATTATCGTGTCATACATAAATGTATCTATCAAAAATTATTATAAAAAGGCAATTACAAAAATAATCAAGTATAAAAATGAAGTTGCATTATCGGATCTCACGGAAGAGCAGATGTATTATGTGGATGCAAAATCTGCGACAGAGGACGAGACAGACTTGTTTGTGGAATTTGGGCTTAGGGAAGTGCTGAATGACAATGAATGTCAGGTCATTTATCAGCTTTATATAGAAGGATATACGACTGCGGAAATTGCCAGGTTATCGAGCAAATCCAGGCAGGCAGTAAACCAGTTAAAGAACCGGGCGCTGAATAAAATAAAAAGATCTCTGAACCTATTTACTATTTTCTAAAACCCCACTCATTATCAATAGAAACAAAAAGAAAGGGGTGTACGGCATGGGAGAAGCGGAGATTGCGGTGCGGATAGAGGTTCACGAGCACGACATAGAATCCCTTAAATATCGGGTCAACGATTTGGAAGGGCAGAGTAAGGCAATACAGGAACTTGCTATCTCGGTAAATAGGATGGCGGTCAGTATGGAAAATATGCTGCAGGAGCTGAACCGGCAGGGGGAAAGGCTGGAAGCATTAGAGCGGGTACCGGCAGAGACGGGAAAGCTTGTCAAGACGGCAATCATAACGGCGCTGACAGGCAGTATCGTAGGCGCCGTCATGACGGCAGTGCTGACTTTATTTTAGGGGAGGACAATAAGACTATGAAGAATGAAAAGATAATAAATTGGATGAAGGCAGCAGGCATAAGGGCGGTAAAGACCATGGCACAGACGGCGGCTGCAACAATCGGCACGGCAGTGGTTTTAGGGGATGTAAACTGGATGATGACTGTATCGGCAGCGTTGCTGGCGGGTGTGCTTTCCTTACTTACTTCTGTTGCGGGGCTGCCGGAACTGAAAACACAGTGAAAGAGGGTGCATTATGAGAGTTGGAATAAACTGTGGGCATACCGTCAGCGGACCTGGCAGCGGGACCAATGGACTGATAGCGGAATCAGAGCACACACGGCGTGTTGGACATGTTTTAATGGAGCTGCTAAAGGAAAGAGGGATTGAAGCAGTAGACTGCACGGTGGATCGGGCACAATCGCAAAAACAATATCTAATGGAAGTGGCAGCTGTTGCAAATAACCAGGAGTTAGACTGGTTTATCAGCATCCATTTTAATGCTTCTATTATGCATACTGGTCAAGGGGTGGAAGTTTTTACTTATGATGGACGTCAATACAAGGAAGCGCTTTGTATCTGCAGCAATCTTGCTAATCTTGGATTTATAAACAGGGGGATTAAAAAGGGGAATCACTTATATGTCATTCGCGGGACGAAAGCAAAGGCTATGCTGGTGGAAGTATGCTTTTGTGACAATCAAGAAGATGTGGATACATATGGAAGGGCAGGAGGCGAAGATGCAGCGGCGAAGGCGATTGCAGACGGCATTTGTGGTAGTGGGGAAACGGATAATCTGTCTTTTGAAGAATATGTGGGGCAGATTGCCCAAAAGGATTGGGAGGAACGAAGAATCATGCTGCCATCTGTGGTGGCAGCGCAGGCAATAAAGGAATCTGCAAGGGGAACTTCGGAGCTGGCGCAAAAAGCCAATGCTTTGTTCGGCATAAAGAAAAATGGATGGACAGGAAGGATTTATATAAAAGAAGCGGTGGAGCAGCGCGAGGATGGCAGCTATTATACCGTCGATCAGACACAGTGGCGGGCATATGAAAGCTGGGAGCAGTCTATTTTGGATCACAATGATTATATTGCCACGAGGCGGATGGAGGGAAGCAGAAGACTGCGTTACGAATCAGTGATAGGATGTGAAAATTATGTACTTGCATGCCAGCATTTGCAGGAGTGTGGTTATGCGACGGCGCTAAATTATGCCGAATCTTTAATCAACGATTATATTGAAAAATATAATTTAATTCGATTTGATAATCCATAAAATGCATGGCATATAAACCAATGGTTAATACGACTTCCCTGTGGTTCCTGTATAACATAGGCTTCATAGGATAAACTAATTGTATGCCAAAATAACTGATGGGGGTGGTTTGTATGGATATGTCAAGTATTGGCAGAAACATTAGAAAGAAACGTCTTGCAAAGTCTTGGAAACAGGATATTCTGGCAGGCAAGGCGGAAGTGACTGGTACATATATCGGTATGATAGAACGGGGTGAAAAGGTTCCCAAGCTGGAAACGCTTGTGCGGATCATTAATGCGCTGGGCGCTACCGCAGATGAGATTCTGGAAGGTGTCATAAACAGAGGATATGAGGTCCGAATGTCAGAATACATGGAAAAAATCGGCAGTCTTCCCAAGGAGGAGCAGAATAGGATTTTTGATGTGCTGGATGTCATGCTGGAACATAGGGGCAGGAATCAGCATTAATACACGATAAGAATACAAAAGATAAATGTACACGGGGATGAAATATGTACAGAATAGCGATATGTGAGGACGATATAAATTACATCGTCTTTTTGAAAAAGATGCTTTTGAAAATAGAAGGCATGGATGAAAGCACCGTATTGTTTTATGAGTTCCTTTCCGGTGAGGAACTTCTTTTTAGCACATCAATAGATTTTGATCTGGTCATACTGGATATCCAGATGGGAAGTATGGATGGTTATGAGACGGCAAGAAAATTAAGGGATATTGACAGAAATATGCTCCTTGTATTCTGCACAGGGAAAGTGGAACCTGCGGCAGAGCACTTTAGGGTGTCGCCGTACCGATATCTGCTGAAAAGATATACAGACGATGAGATGCTGCAGGAAATGAAGGATATCGTAGATAAGATGCAGGAACAGAAGAGTTATCCTTACATTATGTGCAAATACAGTGCCGGAAAGGAGCAAATCAGAGTCTACCCCGAATCGATTTTGTATATTGCAATCAGGTACGGGGGAAGTGAAGTATTTGCCTGCGGAAAGTTAAAAAAGCAGTTTCCCAATGAGACATTACGGACTGGAATGAGTCTGAATGCTGTTTATGAAACACTCAATGAGAGCTGTGGGTTTGTGAGGGCACATAACAGTTATATCATAAATATGGCATATATAGTGGGAATGGATGTACAGAGCGTAAAGCTGTCGGACGGAACGACGCTGACGATTGCAAGGTCGCGGTCTAAGGAATTTCAAAACGTATTTGCGAGATTTATGGCAGCAAAATACAAGAGGTGAGATAAATTGGGCGAAATGTATAGACTGGTGCAGGTCTTTGTCTGCATCTTTGAAGTGTATCTGATGTTTGATTTCTTTTCCTCCTTTTTCCCATTAAAAGAAACGTTAAGCGAGAAGCATAAGAGGGTCCTGATTGTCTTGGGGAGCTCTGCCTGCGTGTTCATCGTCAATGCGCTGAACAATTCAGTTATCAATATTACTGCTATGCAGGTGATTTACCTGCTTATTCTTTTTTGCGCTTTCTACGGCGGCTTCTTCAAGCGGATCGTCTATTACGTCATGGCGACAGCAATCATGTCGGGCAGTGAATTTATCGCGATTGTCCTTCTCTCGCTTCCTTCAGATTTTTCCATGAGTGATATACAGAAAAATCCTATTTCTACAATTTATTCCCTGCTCTGCGCCAAGCTGTTGTCCTTTATATTCTTCAATGTGGTGAAAAGAATCCCGAAGAATACAAGCAACAAGATGAACTTGAAGAATCTGATGCTCTATATCGTAGTCCCGGTATCAATGATGGGAATTATGATAGCGATTGCATATTTGAACATCGATTTTGCTTCCATGGGAATCGGAAAGGTGCTGCTAATTTTCAGCAGCATTCTGGCAATTGTGGGAAGCGTTCTTACGTTTTATGTATTTGACAGGTACTCATCTACAACAGAAAGGCTCCGTCAGCAGGAGCTGATGATAGCCAGAATGGAAATGGAGGAGCGGTATTACGAGCAGGTGGAGGAGATGAACCAACGGCATGCCAGTCTGATTCACGACTTCCATCATTACTTAAAGACAATCGGAGAGGCAGCGGCTGAAAATCATGATAAGGATGTTCTGGGAATTGTCTCAGAGTTAAAGATACAGGCTGCCGATACGGAGACGGTGATTTTTTGCGGACACAGGCTCCTGAATGCAATCTTAAACGAGAAGAGGAAAGAGGCAGGGCAGAAAGGAATTGCCATACATATCACCGTGGAGCCGGAGTTTATGGTGAGGCAGATAAAGGATATAGACCTGATTGCCGTCACGGGGAATCTGATAGACAATGCCATGGAAGCCGCATCAGGCTGTGCAAACGGTTATGTGAAGATATACATGTACACGCAAAATGATGGCAGCTTTTCGGTCATGAAAATCGTAAATAATTACAAGGATGAAATACGGCAGACAGACGGGATATTCATAACCAGCAAGGAAGATAAGCGAAGGCATGGATTTGGAATCCAGAATGTGAAGCAGATTGTTACAGGATATGGAGGATTTTTGCATAGCTTTTATGAAAAAGGAGTATTTAGTTCACTGGTGGTTCTTCCAGTGAGGGAAGATGAAAGGATTAAAAAGTAAAAGGAACTGTGGGGAAAGGCAAGACCCTACAGTTCTTTTTTGCAAAAATTGCGTAAAAAACGACAAAAATCACGAAGTTTCTGTTCTGAATGTGCATAAGTTGTAAAATGATGTCGCAATAATTGTATTTATTACAGTAATTAGAAAATTGGAGGGAGAAAGTCATGAAGAAAATGTTGAGCGCATTGAAAGAAAAGAAATTTTGGGGAGTAGCAAACAGTCTGGCATTGTTGATGGTAGTTGCAAATTTCCAGCAATGTTGCTACTGGTTCCTGCATCAGCCTAAACTTCCCGAGGAAGCTGAAAAATTCAGGAAGTTTAAATAACGCTTATGCTGGAAGCATTGGCATATAAGATCGTCAGCTATCAGATTCAAAAAGGTCTTCTCAAGGAAGAGGACCGCAATGTTTATCAATATGGTTATCAGATGCTGATGGAATATTGCATAAACATTGCAACATCAATTGTTATTGCTGTCTCATTCCATGCCTGTGGAATTGTACTGGTATTTTCGCTGGCATATTTCCTGCTCAGGGGATATGCCGGCGGGTACCACGCAAAGACAAGCATAGGCTGCTTCCTTATGTCGGCGGCACTGCTTACAGCAGCTGTGGCAGCAGTCAGATGTGCCGGCGCCATGAGCTTTGGCAAGTGGCTGCTTTGGGCAGAGACAGTCATGCTGCCTTATGTATTTTGGAAGGTCCCCATCCCGGTAAAGAACAAGCCTATTACAGAAAATGAGAAAGCCCGCTTCGGGAAGAGGGCGAAGTTTCTGTATGGGGTGGAACTTGTGGTGGAGATGGCATTCGCGGGGGCTGGAAGAACGGAGTATGCCTTGGCGGTATTGGCTGCTCATGGGGTGATATTTCTCATGGCGGTAGGGGATGCGGGGTGGCGGTTGGTGAGGAGAAATGAAGGATAATACCAGATTATCCTTTATTTATTAAATAACTCAAAATAATAAGAAAGAAAATTTGAAAATATTTTAAGTATGCTATCTATATTCTTTAACTACATAATGTACTTTTCTACTTAATTGTCAGAATACAACCAAAGATATTGTATTGTGCATTTTGCCATTTTTTCGCTAAAAAATATTTCACATGCCCCCATCTCATGCTATACTTTTCTCAAAGCATAAATTTCAATATTCTACAACATATCTAAACGCTAAATCAATAGCAATCAAAACAAGCCTATAGGTGTCAAACGAAATCATGCTTTTATTCCAAATCAAAAATGAATAAAGCAGGAAATTTCGAGTTGGTGTATTCCTACGCCAGAAGCATTGTGTATATCTCCTGCGAAGGTATTATGGGAAAGGAAGATATGATTTTGAGGAGTTTCTTTGGGCAGTTGGAAAGCGCCGGATGCCATTACGGCTCTGCAAGAATATTTTGAACGAAAAGAAAAAGTGGATGATAAAGTTACCGGGAAGATATTAAGCATTATGCATCTGCGACGACCCGGCAGAAAATCAGTGACTGCTATCTTTCTATCCCTAGGCAGCTTGCAAAAGAATATACAAAATCAAGCTGTGTGCCAATGTTTCTACACCGCAATTTCCGCTTGCTGCCTATGAAAAGCCGGAGTAGTTTGAAGCATATGTGACGGATATCGGTCTGCTGACTGCACTTTACGGATATGAAACTCAGACCGCCCTGCTGAAGGATACACTGGTTGGACCGGCAAAAGGCGGCATATATGAAAACCTGGTATTTGATATGCTGATGAAGAGGGAATGACGCTTAATTATTTTAAGAATGCAAAAAGGGGAGCGACAGTTTCACTGAATACTTTTATTACAGAATATGCCTCTCCCTATGCCTACAAGCTGGTTGCAGGCAATATGGGAGTCAGTGACACCAAAATCACTATGCCGCTTTACATGACAATATTCATCTAAGGAAGCGATGACTTAATCAGCGCTTCTTATTTTTTGCAGGCAGCATCGACAAACCCCTTAAATAGGGGATGGGGTCTATTTGGTCTGGACTTCAGCTCCGGGTGTCCCTGTGTCGCTAAGAAGAAAGGATGATCCGGCAATTCGCACATTTCCACGATACGTCCATCCGGTGAAATGCCTGACAGTTTCATGCCATGTTCTGTAAGCACGGTCCGATAATCGTTATTCACTTCATAGCGGTGTCTGTGCCGCTCATGGATGGTTTCTTCACCATATAATTCATATGCCTTTGATGACTTGTCCAGGATGCAGGGATAAGAACCGAGCCTCAAGGTTCCTCCGATATCTTCTACGCCATTTTGATCCGGCATGAGGGCAATGACGGGATGGGTAGTTCCGGGATTGAGCTCAATGCTGTGGGCATCACTAAAGCCAATCACATTGCGTGCAAATTCTACGATGGACAACTGCATGCCAAGGCACAGCCCCAAGAATGGAACTTTGCGGGTCCGTGCGTATGTAATGGCGCAGATTTTTCCTTCGATGCCCCGGGAACCAAAGCCGCCAGGGACAAGGATGCCGTCCACATCGTCTAAAAGCGTTTCTATAGTTTCTGCTGTCACGGTCTCAGAGTCAATCCACTTGATATTGACGGTAACGCGGTTTGAAATGCCGCCGTGCTTCAGAGCTTCCACGACGCTGATATAAGCATCATGAAGCTGTACATATTTTCCCACGATTGCAATCGTGACTTCCCCTGTAGGAGTACGGAGGGCTTCCACCATTGCCTTCCAATCGGCAAGGTCTGGTTCGGGACATGCTAGGTGCAGGCATTCACAGGCAACCTGGGCGAGGCGCTCTTGCTCCATGGCAAGGGGAGCCTCGTACAGATATTCCACGTCCAGATTTTGTAATACATGGTCGTTAGGTACGTTACAGAAAAGGGCGATTTTATCTTTGATACCCTGATCCAGGGGATGTTCGCTGCGGCAGACGATGAGATCGGGGCGGATGCCCATGCCTGCAGCTCCTTTACACTTGCCTGTGTGGGCTTGGTCTTCATTTCCTGGGAAGCTTTCAGATAAGGAACTAGGGTGACATGAATTAAAATGGCATTTTCATGCCCCACCTCATGCTGGAATTGGCGAATGGATTCAAGAAAAGGCTGGCTCTCGATGTCTCCCACGGTGCCGCCCACCTCTATGATGGCAATCCGGGTGTCCACATCTGTGAAATTGCGGTAAAAACGGCTTTTGATCTCATTGGTGATGTGGGGAATGACTTGCACGGTGCCGCCGCCATAATTGCCCCGCCGCTCTTTCTGCAGAACAGACCAATAAATCTTTCCGGTAGTCACATTAGAATTTTTGTCTAAGTTTTCGTCAATAAACCGTTCATAATGACCAAGGTCTAAGTCCGTTTCCGTTCCATCGTCTGTGACAAATACCTCGCCGTGCTGAATTGGATTCATGGTGCCGGGGTCGATATTGATATAAGGATCGAACTTTTGCATAGTGACCTTATATCCCCGCGCTTTTAATAATCTTCCCAAAGAAGCGGCTGTAATTCCTTTGCCTAAGCCGGAAACGACACCGCCGGTTACAAAAACATATTTTACTGCCATAATTTCCTCCATTCTGAAGTGTAAATAAAAAAAGGGCACTATGAGCCTTACTCATAGCACCTTTGCCTGTTTGTTTGATATAGGAATTTTAGCACCGGCAGTTTTGTATGTCAATGAGAATATAAGGGCTTTTAATAAAAAATTGATATTAGTTCATTTCTTTTTTATGGAATAATTGATGGGGTTGTGCTACAATTAAAAACGATATTTGAAATTTGGATAAAAATAAGGAGTTTTAATTTAGGAAAGAGAACGGTCTAAACTTATGAGAATGGGATTTGACAATGAAAAGTACTTAAAGATGCAGTCGGAGCATATCGAAGAGCGGATTAATAAATTTGGGGATAAATTGTATCTTGAATTTGGGGGTAAATTGTTTGATGATTATCATGCATCCAGAGTCCTTCCGGGCTTTGAACCTGACAGTAAGCTGCGTATGCTGATGAAGCTTTCGGACAGGGCAGAAATTGTAATTGTAATAAATGCTGCCGATATCGAAAAGAATAAGATACGCAGTGATTTAGGAATCACTTATGATGAAGATGTCCATAGACTGATGAAGGAGTTTGATAGCCGCGGTCTTTATGTGGGGAGTGTGGTGCTGACCCATTACGCAGGTCAGACAAGGGCTGCCGATTTTAAGGAAAGACTGGAGAAAAAGGGAGTGAGAGTGTACCTCCACTATGCAATAGAAGGGTACCCGTCTAACATACCGCTGATTGTCAGTGATGAGGGCTATGGAAGAAACGAATATATTGAGACGACCAGACCGCTTGTGGTAGTCACGGCGCCGGGACCGGGAAGTGGAAAGATGGCGACCTGCCTGTCCCAGCTTTACCATGATAATAAGAGGGGAATCAAAGCCGGATATGCCAAATATGAGACGTTTCCGATCTGGAATATTTCTTTAAAGCATCCGGTCAATCTTGCCTATGAGGCAGCTACGGCCGATTTAAATGACATTAACATGATTGATCCTTTTCATCTCGAAGCTTACGGTGAAACTACAGTTAATTATAACCGTGACATAGAAATTTTCCCTGTGCTAAATGCAATCTTCGAGGGGATTTATGGGGAGAACCCCTATAAATCGCCTACAGATATGGGCGTAAATATGGCGGGGAACTGTATTGTGGATGACGAAGTGTGCTGTGAAGCATCTTATATGGAAATTATTCGGCGTTATTATACGGCAATGAATGATGTCATCAAAGGAAAAGCAAAAGAAAACGATGTCTACAAGATAGAGCTTGTGATGAAACAGGCAAAAATTACGACGGATGACAGAAAGGTGACGGTTGCCGCCAATAAGCGCGCCGAGGAACTGGGAGTTCCCACCGCGGCAGTAGAACTTTCCGACGGATGCATTATCACCTCTAAGACTACAGATCTTTTGGGAGCATCCGCAGCGCTGCTATTAAATGCGTTAAAGTATCTGGGAGGTGTGGATCACGACACGCATCTGATTTCGCCTGAGGCGATTGAGCCCATTCAGGAATTAAAGACTAAATATCTGGGAGGAAAAAATCCGCGGCTTCACACAGATGAAGTTTTGATTGCACTTTCCGTCTCTGCTTTAAATGATAAAAATGCAAGGAAGGCATTGGAGCAGCTTCCGAAGCTGAAGGGGTGTCAGGTGCACACTTCTGTGATGCTCTCGGAAGTAGATATTAAGACCTTCAAAAAACTGGGCGTGGATTTGACCAGTGAACCAACAATAAAAGGAAAGAGTAAATAATTAAATGAGCGATAACAATTTGAACAAGTATGACGGCGGTCACGGAAGCGGCAGTGGTCCGTCCAACAATAATAACAGCGGTGGCAATGGATCTGGCGGATCCGGTAGAGATCCGAGAAAACAAAGCATCATTATGTTTGTGATTGCGGCGCTTTTGTCGCTCCTTTTGGTCAGTACCTTTGTCAAAATACTAACTGGGGATTCTGAGAAAGAGATTTCGTACAATGAATTTATTCAGATGCTGGAAGAACAAAAGGTAGAATCTGTTGTGATTGGAACCGACAGGGTTTATATTAAGCCCAGAGTGGATAAGGAAGAACAGTCTCCGGTCCTATATCTGTATGGCATGAATTCCATGATGAGTTACTATACCGGTAAGATAGAAGATGATGATACCTTGACCAACCGTCTTTTAGAGTATGACGTGGAGGTAAAGGGGCAGGTGGCAGATGGAACCAGTGCGGTTATCAGTTTCCTGCTGTCTTATGTATTTCCTTTCCTGCTCATGTGGGTGCTCTTAAGCTTCCTGTTCCGCAAGATGTCGAAAGGCGGCGGGCCCATGGGGGTTGGAAAGAGTAACGCCAAGGTTTACGTGCAGAGGGAAACCGGTATTACCTTTAAGGATGTGGCAGGAGAAGATGAGGCGAAGGAGTCTTTACAGGAAGTAGTGGACTTTTTGCACAATCCGGGCAAATATGTCAAGATTGGCGCTAAGCTTCCCAAGGGCGCTCTCCTGGTGGGACCTCCCGGAACAGGAAAGACACTGCTTGCAAAGGCGGTGGCAGGTGAAGCGAAGGTTCCGTTTTTCTCTCTTTCCGGTTCGGATTTTATTGAGCTGTATGTAGGTGTGGGTGCATCCAGGGTAAGAGATTTGTTCAAAGAAGCTACCAAAAATGCGCCTTGTATCATTTTTATCGATGAAATAGATGCTATTGGGCGGAGCCGTGACAGTAAATATGGCGGCGGTAATGAGGAACGTGAGCAGACTTTGAATCAGCTTCTTTCCGAGATGGACGGCTTTGATACATCCAAGGGTATTCTGGTGCTGGGCGCTACCAATCGTCCCGAAATTCTGGATAAAGCCCTTCTGCGTCCCGGACGTTTTGACAGAAGAATTATTGTAGATAAACCTGATTTAAAAGGAAGAGTAGAAATATTAAAAGTACATGCAAAGGATGTACATTTGGACGAAAGTGTAGATTTGGATGCCATTGCGCTTGCTACTAGCGGTGCTGTAGGTGCGGATCTTGCGAATATGATTAACGAAGCCGCTATTAATGCGGTTCAGCACGGCAGAGAGTATGTGAGCCAGAAAGATCTGTTTGATGCCGTGGAACAGGTTCTGGTAGGTAAGGAAAAGAAAGACCGCATCATGAGTAAGGAGGAGAGAAAGATTGTCTCTTATCATGAGGTAGGGCATGCGCTGATTAGCGCTTTGCAGAAAAATTCAGAGCCGGTGCAGAAGATTACTATCGTTCCCAGAACCATGGGAGCGCTAGGTTATGTCATGCATGTGCCGGAGGAGGAAAAGTATCTCCAAACTGAAGCAGAGCTGCATGACCGATTGGTGAGTCTGCTTGGCGGACGTGCGGCTGAGGAAATCGTGTTTGGCAATGTGACGACAGGAGCGGCAAATGATATCGAGCAAGCAACCAATATTGTTACCAATATGATTACGCGCTTTGGTATGAGCAGACGGTTTGGACTGATGGGGCTTGCAACGGTGGAAAACGAGTATTTAGGCGGCGGCGCAAGGCTGACCTGTAGTGACCGTACAGCGGCAGATGTAGATACGGAAATCATGGAAATATTGAAGCAGTGCTATGAAGAAGCAAAAGAACTGCTTTCTGGAAATCGTGATTTGATGGATAAGCTTGCCGCACATCTGATTGAAAAGGAAACCATCAGCGGTAAAGAGTTTATGAAAATCTATCGCAAGGAAAAAGGACTGCCAGAGCCTGAAGAAAAAGAGGAAGAAAAAGAAGAGCATTCTGCAGCCGAGACACAAGATGAGCAAAAAACTGCGGATTCAGAGAAGAAGGAAGATGCTGTAAGCGAGGAAAATCCGACGGTTGAAGCAGACGCGCAGGAGCGTGTGACGGGAAGGTTTTCCAATGTACCTTCTGACTTTTTCTAAAAAATGATTTAAGATGGGCATCATTAGGATTATTCGTAATGATGTCCATTTCATACTTTTGGAAATGCGTAGGTTGAGGCGCAGATCAAAGGGGTAGGAGTGGAAAATGAAATATGGAACAGATATTTGATGTACAGGAAGAATTAAAGAAGCTCCCCAATTGTCCGGGAGTTTATATTATGCGGGATGACAAGGACAATATTATTTATGTGGGTAAGGCAATCAATTTGCACAGTCGTGTCAGATCATATTTCCGTAAGAATATCGGAAGGGGTCCACAGATTGATAAAATGGTGACTTTGATCAGCCGTTTTGAGTATATCGTCACGGATTCAGAGCTGGAAGCGTTGGTATTGGAAAACAATCTGATTAAAGAGCACAGCCCCAAATACAATACGCTTCTTAAAGATGATAAAACATATCCGTATATTAAAGTCACTATGGGAGAAGTATATCCGCGGGTTGTGTTTTCACGTCAGATGAAAAAAGACAAATCCAGGTATTTTGGACCTTATACCAGTGCCGCTGCGGTAAAGGACACCATTGATCTGATCAACAAACTTTATCAGCTGCGGACCTGCAATAAAAGCCTGCCTAAGGAATGCGGCAATGACAGAGCTTGCCTCAACTATCATATTAAGCAGTGCACGGCGCCCTGTCAGGGAAACATATCTAAGGAGCAGTATCAGGAACAAGTTCGGAAGGCGCTGGAATTCTTGAATGGAAGTTATCAGGAGACGTTGAAGGAACTGGAACAAAAGATGCAGGAGGCAGCGGAGAGGCTGGAATTTGAGGAAGCTGTCAGATACAGGGACTTGTATAACAGCGTAAAACAAATTGCTTCCAAGCAAAAGATTACGGACAGCGACGGGGAGGATAAGGACATTATTGCGCTGGCGGTTGAGGATAAGGATGCGGTGGTGCAGGTCTTCTTTATAAGGGATGGAAAGCTGATCGGGAGAGAACATTTTTACATGACACATGTGTCATATACGCCTAAAAAGCAGATTTTATTGGACTTTGTGAAACAGTTTTATGCGGGGACGCCCTTTATTCCCAGAGAATTGATGCTTCAGGAAGAAATTGAAGATGTAGAAGTGATTGAACAGTGGCTTACAAGAAGGAGAGGCGGCAGGGTCTATATTAAAGTGCCTAAGATTGGCACCAAGGAAAAACTGGTGGAGCTGGCGGCCAAAAATGCAGCGTTGGTTTTAAGCCAGGATAAAGAACGAATCCGAAGGGAAGAGGGAAGAACCATCGGTGCGGTGAAGGAGATAGCAAATCTTTTAGGACTTGCTCAGGTGAGTCGCATGGAAGCTTATGATATTTCTAATATCAGTGGTTTTGCCAATGTGGGTTCTATGGTGGTTTATGAAAAAGGAAAGCCTAAACGCAGTGATTACAGAAAATTCCGAATTAAAACGGTGTCCGGTCCAGACGATTATGCATGTATGAAAGAAGTCTTGACTAGACGATTTCTCCATGGTATGGAAGAGCAGAAGATTTTTGAAAACAAGGAACTTGAAAAGGAATTTGGCAGCTTTACAAAATTTCCAGATTTGCTTCTTATGGATGGAGGAAAAGGGCAGGTCAATATTGCGCTTCAGGTACTGGATGAACTTCGCTTGAATATTCCAGTCTGCGGTATGGTAAAAGATGACAATCACAATACAAGAGGCTTATATTTTAACAATGAAGAGATTAAAATTGAGCGGAACAGTGAAGGGTTTAAGCTGATTACCCGGATTCAGGATGAAGCGCACAGATTTGCCATTGAATATCACAGATCCCTGAGGTCAAAATCACAAGTCAAATCGGTGCTGGATGAAATACCTGGCGTAGGACCATCCAGGAGAAAAGCACTTATGCGCTGCTTCAAATCCATTGAGGAAATAAAAAATGCGGATGTGACGGCACTTGCAGGGGTGGATGAAATTCCGGAAAATGTGGCAAAGGGAATCTATCAGTTCTTTCACAGTGATGATTCCAATCAGCCATGATGGCATTTTTCTGGTTGATTGGAGGTGTTAGAAGGGAAGGAACGTAAGCATTTGAGATTGTGATTGTGAGGGGTTTATGTTACAATATCGACAGATATTGCTATCGGTTCCGAAGCAAAAATAAATAACGGAGGGAAAATGAGGGTATGGCAAATGTAAAGCTGGAACAGATTATTGAGAAAATGAAATTAGAAAATCTGACTCCCGAGCTGGATATTTCCAAAATTAAGATTACGCAGCCGGATATCAACAGACCGGCGCTTCAAATGGCGGGATACTTTGAACATTTTGAGGCGACTAGGCTGCAGGTAATTGGCTTTGTGGAATATACCTATATGGAGGGGTTGCCGGAAGCAAGGAAAAGGGATGTTTATAACAGGCTTCTTTCTTGTGAAATACCGGCGATTGTTTTCTGCAGGGAGCTAAAGCCGGATGAACTGTTCATGGAGACAGCAATTGAAAACAAGGTTCCTATTTTGATGACCAAAAAAGCCACGTCGGCTTTTATGGCAGAAATCATCAGATGGCTGAATGTCAAGCTTGCACCGTGTATTTCAGTTCATGGTGTACTGGTGGATGTTTTTGGCGAAGGCGTGTTGATTACAGGCGAAAGCGGTATCGGTAAGTCGGAGGCGGCATTGGAGCTGATTAAGAGAGGACATCGATTGGTGACGGACGATGCTGTTGAAATACGAAAGGTGAGCGATGATACATTAGTAGGTTCAGCGCCGGATATCACGAAGCATTTCATTGAGCTGAGGGGGATTGGTATCGTGGACGTGAAGACGCTGTTTGGTGTGTCCAGCGTCAAGGATACTCAGAACATAGACTTGGTCATTCGGCTCGAGGATTGGGATAAGGAAAAGGAATATGACAGGCTTGGTCTTGAAGAGGAATATACAGAGTACTTGGGAAATAAGGTAGTCTGCCACAATATCCCCATTCGTCCCGGACGGAATCTTGCTATTATCTGTGAATCAGCAGCAATCAATCACCGTCAGAAAAAGATGGGTTACAATGCAGCACAGGAATTATATAGGAGAGTACAGGCATCTCTTACGCGGAAACGTGATGAAGATGAAGACGAGGATTAATTTTTTAATACAAAGAGAATAAAACGCAAGAAAAATAATAAAGATAGAGAGAGGGTTTTTATATGAGCAAGTATATTTTTGGGGTAGATATCGGTGGAACAACTGTAAAGATGGGATTCTTTGATGGGGAAGGCAGTCTTCTTGAGAAATGGGAGATCCCTACAAGGAAAGAAGATGGCGGAAGTAAGATCCTTCCCGATGTTGCAGAAAGCATCAAAGAGAAAATGGCAGAAAAACAGCTTACAGATGAAGACATCGCAGGGATAGGCGTAGGTGCGCCAGGTCCCATTGACAATGATGGTGTTGTTCACAGAGCGGTAAACTTAGGATGGGGAACTTTCAGTATTAAGGAAACATTAGAGAATCTTTTGCATATACCTGTATTGGCAGGAAATGATGCCAATGTGGCAGCTTTAGGTGAAATGTGGAAGGGCGGCGGTCAGGGAAGCAGCGATCTGATTGTAGTGACCCTTGGCACAGGCGTAGGCGGAGGCATTATTATCGGAGGAAAAGTACTTACCGGAGCCGGTGGAGCTGGTGGCGAGATTGGACATATCCATGTACAGGACAGCGAGGAGCAAAGCTGTGGCTGTGGGAATAAAGGGTGCCTTGAGCAATATGCTTCTGCTACAGGAATCAAAAGGCTGGCGCTTAAGAAATTGCAGGAGAGCGATAAGGACAGTATTCTCCGAAATGGTGATGTCTCTGCAAAGACGGTGTTCAACGGTGTAAAAATGAAAGATGAGCTTGCCATAGAAGTTGCTAGGGAGTTTGGAAAATATTTAGGGGACGGTCTTGCCGTGATTGCCAGCGTAATTAATCCTGAGACCATTGTAATCGGCGGCGGTGTGTCGAAAGCAGGGGAAGTCCTGTTTGATTATATCAGACCTTTCTATGAAAAGAATGTTTTCCACGCCAACAAAGATGTGAAATTTGCCCTTGCAACGCTTGGAAACGATGCGGGCATCTACGGCGCTGCAAAACTGATATCTGATAGTATGGTATGTGATATCAAGTAAAAAATTAGGATAGCAGGTGAAGAGGTGAAAAAAAACGGTTCAGCTATTTATGAGTTTATGCGTGTTCATGTGCCGGAAGAAGATATTCTGTTAAATGAACCGATGTATAAGCATACAACTTTTCGCGTGGGGGGAGAAGCGCGGTGTCTGATACGAATCAGTGAATACCGGCAGCTTGTAAAAATCATTCCATACCTTAAGGAAGTAGAGGTACCCTATTTTATTCTAGGGAATGGAAGCAACCTGTTGGTAGGGGATAAAGGATATGAAGGGGTTATTTTACAGATTGGCAGCAGAATGAATGACATTAAGGCGGAAGGCGACTGCATACGGGCAGGCGCCGGAGCGCTTTTATCCCAGATTGCAAGGTTTGCCCAGGAAAGTGGACTTACAGGCTTTGAATTTGCATCCGGGATTCCAGGAACCATAGGCGGGGGTGTGGTTATGAATGCCGGCGCTTATGGCGGTGAGATGAAGCAAGTGGTAAAAGAGGTGACGGTGCTGAGTGAACAGGGAGAGGTTCTGATCATTAGTGGGGATGATATGGAATTTGGATACCGCACCAGCATTATCAAGCGCAGACCCTTTGTGGTGCTTGAGGTTTTGATACAATTACAGCCGGGAGACAAAGAAGAAATTTCACAATGTATGGAGGAACTTGCCGGAAAACGGCGTGAGAAGCAGCCTCTTGAGTTTGCCAGCGCCGGCAGCACTTTCAAAAGACCGGAAGGATATTTTGCAGGAAAGCTGATTATGGATGCAGGACTTCGGGGCTACTCTATAGGCGGAGCCAAGGTATCCGAAAAGCATTGTGGATTTGTTGTAAATACAGGTAATGCCACGGCGGCAGATGTGGCGGAAGTAATTTGGGAAGTGCAGGAGAAAGTGAAGGACAAATTTGGAGTTGCCCTGGAAACGGAAGTGATTTTTCTGGGTGACTTTTAAGGAGGCGCGGCATGCGGTTTGTAGTAGTAACAGGTATGAGCGGCGGCGGAAAAAGTACAGCGCTTAGGATGTTGGAAGATGCCGGATTTTATTGTGTAGACAATCTTCCGGTTTCTTTGATAGAAAAATTCGTGGAGTTGATTGCCACACCAGGAGGCGAAGTGAGCAAGGTCGCCTTGGGACTGGATGTACGTGCAGATCAAGCGTTTGCAGATGTCCAGAAGATATTGGAGAAATTAAGGGAAAACGGTTATGTTTTTGAAATCCTGTTTATGGAAGCGGGTGACCGGACGCTTTTAAAGCGTTACAAGGAAACCAGAAGAATGCATCCCCTCTCTCAGGGGGGACGGATTGAGGACGGCATCAAAAAAGAAAGAGCGATATTGAACGACATCAGGATCAAGTCGGATTATGTGATCGACACCTCGAATCTGCTGACAAGAGAGTTGAAAGAAGAGCTGGAACGGATTTTTGTCCAGAATGAAGAATACAACAGCCTTATGGTGACGATTCTGTCCTTTGGGTTTAAGCATGGTATTCCGGCAGATGCGGATTTAGTTTTTGACGTAAGGTTTCTGCCCAATCCATTTTATATCGATGAACTAAAGTACAAGACGGGCAATGACCAAGAAGTCCAGGATTATGTGATGGGTTTTCAGGAAGCACACACCTTTATTGATAAGCTGTCGGACATGGTTGCATTTTTGATTCCCAACTATGTCAAAGAAGGAAAATATCAGCTTGTTATCGGAATTGGATGTACGGGGGGAAAACATAGGAGCGTTACGCTGGCGAACAGGCTGTATGAGCGCATCAAGAACAGCGGAGGCTGCGGTGTAAAAATTGCGCATCGGGATGTAGGACAAGGCATGTAGGAAGTAAAGGATAGAACTATGTCATTTTCATCGGAAGTAAAGGAAGAACTGGAAAAAGTCATACCAGGTTCTAGGCATTGTCAGCTGGCGGAATTGGCGGCAATTATCCATTTTGGATGTAAAATCAAAGAGGAGGGAGAAAACAGGGATGAAATTAGGATTTCGTCAGAAAATCTGTTTGCTTTCAGAAAGTACTTTACATTATTGAAGAAAACCTTTATTATAAATGATGATGTGATAAAAATTTTACAAGCCGTCAAAGTCTGCGATGAGGATGGACACATGCATCCACTTTCGGATGTGGTCAACCCGCTTCTTATAAAAAACAGCTGTTGCAGAAGAACTTTTCTGCGAGGCGCTTTTTTATGCATTGGTTCCATGAGCGATCCAAAGAAAGGTTATCATCTGGAATTTGTATGTGAGAATGAGGCGCATGCGGCGCAGATTCAACAGACGATATGGAGTTTTGATATTGAGGCTAAAATAGTCAGACGGAAAAAATACCATGTGGTATATTTAAAGGAAGGCGCAGGAATTGTTGATCTTTTAAATGTCATGGGTGCGCATTTGTCTTTGATGCTGCTCGAGAATCTCAGAATTGAGAAGGAAGTCAGAAATTCTGTCAACAGGCAGGTGAACTGCGAGGCGGCAAACATTACGAAGACGGTAAATGCTGCCGGAAAACAGATAGAGGACATTTTACTTTTACAAAAAAATTACGGTTTGTCAAACCTGCCGGATAATTTGAGGCAGATGGCAGAAGCGAGACTTGAACATCCAGAAAGTTCTCTTCAGGAATTAGGAGGATACCTTAATCCACCGGTAGGCAAGTCCGGTGTGAACCATAGATTACGAAAGCTCAGTGAGATAGCTGAGAAGATTAAGGGATAAGGGAGGAGCAATATTATGATTCAAAAGTCTATTAAGATCCAGTTAAATGGCGGGCTTGAGGCAAGACCTGTGGCAATGCTCGTACAGGTGGCAAGCCAGCATGAAAGTTCTGTTTACATTGAAACAGACGGTAAGAAGGTGAACGCCAAGAGCATTATGGGCATGATGAGCCTTGCATTAGACAACGGGGAAGACATAACGGTAATTACGAACGGAAACGATGAACAGGCAGCAATGAAGGATATGGAAGATTACTTAAGCGGTGAAAAGAAGTAAACGAATCAGGAGTAAAGCGTAGGCTTTGCTCCTTTTTGACATGACGGTGCTTAATAAAAATGTTGAAGGGAGAAGGGCGATGGAGAAGAAAAAGATGTTTTTTATCTATAATCCCAAAGCCGGTAAAGCAAGAATCAGGAGCAAACTGCTGGAGATCATTGATATTTTTGCAAAGGCAGGTTATGAAGTGACGGTTTATCCAACTCAGGCAAAAGGGGATGGACTGGCAGCGGTAAAGGAACAAAAGCGCGGGGATTATGATATCATTGTGTGCAGCGGAGGCGATGGTACGCTGGATGAAGTGGTAACCGGAGTGATGCAGTGCGAAAGCAAGATTCCTATTGGATATGTGCCGGCAGGAAGCACCAATGATTTTGCACACAGCCTTCGCATCCCCAAAAATATGATAAGCGCATCCCAGGCAATTGTGGATGGGAGAATCTTTAGCTGTGATGTAGGCGCCTTTAAAGATGATTTTTTTGTTTATATTGCCGCCTTTGGAATTTTTACGGATGTATCTTATGAGACGCCTCAGGATATTAAGAATCTTTTAGGACATATGGCGTATATTTTGGAAGGGATGCGACGGCTTTCTGCTATTAAGGCATACAAAATGAAGATAGAAAGCGAGGAACTTTCCGTGGAAGGAGAATTTCTGTTTGGTATGATTACCAACTCAACTTCAGTAGGCGGATTTAAGCGCATTACCGGCAAATACGTGCAGCTGGACGATGGAGAGTTCGAGGTCACACTGATTAAGAAACCTGCCAACCCAATTGAATTAAATTTAATTATGGCAGCGCTGGTTAACCGTAATATCAATACAGACTGCATGTATTGTTTCAAAACGAAGGCGCTTAAAATCACTTCTGAGGAAGAAGTTGCATGGACACTAGATGGAGAATTTGGAGGCAAACACACCCAAGTAGAAATCTACAACAAAATGCAGGCGCTTGATATCAAAGTTCCCAACTAAAAATTGTAGAATTATTATTCCATTTTTTTGAGGAATAGGGTATAATAGGAAACGATTAGGAATGTTATAAATTTAACGGAGGTAAATAAAATGTTAGTATCAGCAACAGAAATGCTTCAAAAAGCAAAAGCAGGTCACTATGCAGTTGGTCAGTTCAACATCAACAACCTTGAATGGACAAAAGCCATCCTGTTGACAGCACAGGAAAACAATTCCCCTGTTATTCTTGGTGTATCCGAGGGGGCAGGCAAGTACATGGGAGGATATGATGTTGTGGTTGGCATGGTGAACGGTCTGATCAAGGATCAGAATATTACAGTTCCCGTAGCGCTTCACCTTGACCACGGCAGCTATGATCACTGCTACAAATGTATCGAGGCTGGTTTCTCATCAGTTATGTTTGATGGTTCACACTATCCCATCGATGAGAACGTAGCAAAGACAAAAGAACTGGTTGCAGCAGCACACGCAAAAGGAATTTCCATCGAAGCAGAAGTTGGTTCTATCGGCGGAGAGGAAGACGGAGTAATCGGCATGGGCGAATGTGCAGACCCCAATGAGTGTAAGGCTATCGCAGATTTAGGAATCGATTTCCTGGCTGCTGGTATCGGAAACATTCACGGCAAATATCCTGCAAACTGGCAGGGATTATCCTTTGAAACGCTGGATGCAATCCAGAAGCTGACAGGGGATATGCCTCTTGTTCTTCACGGAGGTACAGGCATCCCTACGGAAATGATCCAGAAGGCAATTTCCTTAGGCGTTGCAAAGATTAATGTAAATACAGAATGCCAGTTATCTTTTGCAGCAGCAACACGTAAGTACATCGAAGCAGGCAAGGATTTAGAAGGCAAGGGATTTGATCCTCGTAAGCTTCTTGCTCCTGGCTTTGAAGCAATCAAGGCTACTGTAAAAGAAAAGATGGAGATTTTCGGATCCATTGGTAAGGCTTAATAACAATCTTGAACGTATACTTGAAACAAAAGGCTGCCCATGTAATATGGACAGCCTTTATAAAAAATTAAAATTATTATGAGGAGAGAGAACGATGGGTAAATTGTGGAATGTAAAGATTGACGAGCAAATGTACAACTTAGAGCTCAAGGGAAAAAAGCTGCTGGTAAATGGGGAAGACATCAAATTAAAGAAGTATAGAAAGAAAACCGGGTTAATCCATGAAGAGTATGAGTTTCCTCTTGGTTCCAAAACGGCATTTTTGGATTTGAGAAATATGAATAGCTCTGTTCTGGTGATCGATAATAAGAATTGCGATACCGGTGAGGAGTATGTTCCGATCAAAACGCCGGGGTGGGCATACATATTTGTGGTTCTTCATTGCCTGAACTTTTTAAACGGCGCATTGGGAGCCGCATTTGCAGTTATTGGAATTATGCTGACTGTATCTATTTCCTCTAACAGGAAGATGAATGTGGTGGTCAGAGTTTTGCTGGATTTGGCAATATTGGTAGTGGCAGTGATTGCCATATTTGCAGTAGCGCTCATGTTGACGGGGTTAGTGTAAGATTATGAATGTTTTTAAGGAAATGGTGTTATCTATTTATAGCTATAAAAGTTACAAGGAATTTTTAAATAATAAAAAGGGCAAAGTATTTGGCTTTGGTCTGCTGCTGATGCTTATTTACTTTTTGATAACCGTGGGAATCCCTTTTGCACGGTTTCACGGGACGAAGGGTATTGCCGGTCAAATGGATGAGCTGATACCGGAATTTGAGTTGTCTGACGGAAGATTATGGGCAGAAGATGAATTTGTTTATGAGTACGGGGGTATCTACATTGCGGTTGCTGCCAATTCAGATGAAGTTTTTCTAAACGCTCGTGATATTGAAAGCTCCCTGTATGAGTATAGCAGTGTCTGGCTGATGGATTCTGAGAAGATGATTCTGAAGTCGGATGGTGAGGTAATTGAAGCTTATTATTCAGATTTAGATATGGAATTGACGAAAAGCGAGTTGATGGGATTGGTGCCATATATTTATGTGGCAATTGCTGTGGTCATGCTTTTGGCATTTCTTTGGATGACGGCGCTTTTCTTCCTTGGCGTGATTTTTGTGGCATTGATGGGGATGATAGCGGCATCCTGCATGAATTACCAGCTCACCTTCGGACAGTTATACTTGCTTGGGATTTACAGCAGAACACTTCCACTGCTTATAAAGGCGGCAGTGTCTTTTCTGCCCATTAAGATTCCATTTTTCTTCATCTTTAATTTTGGGATATCTGTGTTCATAATCATTATGGCAATACAAAAGATGAAAGAGAAGACGTTGCAAAAGCCGTTAGAGTTTACTTCCGATGGCACACCGGGCGGGGGTAATCTTAGCGGAGGCAGCACAGAAAATAAAAATGATTTTTCGTGGATGAACTAAAAGTAAGAAAAAGGTTCCGCAGGATTTTGTCCTTCGGAACCTTTTTCCCTTGTATTAATTTTCTTCCTTAGGAAGCGCCTGCTCCTGCATTTCTTGGATGGAAGGGTCGAAGGAGAGCATAGGCTTTGCCTGTGGATCTGTCTTGGTCACCTTGCGGGCAAGATAATTTTTCGTGATTGCAAATACCGTGCCGGAAAGGGCGAGGACGCCGATCAGGTTCGGAATTGCCATAAGTGCATTTAAAGTATCTGCAATCGCCCATGCAAGGTCAAAGCTCATAGTTGCACCAAAGATGATACAGGCAACGAAAATGACCTTATAGACAATGGTTGCCTTGGTGCCAAATAAGTATTCGCAAGACTTTGTTCCGTAGAAGGACCAGCCCAGAACGGTGGAGAATGCAAACAGGCAGATGGCAATGGCCACAAATCCGCCAGCGAGGGTTCCAAGACCTTCTGACAACGCCTCGCTCACAAGAGAAGCGCCGGTGGATGCGGTAAGTACAGCGCCTGTCTCTAAATCGATTAGACCGGAGCTTAAGATGGTAAAGGCGGTCAGTGTGCAGACAACAATGGTATCAAAGAACACCTCAAAGATGCCCCACATGCCCTGGACGATGGGTTCCTTTACATTTGATGCGGAATGTACCATGACGGAGGAACCAAGTCCTGCTTCATTGGAGAAGACACCTCGCTTAAAGCCCATGGTCATTGCCTGCTTGATCATCATGCCCACGGTAGCGCCGGCAATGGGACGAAGTCCGAAGGCGTTGGTAAAGATTGCACTGAACACGGTAGGAACAGAGGTGATATTCATTACAAGTACGATGATGGTTCCCAAAATGTAAGCACATGCCATGAAAGGCACAATCTTTTCGGTTACACTGCCGATTGCCTTGATGCCGCCTAAAATAACGAGAGCAGCAATCACTGCCATGATGATTCCGGTGGCAATGGGAGGAATGCTGAAGGTATCCTGTAGGGAGCTGGCGATTTCATGTACCTGCGTCATATTGCCGATTCCAAAAGAGGCAAATACGCAGAAGAGAGCAAAGAGGATGGCGAGGGGCTTAGCCAAGATGCCAATGACTTTTTTCCCTTTTAATCCATCCTGAAGATAATACATGGCACCGCCGGACCATTCATCTTTAGAATTTTTTCGGCGGTAATAAATCCCCAACACATTTTCCGAGTAATTTGTCATCATGCCAAACAGCGCGGAAAGCCACATCCAGAAGACCGCTCCTGCGCCGCCGGTTATGATGGCGCCGGCAACTCCGGCAATGTTTCCGACACCGATGGTAGCGGCAAGCGCCGTTGACAATGCCTGGAACTGCGAGATAGAAGTCTCATTTTTGTCTGTATGTGCCGTTACATGCTTTTTCTTAAAAATGGCGAAAAAGGTCTCATTCATCCAGTGCCCGATATGGGTAACTTGGAAAAAATTCATTCCCACAGTCAGGTAGATACCGGTGCCGATAATCAGAATCAGCATAGGGATTCCCCATACCACACTGTTTATGGCACTATTCACTTTTGCAATCATGTTCATTACATTTTCCATAAAAAATCTCCTCTTTCATAAGTATAGATAGATGAACCTCACAAAAAACGAGAATTTACCTTCGTAAATCCTCGTTGATTCGTGTATTACTATACAGGAAAAGATAGAAAAATGCAAGGGAAAACAAGAAAAAAGCCTATGAAATGTTGCAATAAAAGGGAGGATGCCAAGTAAACGTTTGTTTACTTGGCATTTATTATGAAAAAGTTATTAATAAATCAATTACTTTGAGGCTTCTTGTAAGTGGTTTGTGCTTTTCTGTATCTTATGGTATTAGTATAGGATACAGAAATGTCTAAAGAATGTTATGCCAATTAAGTTTTTTTAAATTAAATATGAACAGAATGTGAACGGAAGAAATTGATTATTATAATTTTTCCGGCTCAGGATAAGTGACGCCGAAGGTGTCTACGGTGACGCTTTTGAGTTTCTGTTCTTCTAAGGGACGGTCCGAGTAATCGGTAGCTGTTTCGGCTATTTTATTCACCACATCCATCCCTTCGATCACCTTCCCAAATGCGGCGTAGCTGCCGTCCAAATGTGGTGCATTCTTATGCATGATGAAGAATTGGGAGCCTGCGGAATCGGGCGCCATGCTTCTTGCCATGGATAAAACGCCTTCGGTGTGCTTTAAATTGTTTTCCACGCCGTTTGCAGAAAATTCGCCCTTGATACTGTAGCCGGGACCGCCGCAGCCGGTGCCTTCCGGATCGCCGCCCTGGATCATGAATCCGCGGATGACGCGGTGGAAGATCAGACCGTCATAGAAATTCTGGTTGATCAGGCTGATGAAGTTATTGACAGAAATGGGAGCAATGTCGGGGTATAATTCTGCCTTTATGACATCGCCGTTTTCCATGGTAAATGTTACAATAGGATAATTTTGACTCATAATTAATTGTTTCCTTTCTTTTCATTTAGATAAGCGCGTATTATAATAGATACAGTACATATTTTATATGAAGTGAGGGGACTTTACAATGCTAAAATGCATTCTTCTCCTGCTGTCCGAATACTATTGCGAAATTGTCGCAGATCGTTTAGATGAGATTTGTGATAAAGTGAATGAACACCAGGTGCACGTTACATTAAAAAGAATGGATCAATATGAAAGGGAAGAGACGCTGGTCATAACCGATGAGCCGGAAACGGCGGAAACATTATTAAAAGAAGGGTGGTATGTGGTTATCCTCTATCACGAGAAGAACCGGGATAAAGCATTCCCGGCGGTGAGATACGGAGTGGAAGATTTGTTTCTTTTGGAATACCGTTCTTATGAAGAGGCGTTTAAGAGGCTTGCGGGGCTGCCGTGGAATATCTTAGAGACGGACAGGCTGAAAGTACGGGAGAGCACGGTGGAGGACGTGAAGGATTTTTATAGAATCTACAGCGATCCTTCCATCACTTATTATATGGAGAATCTTTACCAGAAAAGGGAAGAGGAAGAAGCCTACATGAAAGCGTATATCGATCAGATATATGGATTTTATGGCTACGGTCTCTGGACAGTACAGCTTAAAGATACTGGAGAGGTGATAGGGCGGGCAGGGTTGAGTGTCAGGGAAGGCTATGACCTTCCTGAACTTGGATTTGTTATAGACACAGCCCATCAGAACATGGGCTATGCCTTCGAGGTTTGCGCGGCGATTCTTGCCTATGCAAAGGAGGAACTTGCCTTTGATAAAGTGCAGGCGCTGGTAAGCGAAAAGAATGAGGCATCCTTGGGACTTCTTGACAGGCTGGGGTTTGAATTTCAGGATAACGTAATCGTCTCAGACTGTGATTACAAGCTTTTTACGAGAAATCTGTGTACAAAATAAAAAACAAAAAAGAGGTTGACAGAAAATAAACAGGGTGCTATCATGCAATACATAAAGCGAAGGCGCTGCAGAAACATGCAGTGCCTTTTTAAATTTATTTATTAAAAAACGCGGAGCAAAGGGGCTTATAGGAAAATCCCCCTTTGCATCCGCTTTTTTTAATGTGAGGAGGAAAGATTATGACAGAAGAAATGATGAGTGCCGTAAGCGGCGAGGTGTTCGGCGTCTGGTTCCTGATTGGAGCCGCGCTGGTGTTCTGGATGCAGGCTGGTTTTGCAATGGTAGAGACCGGCTTCACCAGAGCAAAAAATGCAGGGAATATCCTGATGAAGAACTTGATGGATTTCTGCATTGGTACAGTAGTTTTTATCCTGATTGGATTTGGACTTTTGTTTGGTGAGGATATGGTCGGATTGATTGGAAAGCCGGGATTTGATATTTTTACCAACTATGCAAACTTTGACTGGTCAAATTTTGTGTTTAACTTAGTATTTTGTGCGACCACTGCGACAATTGTATCAGGGGCAATGGCAGAGAGAACGAAATTTTTATCCTATTGTGTCTACTCAGGTGTCATCTCTGCTTTGATCTATCCTATCGAAGCCCATTGGATCTGGGGCGGCGGCTGGCTTGCACAGGCAGGATTCCATGATTTTGCAGGTTCCTGCGCAATTCACATGGTAGGCGGTATATCAGCGCTGATTGGGGCAAAGCTGTTAGGTCCCCGTATTGGAAAATTTGTAAAAGATAAAGAAGGAAAGGTTACAAAGGTAAACGCATTTCCTGGTCATAATCTTCCTATTGGATGTCTGGGTGTGTTTATCTTGTGGCTTGGCTGGTATGGATTTAACGGTGCAGCATGTACCAGTTTAGAACAGCTTGGTTCCGTATTCGTTACCACTACGATTGCGCCGGCTATTGCAACGGTGGTATGTATGGTCTTTACATGGGTCAAATATGGAAAACCGGATGTTTCTATGTGTCTGAATGCATCCTTGGCAGGTCTGGTCGCCATCACAGCGCCTTGTGATGTGACGGACGCCGCAGGAGCAATTGTAATCGGCGCGGTTGCCGGACTTCTGGTGGTATTTGGTGTATGGCTGCTTGATTACAAGCTTCACATTGACGATCCTGTGGGTGCAGTTGCTGTACATTGTTTAAACGGTATCTGGGGTACCATTGCAGTAGGACTTTTTGCAACTACCTCTGCACCTGGAAACGACAGTCTTGTAGGTCTTTTTTATGGCGGCGGATTTAAATTGCTTGGAATCCAGTTGGTCGGATTTGCGGCTGTAGCGGCATGGACGGCAGTGACGATTACCATAGCATTCCTTATTATTAAAGCGATTGCGGGTCTGCGGGTCACACAGGAAGAAGAGATTGTAGGTCTTGATTCCTGCGAACATGGTCTGCCCTCTGCTTATGCAGGATTCAGCATTATGGATATTGCTAATACTATGACGATGGAAGTAAATGAGAATACAGACCTTGGTACAGACGACTATGCGGAAGCATCCGATGTGCAGAGGGATGCAGCAGTGAAGGTGGTGGCGCCTGCCGCAGCATCTACCGGCATTTATAAGGTTGCTGTGATTGCAAAACTGTCCAGATATGACAAGTTAAAGAAAGCGATGAATGACCTTGGCGTGACCGGTATGACGGTGACACAGGTTATGGGCTGCGGTATCCAGAAAGGCGCCGGAGAGATGTACAGAGGCGTTGAAGTGGATGCAACCTTACTTCCTAAAGTAAAGGTTGAAGTAGTCGTCAGCAAGATTCCTGTTGAAGCAGTGATTGAAGCGGCAAAGAAAGCACTTTATACCGGTCACATCGGCGACGGCAAGATTTTTGTTTATAATGTAGACAAAGTCGTTAAAGTCCGCACCGGAGAAGAAGACTTTGCAGCACTGCGGGATGTAGAATAAAAAAGCTTTCTCCTAATCCCTTTAGTTTGTATATAGAAATGCGTAGCCCCGGATGCTTCCACCATCCGGGGCTATGTGTTTATAAACACGCACGTTTTGCGATAGCAATTGACAACGCCGGGGGTTTATGATAGTCTGATGATATGTTGTATGATAGCTAAAGCGGGAACGAAGAGAAGTGAACCACGACAAACAGGCTGTCTTCTGTCGTTAGATAGAAGATAGCTTTTATTTTAGGAGGAAACGGAACATGTGTAAAGGAAAGTATTATATTACGACAGCTATTGCTTATACGTCGGGCAAGCCTCATATAGGCAACAGCTATGAAATCGTGCTGGCTGACAGTATTGCCAGATTTAAAAGAAAGGACGGCTATGATGTCTTTTTCCAGACAGGCACGGACGAGCATGGACAGAAGATTGAACTGAAGGCAGAGGAAGCGGGAGTTACCCCTAAGGAATTTGTGGATAATGTGGCAGGGACAATCAAAGATTTGTGGAATCTGATGGATACGTCTTATGACCATTTTATCCGTACCACAGATGATTACCACGAAAAGCAGGTACAGAAGATTTTTAAGAAACTGTATCATCAGGGGGATATTTATAAAGGTGCCTATGAAGGGCTGTATTGTACGCCCTGCGAGTCTTTCTGGACAGAATCCCAGCTGGTGGATGGCAAATGTCCTGACTGCGGAAGGGAAGTAAAGCCGGCAAAGGAAGAGGCATACTTTTTTAAGATGAGCAAATATGCGGATAAGCTGATTGAGCACATCAATACCCACCCGGAATTTATTCAGCCGGTATCCCGTAAGAATGAAATGATGAACAATTTCCTTCTGCCGGGGCTGCAGGATCTGTGTGTATCGAGAACTTCCTTTAAGTGGGGCATTCCGGTAGACTTTGATGACAGGCATGTGGTTTATGTGTGGCTTGACGCATTGACCAACTATATTACAGGAATCGGATATGAGTGTGATGGGGAAAGCACGCAGCAGTATCACAAGCTCTGGCCGGCTGATCTGCATCTGATAGGAAAGGATATTATCCGCTTCCACACAATCTACTGGCCCATCTTTTTGATGGCATTAGGCGAACCATTGCCGAAGCAGGTATTTGGTCATCCATGGCTTTTGCAGGGAGATGGCAAAATGAGCAAGTCCAAGGGAAATGTGCTTTATGCAGATGATTTAGTGGATTTCTTTGGGGTAGATGCAGTGCGCTACTTTGTACTTCATGAGATGCCTTTTGAGAATGATGGAACCATTTCTTGGGAGCTTTTGGTTGAAAGAATCAATTCCGATTTGGCAAACACCTTGGGCAATCTGGTAAACAGAACTATTTCCATGAGTAACAAATATTTTGACGGCGCAGCGGTAGATAAGGGATGCGCGGAAACGGTGGATGAAGAGTTAAAAGCAGTTGCAACGGGCGCATATGAAAAGGTGGCTGCAAAGATGGAGGAGCTGCGCGTGGCAGACGCCCTCACAGAGATTTTTACGCTGTTTAAACGCTGCAATAAATATATTGACGAGACAGAGCCTTGGGTGCTTGCCAAGGATGAGGCGAAGAAAGACCGCCTTTCTACCGTGCTTTATAATTTGATTGAAAGTATTATGATTGGAGCATCTTTGTTGGAGCCCTTTATGCCGTCCACGGCACAGAAGATTGCCGGGCAGCTAAGCGCGCAGCTACGGGGATTTGAGGAGCTTGACCGCTTTGGACTTTATCCTTCTGGAAACCAAGTGACGCAGAAACCTGAAATCCTGTTTGCACGTCTGGATGCGAAGGAGGTCTTTGAAAAGGCAGAGGCTATGTTTGCAGAAAGAAAGGCAGCTCAGGAACCGAAGGGAGAACAAAGCGCAGAGGAGACGAAAGAAACGGCAGATGGAATCGACATTGAGCCTAAGGAAGAGATCACATATGATCTTTTTGACAAAATGCAGTTCCAGGTAGGCGAAATCATTGCCTGCGAGGAGGTGCCTAAATCAAAGAAGCTGCTCTGCTCAAAGGTGCGGATCGGAAGTCAGATCAAACAGATTGTTTCCGGCATCAAACAGCATTACAGTGCAGAAGAGATGGTGGGTAAAAAGGTAATGGTATTGGTCAACTTAAAACCTGCCAAGTTAGCAGGGGTGCTTTCGGAGGGAATGCTGCTTAGTGCGGAGGATGCTGAGGGGAATTTAGCGCTTCTTACACCAGAAAAGGATATGCCGGCAGGCGCAGAAATCTGCTAGGCAAAAGGGGAGGTTACAATGGTAAAGAAAGAAGAGTTTACCTTTGATTCCAGAGACGGGAAATCAAAGATTCATGCGGTCAGATGGGTGCCGGAACAAAGGGTGGTCTGCATCGTCCAGATTATTCATGGTATGGCGGAATACATCGAGCGCTATGAGGAATTGGCGCAGTATCTTGGGGAGAAGGGGATACTGGTGACAGGGGATGATCACTTAGGTCATGGGAAGAGTGTGGCAAAAGACGGCACTTATGGATATTTTTGTGAGCAGGATCCCGCCACGGTGGTGGTGCGTGATGTCCATCGATTAAAGAAGATGACGCAGGAGGAATATCCCGGAATACCTTATATCATTCTGGGGCACAGCATGGGGTCCTTTATTCTTAGAAATTATTTGTTCCGGTATGGGACGGGAATACAGGGCGCCATTGTCTGCGGAACGGGGTCCCAGCCCAAAGCGCTGGTAAAGGTATCAAAGGCGATTGCGGCGCTGCAGGGCATTTTCCTGGGACAGAAGCATGTGGCAAGGATGATCGATAAGCTGGCATTTGGGTCTTATAATAAGAAGATACCAGATGCAAAAACATCGGTGGACTGGCTGTGCACCGAGGAAAGTGTTGTGGATGCTTACGTAAAAGATGAACTGTGCGGTTTTACTTTTACCGTAAATGGTTTTAGGACTTTGTTCGCACTGCTAGATCGGCTGAACAAGGAAGAGAATTTAAAGGCAATGCCCAAAAATCTTCCGGTGCATTTTATTGCAGGAGATATGGATCCGGTGGGCAATTACGGCGAGGGCGTTAGAAAAGCCTATGGGGATTTTCAAAAGGCAGGTATGGAACGTGTATCTTTAAAATTATACGCAGGCGACCGGCACGAACTTTTGAATGAAAAGAACCGGCAGGAAGTATATAAGGATATTTATCCGTGGATTATGGAAAGGGTCAAAGAATATCAGTGCTGATTGAGAGGAATATGTGCTAAAATGAAAAAGAGAATTTCAGCCTTGCTGCTTATGTTCATGATGTTGTTTTTAGTTTTGTTGATGCCTGTTCGCGCGGCGGAAACAGAGACGGCAGATCAGGAGGCGGCAGATATACTAAGTCAGGTGAAGCAGGAACTTTCAGCTGTGTTTGAGGATGTGGATAAGGAGACAGCGGAAGAGGTCTTTTCCTTTTTGAAAGAGAAAATAAAGGAAGGAAACTTGGATTCAGAAGAGGGTCTTTTGAATGCAATTGAGGAGGGAAAAGCCAAGTTTGGCGTCGAGATCAGCAGAGAAGATGCCGGGAAATTGGTAGACACTATGGAAAAACTGGAGGACATAGGTTTTTCTGCCGAGTATGTGATGGACAAGGCAGAGCATTTGTATCAGCAGTACGGCGCAGATTTTGCAGATCATATAGACGAACTGTTGGCGGACGCAGTGAAAAATGCCGCTTCCAATGCGATGAACAGTTTTTGGGATAATCTGAAAAACTCAATAAAGGATTTTTTCAGCAATTTATTTTCATAGACAATTGAAAGAATAAAATCACATTGTCCCTGTAAATAATAAATGTAGTCTGCAAGGAGCGGCAGAATGTAAAAAGAATCTGCATAAATTATGGAGGATGATCTATGAAAATAGCATTTTACGGTACGAAACCATATGATAAGATCTGGTTTGAGCCCATGGGAAAAGAATATGGGTTTGATATTCATTTTATTGAAGCGGCATGTAATAAGGAAACGATTTTTATGGCGAAGGGATATGATGCAATCTGTATCTTTGTCAACGATTATGTGAATGCAGAAATGATAGATGCCCTTTATGAAATGAATGTGAAGGCAATCCTGCTTCGAAGTGCAGGATTTAACAATGTGGATGTGAAGGCAGCTGAGGACAAGATTATTATCTTAAGAGTTCCAAGCTATTCGCCTGAAGCAGTGGCTGAATTTGCCATGGCGCTGCTGCTTACGGTGAACAGATTGACGCATAAGGCTTATAATAGAACCAGAGAATTTAATATGAGCTTAAACGGGCTTATGGGAATGGACATCAATGAAAAGACGGTGGGTGTGATCGGAACAGGTAAGATCGGTCAGGCGATGATCAGGATTTTTGGAGGCTTTCAGGCACATGTTATCTGCTACGATCCATATCCTGTGGAGGGACTCGATGCAGAGTATGTATCTTTGGAAGAATTGTTCAAGAGTTCTGATATTATTTCCCTGCACTGTCCGCTGACTTCTGATACCAGGCATTTGATCAATAAAGAAAGCATAGCCATGATGAAGGATGGCGTTTACTTGGTGAATACGTCGAGAGGAAGCCTGATCGACACGCAGGCACTGATCGATGCCATGCTGGAGGGCAAATTCGGCGGAGTGGGGCTGGACGTTTACGAGGAAGAGGAAGGTGTCTTCTATGAAGATCGTTCCAATGAAATTATAACGGATGATAATCTGGCGCGTCTTATGACTTTCCCTAATGTGCTTGTAACATCCCATATGGGATTTTTTACCAAGGAGGCTATGCATGCCATCGCGCTTACCACTTTAGAAAATGCATATGCGTTGGAAAATGGGCTTCCGCTGGTCAATCAGGTTGGAAAAGAAATGGTACCATAGTACTGGAAAACAATCTGGATTTACGCTATAATACAGTTAAAGGCAAAATGGATTAATTCTAAAAATTCCTTTGATTGTAAAATCATGTATTATCTGTTATAGTGATAATAATGGTGCAGAAAGGGATAAAGCAATGGAGCAGGAAATACCTTATGAAGTGCGCTTTGCGGACCAGGATGACTGGGAAGAAGCCATGGGGCTTGCGTGGAAGACCTTTTTAGACTTTGAAGCAGATGACTATACGATGGAAGGAGTCAGGAGCTTTGAGGACTTTATTACAGATTCAGGGCTTAGGCGTCTGTTTGTAATGGGTAGATACCAGATGATGGCAGCATATGATCAGGGCAGGATTGTAGGGATGATTACCCTGCGTAATGAGATGCACATATCCCTTTTGTTTGTGGATAAAAATTACCACAGACATGGAATTGGAAGAGCGTTAATGAAAAGTATGGCGGATTATGTAAAAAAGGAGTTAAGCAAACCGCGTATTACAGTTAATGCATCACCTTACGGGGTGGCATTTTATCATCGGATTGGTTTTAAAGACCTTGGTCCGGAAAGACAGCAGGACGGGATTAGATATACGCCAATGGAATACATCTTTTCGGAAGCAAAGGCAGAACAGTAAATTATATATGTCACAGAAACAAAAATCATATTATGAATGCAGGTGAGGCGTATGGAATATATTCACAGTAAGGATATTTTTCTGTTGATGCGGGATACTCTCAAGCTGATTGACCGCAGGGTAATGGATCACGGCTCCAGAGTGGCGTATTATTTATATAAGATGTTGGAGTGCAAAGGAGGTTATGAAAAATTTGAATTAGCCGACTTTGTATTTCTGGCGTCTCTTCACGACATCGGTGCGTATAAGACAGAAAACCCAAAAGAAATGATTCGTTATGAATGTAAAGAGACGATGGCACATGTCGCATATGGATATCTGGTATTTAAGCATCTTTCACCTTTGAGCGAACTTGCTACGATCATCCTCCATCATCATACCGATTACTCTCAGTTAGAAGCGATGAATTATGAGTACAAGGATATTGCTGCGGCGTTAAGTCTTGCCGAAAAGGTAGATATCTTTTCGCTGGCTCTGGGAGAAAAATTTGATGTCAAAATGTTTCAGAAACAGGCGGGGACTGTAATCAGCGGGGAAGCGCTGAAGCTGTTTGAGGAAACCGTGCAAAAGTATGATGTACTGCGGAAAGTGAAAAGCGGCGCATATAAGGAAGAATTGGACGATATCATTGGATATATGATTTTTACCAATGAAGATAAAAAGAAGTTTATGGAGATGCTTACATATTGTCAAGGATTTAGGAGAGAGGCTGCAGTGGTAGGATCTGTGGTCTGTATGTGCATTTCAGAAGTGATTGGAGAAAAGGCAGGTTTAAGCGTTCTGGAAAAAGAACAGCTTTATTATGGGGCACTGCTTCATGATATCGGCATGCTTGCCGTTCCCAATTTGATTACAGGCGCCCCTAGAAGCCTTACGTCAGAGGAATATGAAAAGGTTAAAATGCATGTCCATCTGGCGGAAAGGGTTTTAAAGAATCGTATGGCGGATGAGGTCGTGGAGATTGTGGCAGCACACCATGAACGGTGCGATGGAAGTGGGTATCCTAGAGGACTTAAAGAAATACAGATGAACAAGAGCCAGCAGATTGTGCAATTTGCTGATGCTGTCAATGCACTTATGGGAAGTAAAGCATACAGACCTGCGTTTAAAGACGAAGAAATCCTTGAATTGATAAGAAAAGAGACAGTAGCCGGAAAATACAATAAAGCAATTTCAAAAATATTCTTTGACTGCTATAATGAAATTATGGAATATGTAAGTGTAAGGGCGGAAGAAACTATGAGTACATACAAAAAGTTGAATCAGCAGTATAGCCAGGTTTCAGAGAAGCTGAAGGAACGTTGATGTCGAAAGCCGCAGAAGAGGAAGAGTGATTATGGGAAAATTATTTGATTTGGAGAGCCCACTGTTCAGTTTTTTGAATAAATTTGCAGATTTGATTTATTTAAACATATTGACGATGATTTGCTGCATCCCTATTATCACAATTGGAGCATCCATGACGGCTTTGAATTACGTGGTATTAAAGATGGTCAGAAATGAGGAAGGTTATATAACCAGAGCTTTTTTTAGATCCTTCAAGCAGAATTTTAAACAGGCAACTTTAATTTGGTTGGTTCTTCTTGTGATTGTGGGTATACTGGCAGGAGATGCTTTCATACTTAATTATTCTACTGTGGCATTCCCCTCATGGTTCCGGACTGCTTTGGCGGTAGTGGCATTTATTATGATATTTGCCACTATGCACGTATTTCCTGTATTGGCAAAGTTTGAAAATTCCATTAAGCATACCTTTAAAAATTCTTTGTTTATGGGAATACTCAGTCTTCCAAAAACGATTCTGATGATGGTATGCTGGGCAGTTCCGGCTGTCATACTGATTTTCTTTTTCCGGGCGTTTCCCATTGTATTTGTGTTGGGAATATCAGGACCCGCTTTTGTGTGTGCCCTTCTTTATAACAAGACTTTTAAACGGTTTGAGCCGGAAGAAGATACAGGAGACGGTGAGTGGGCATCGGATTCTATAGAGGAAACGGATCGTACGGAGAGCATAAAATGAAAGAAGAACGAGGCAGAATAATTTTACAATGGTTGATACCGCTTATATGCGCAATAATTGTAATTACAATTATGCTGTTAAGGTTTTCCGTTGAAATTCGCAAAGATGCAGGTGAGGCAATTGAAAGAGAGTTGGAAGAGACCGCGCAGAAATATGCATTGAGAGTGATGAATGAGCTTCAGGGCATTCGTGATGCAGGCGAGACGGCGGCACAAGTGATTGGAGAGCAGCCGCCAAGAAGGACAGATACCACAACGCTGCTTCTGAAAGCGCTTGTGGATCAGACGCAGGTCTATGAGGTGGTTTACGTCAATGGAAAGGAAGCATTTATTGAAAAGGATGGCGAGTACACAAGCTTCGAGGGAAGAATTTATGATGAAGATTTGGAAACGATGCCGGATGTAGTGTATAAATATCTGCCAGATGATGATATACTGGGTATTCCTGCAATACAGATGATTGTTCCTGTATCAGAAGATGAAGGCAATTTATTTTTGTTTTATTCTGTAAAACGGATCAAAAATCTGATTAAAGTCAATCAGCAGTATGGGAATACATCATTTGCCGTTATGGTGGATAAAGATGGAAACATTCTTTCCCATGGTGAATCGGGAAGCAGCTTTTTAAAGGATGGGAATATATGGGCAGGGATTGACCGTAAATTTCAAAATGCCGGTACCCAGGCAAAGGTCGCAATGCAAAATGGCAGTACGGACAGCGTGAAGCTTTCTGTAAATGGCGAGGAGAAGACACTTGTTTTTACGCCCATTGGTATTAATGACTGGAATCTGGTGATGGGAGTGGATCAGAAATATGTGGACTCTAAGCAGAACGGAATATGGGGAAATGTTCTATTGATGATGATTCAGCTTCTTAGCGTTGTGGTCGTATTTTTCCTGGTCTATGTGATTGGAAACATTATAGGTAAAAGGCGAAACGCAGAAAAGAGTAAGACACTGCAGGAAAAAGCAGATACGGATCTTCTTACCGGTCTTAATAATAAGTTGGCAACAGAGCGAAAGATTAAGGAATACATAAAGGATTATCCAGATTCGCTGGCAATGATGTTTGTTCTTGACATTGATAATTTTAAGAAAATCAATGATACTCTTGGGCATGCTTTTGGAGATGAGGTTCTCCGCACATTAGGCAAGCGAATTGGGGTCAATTTTAGGGTTACCGATATCATAGGGCGTACAGGTGGAGATGAGTTTACGATTTTTTTGAAGGATTTGAAGGAGGATAAAAATACGTTAAGGGAGTCCAAAAAGTTGATACAGTTCTTTGAAGATTTCCAAGTTGGTGAGTATGTCAAGTATTCTGCCACGGCGAGTATTGGCGCAGCTGTTTTTCCCACCCATGGCAGTGATTTTGAATCTCTGTACAAAGCTGCTGACCAAGCCCTATATAAGGCAAAGAAAAGAGGAAAGAATCAGCTTGCCTTTTACGATGACCGAGACAGAAAAGAATAATTGTACAAAGTGTCTATGGAAGAAGAAAATCTTTGTGTAATAGTGGCATAGGCAGAAGTGCTAAACTCATGTATACTGATTTCAGACTTGATTATGAATCAAATATTCTAAGGAGGCAAATAAAATGGCAAGTTTATCTTTAAAAAATATCTGCAAGGTATATCCGAATGGATTTGAGGCTGTAAAAGACTTCAACCTTGAGATAAAGGATCAGGAGTTCATCATCTTTGTAGGACCTTCAGGATGTGGTAAGTCCACTACACTTCGTATGGTTGCAGGTCTGGAAGACATCTCTTCCGGCGAACTGAGAATCGGTGACAGAGTTGTTAATGATGTTGAACCTAAGGATAGAGATATTGCAATGGTATTCCAGAACTACGCTCTGTATCCTCATATGTCAGTATACGACAATATGGCTTTCGGTCTTAAGTTAAGAAAAGTTCCGAAAGATGAAATTGATAAGATGGTTAAAGAAGCAGCTAAGATTCTTGACTTGACAGCGCTTCTTGATCGTAAGCCGAAGGCTTTATCCGGCGGTCAGAGACAGCGTGTTGCCATGGGGCGTGCAATCGTTCGTAATCCTAAGGTATTCCTTATGGATGAACCTCTTTCCAACTTGGATGCAAAACTCCGTGTACAGATGCGTATTGAGATTGCTAAATTACATCAGAGATTAGGAACTACCATTATCTACGTAACACATGACCAGACAGAAGCTATGACACTTGGCGATAGAATCGTAGTTATGAAGGACGGCGTTGTTCAGCAGGTAGATACACCTCAGAATCTGTACGAGAAGCCCGCTAACTTATTCGTTGCCGGATTCATGGGATCTCCTCAGATGAACTTCCTTGATGCTGTTGTAGAAGTAAATGGCGACGTTGCAAGTCTTAAGGTTGCTGGAAGCAGTATTCCTCTTCCTGCTGCAAAATCCAAAAAGCTGATTGACGGCGGTTATGCTGGAAAGACAGTTACTTTTGGTATTCGTCCTGAAGATGTCTATGATTCAGAGATGTTCCTTCAGACAGCTAAATGTTCATTTGAATCAACTATCAAGGTTTATGAATTACTTGGTGCAGAAGTTTACTTATACTTTGATTTGGCTGAGTTCCCGCTCACAGCAAGAGTTGACTCCCGTACAACAGCAAGACCTGGCGATTCTGTTAAATTTGCATTTGACGTTGAAAAGATTCACGTATTCGACAAAGAAACAGAACAGACAATCACAAACTAATCATAATATTCACAAAGGGATGCTTCGGCATCCCTTTTATTATGCTTAGCCAAAACATGCCATCCCGCGACCACGCCGGAAACCCGCCTGTCGCCTGTTCGGCATCTCCCCCCCTAACGGCAAGAATGAACCAATTAATTTGTTGCAATGGGATGGCATGGTTTGGTATACTGTATTTAGATTGGGAAGGGGCGTGAAAGGATGATTACAGCACAGGTAATAGAAAACTGCATTGAGGAGCTGCGCGCTCTCACGAAGGTTAATTTGGCAGTATATGATCTGGATGGGACGGAAGTTGCATCGACCTTTGAGGGGGATGTGATATCGGGAGAGCTGATCAGAGGATTCGCCGATTCGCCTGCCGGTAGTCAGACGATTGGGAAGGATCATCTGCTTAAGGTCATGGATGAGGGAGAACTTACCTATATCCTGGCGGCGAGAGGGAACAGCGATCAGGCGCATATGATTGGAAAGATAGCGGTGAGTCAGATTCAGCAGCTCATTATGGCGTATAAGGAGCGCCTTGACCGCAATAACTTTTTCCAGAATCTTTTGATGGACAATCTTCTCTTGGTGGATGTGTATAATCGTGCCAAAAAGCTCCATATTGAGGCGGCGGTTCCCCGGGTGGTGTATATTATTGAGACTAAAATGGAAAAGGATAATGCGGCGGCAGAATTGCTGCGAGGGTTATTTTCTATGCAGTCGGGTGATTTTGTCACAGCGGTGGATGAAAATAATGTGGTTTTGATCAAAGCTTTGGGACCAAGGGACGGGAGCGGGTATTTAGAACATACTGCCCAGACAATCGTGGATATGATGAGTACGGAAGCGATGATGAATGTCAGGGTGGCGTATGGAACCGTGGTGCAGGAGCTCAAGGATGTGTCCAAGTCTTACAAGGAAGCCATGATGGCGCTTGAAGTGGGAAAAATCTTTTATGTGGAAAAGAAAGTAAATTCTTATGGGAGTCTTGGCATAGGACGGCTGATTTATCAGCTTCCGGCGAACCTTTGCAAAATTTTTATTGATGAGATATTTGGGGAAAACGATCCTGGGACTTTCGATGAAGAAATCATTTCCACTATCAATAAATTTTTTGAAAACAATCTGAATGTTTCTGAGACATCAAGACAGCTGTTCGTACATCGAAATACATTGGTATACAGGGTAGAAAAACTTCAGAAGAGCACGGGTCTTGATGTGCGGACCTTTGATGATGCGCTTACATTTAAGATTGCCATGATGGTATATAATTACATGAAGTATTTAGAATTTGAAAAGCGCTGAAAGGCAAAACTTTAGATTGCAGACATGAACAACCTTATCCCCGAATACAATAGTAGAAAACTGTTGGGAGGGATAAGGTTGATTTTATATGAAAAGAAAATAATTTATCTGTCGCTTTATGAGGAGGGAATCAAAAAGGCGTCTGCCGGGTTCATGAAGGTGTCTAGGGAGAGGGATGCTTATTTATTGGATATACATATGAAGTGTGGCACGGATTTAAGAGATGGCACTTATCCGCTTCGTGTTATGGGCGGAAGCAGAGAAATCGCCTGGGGAATGATTCCGGTTCAGAATGGGCGTGCAGATGCAGGAAAACGCCTTTTGGTGCAGGAAGGTTATGCGCGGTTCGGGGAGGAGGAGTTTGCAGAGGATGATTTGAGCGGTATTTTGATTCGTCTGGACGGACGGCGGTGGGTGGCAGGATACTGGAAAGAGATGGAGCATCTGCAGACACCGTTAAGGGAGCCTGAACTATGTGCAGCAGATGAACCAAAGGCGGAGGAAGCGCCAAAGGAGGAAGCAAGAAGGAGCAGGACAGAGGAAGATATGGGGGAAGAGCAGGCGCAGGGCAGGCAGAGTTCTTACCATGAGGAAATACTGCCTGAAGTAGCATCGGAAGATAAATGGGAGCAATTGCAAAGATGTTATAAGACCATGCATCCTTTTGGAGATGACAGAGTGTTTTTATCTGTGGAGCCAAAGGATTTTATTATTTTGCGCGCACCTTATCAGAGGCTGGTAAATAACAGCTTCCTTCTTCACGGATTTTATAATTACAGACACATGATTTTGGGACCGGATAAGGAAATCGGTGAGGGAGAGGGAACCTGCTTCTATTTGGGGGTTCCTGGCACTTACTTTGAGAGGGAGAAGATGGTTGCCATTATGTTTGGATTTGAAGGATTTGAATGCGGCGGTCCTGTGGAGGTAGGTAAATTTGGATATTATATGCGAAAAGTCGAACTATAGTTATGATGATATACTTGCAGTATGATTCTAAGAAGGGTATAATAAGTAGATAAACGTCAGGAAATGAGAAACCGTGTTCTTTATCCTCGGGGAAGCCGCCATGCGTTACCTGTACAGTTAACTAGGATCAGGCGCCCTTGCGGCACATGGAAGATTCCGCTTAGTGCTGCTTTGTTCCCAACCTGACACGGTTCGCAGATTTCCATTGCGCAAGACCCAATCGTCAAACGCCACTTATACAGGGCAGCCATGACAGCTTCCCTGAAAATAAAGCTGCACGGTCATACAATCAATATCATCTTGTAGTATATGGGTTTTTGTCTTGTTTGTCAACTAAAAGGGGAGGAATTTATTTGCTGATTGCGGGATTAAATAAGACGACGCTTTTAGACTATCCGGGATGTGTTGCGGCTACGGTTTTTGTGGGAGGATGTAACTTTAGGTGTCCTTTCTGCCACAATGGCGCTCTGGTGCTCAATCCCTTAGCGCAGGATGTACACTCAGAAGAGGAGATTCTTGTCTTTTTAAAAAAGAGAAAAGGAATCCTTAAAGGGGTGTGCATAACAGGCGGTGAGCCGACGCTTCATGCCGATTTTTTAGATTTTATTTCTAAAATAAAAGAAATAGGATATAAGGTGAAGCTGGATACGAATGGATACGCGCCGGATGTGCTGAAAATTTTGGTGGGCGATAAGCTGGTGGATTATGTGGCAATGGATCTTAAAAATTGTCCGGATAAGTATGCATTGACTGTCGGGATGGACAAGGGGAAAAGCGGAGGAGCCTTTGAGATAGAAAGAATCAGGCGTTCCGTCAGCTTTTTGAAGAAATCCTCTGTTATGTATGAGTTCAGGACAACGGTGGTAAAGGAGTTCCATACCAGGGAAGATCTTGTGCAGATTGCAGATTGGATCAAGGGATGCCCCCGCTACTACCTACAGCAATATCAAGATAATGAAAATATCTTATGCCGGATGAATAAGGGCGGCGGAAAGAGTGGCGTAAGCTCCTTTCACGGATATTCCAAAGAAGAAATGGAACAAATGGCGGCTTTGCTTCGACAGACGCCGGGAATGACAGGAGAAGTGTCTTTAAGGGGCGTTTAGGGACATGTTCAGATGGAGGTACTTATGAAACAACAGGAAGACTACATGCGAGAAGCCCTGAAACTGGCGAGAAAAGCGCAGGATTGTGGGGAAGTCCCTATTGGCTGTGTGATCGTGTATGAGGGAAAGATCGTTGGTAAGGGATATAACCGAAGAAACACGGACAAGAGTACGCTTGCCCATGCAGAGCTTACGGCAATTCACAGAGCGAGCAGAGCGTTGGGCGACTGGCGGCTGGAGGGATGCATCATGTATGTAACCTTGGAACCGTGCCAGATGTGCGCAGGGGCGATTGTGCAGGCAAGAATCGACGAAGTCGTCATTGGCACGATGAATCCCAAGGCAGGGTGCGCAGGTTCTATTTTGAATATACTGGACATGCCGGAGTTTAATCATCAGGTGAAGATAACAAAGGGGGTGCTGGAAGAGGAGTGTTCAAAGATGCTGGTCGCCTTTTTCAGGGAACTTCGGATGAGAAATAAAATGGAGAGGGAGCTGAAAAGAGTCAGGGAAGAGCTGGAACGGGAACGGGAAGAAGAGTAAATTTAAAATAATATAAAAAATACTTTAAGGACTATTGCAAGGAGAGGTAGGAAATTCGTCATGCAGCAGTCCTTTTTTATTTTAAAATAAGATTGGGAAAATAAGAGAAAATAATTTGTGTATTTTTCACAAAGTTTTTAATATATAGGAAAAATAACCAAAAAAATGTTCTTTATGCACAAAAATTACCCCAATGAACTTGGCAAAATGGTGCAAAAAAGTGGGTAAACGGTTACTTAAAATCAAATTGTTGAAAGGAAATCATAGTGTTAAACTTTCCTTGTAGACAGGAAACAAAAAGGAGGATATGTTATGACGAAGCAGTTTAAAAAAGTAGTGACAGTTTTATTGGCGTTTACGATGATGTTTTTTGCCTTTATGTCGATGCAGGTAAAGGCACAGGAGGAGCGGAGTGCGGTTTATGTCAATCCGCCCGAGGATTGGAGTGATCCTTTTCTATGGGCATGGGATGAAGAAGGAAATAATGCATTTGCCTCATGGCCCGGAGGGGAGATGGAGGCAGACCCTGATAATGAGGGCTGGTATTATATCTGGATTCCTTCATGGGCAGATCACATGATCGTCAGTGCGGGGGAAGGGATTCAGACGGGTGAACTGATCAAAGAAGACGGGAATGTTTGGATTACCATAGCGGATATGGAAAATGCGGAGCTTTCCCAGGATGCGCTTACCGATGGGGAGATTCCCGCCTATGTGGAAAAGTTTAAGATTCATGTGAGCGCACCGGAGAGCTGGGAGTCGCCAACTTTTACCTACAGTGCAGATGAGAATGTAAGTAAGGCGCTTAAAATGGGGGACGATGGATGGTATACAGGAAATGTGCCTGTGGATGCCGGTTCTTTTACAATTAGCGGAAGTGCCGAGGGACAGGAGACAGAATCTATTGCTACGGATCCGGCGGAAGTATGGATTACGATTGAAGAGGATGAAAGTTTCGACTTTACTTATAATGATCCCAATGCTATTCAGGCGCCGGATATCAATGTCAACGTGACAGTGCCTGGAGATTGGGATACACCTTGCTTATGGGCATGGTCTGCGCCCGATGGAACCAATGCATTTACTTCATGGCCGGGAGAGGCTTTTGCGGAAGGCGAAGAGGGATGGTTATCGCTGCAGGTACCGGGCTGGATTAATTCTATTATTGTGAGTGCAAATGAAGGAAATGTGCAGACGACGGATATTTCTGTGGAAACTGGAAAGGATGTATGGATTACGATTTCAGGATCGGAAGAATATGAGGTTTCTTACGAAGCAGTTGAAGTGCAGGCGACGGAAGAGGCGAAGGAGGCGGATGAAGCAGACAGTGCAGAGACGGCAGAAGAGCCTGAGCAGGCAGAAACACCCGTACAGACACAAGAGGAAGAAAAGAGCGGGACAAATGTTGGTGCTATCACAGTAATTGTTGTAATCTGTATTATAATAGCGGTACTGGCAATTTTCTTTGCAAGAAAGAAAAAGAAGTAGAAGATAGCAGGTACGTCAACAGGGGAGGTAAAGGTTGAATAAATTGCTCGATAGCAATTTATCCAATCAAGAATTTGTGACGCTTCGGAATGGAGGTAAAAATGAAAAAGATCATAGCATCATTTTTGTCAATTGCAATGCTGATGGGATTGTTATGCGGCTGCGGTGCAGGCGGGCAGGGATTGACGGAGGAAGAAAAAAACACCATTGTAATCTGGCATGATAAGGAGGAGGCAGTGGCGGAAGCACTGCTTGCGCAGCTACAGGAGTCGGTACCGGATGTTGATGTACAGCTGGAACATAAGAGCAATCTTACAGAAGCCCTCAAGATGGTGGGAAATGATCCCAAAGCGGCGCCCGATCTGTACTTTTTTGCCCATGATAAAATCGGCGTGTATGCGGAGATGGGGATATTGACACCAATTACGGAACTGATTCCCAAAGAAAATTTGGAAAAGGCTTATGTGGGAATGACGCTGGATGCAGCTACATATAAAGGCGAAATCTATCAGCTTCCCATTTATTTTGAGACGCTGCTCTTTATGTATAACCGCCTGTATATGCCGGATGAGCGTGTCCCGGCGACGACAGAGGAATTATATGCTTATATGTCAGAAAAAACCCGTGGAGGGCATTATGGATTTGTGGAACAGCACAGCACTGCCTACTACAGCGCTGGATGGATTCATGGGTTTGGCGGATATATCATGAACGGGGAAGGGGAAGTAGGGCTTGAAAATCCGGAAACCATCGCAGCTCTTACCTATCACAAAAAATTTGTGGAACTGATGCCGGGGGAAAGCGAATATGCTACGGTAAACACGTTGTTCCAGGAAGGAAAAGCCCACGCTACCATTGGAGGACCCTGGATGGTGTCCGCGTCGAGAACAGCAGGAATGGATCTTGGGATTGCACCCATGCCTGTAATTGATGAAACCGGGCTTCCGATTTCGCCTTATATGGGGGTTCAGGGTGTACAGGTCTTGAAGTATGCCGCTGAAAATAAGCGGGAAGCAGTGGTGAAGGTCTTAAGCGGGCTGATGCAGCCTGAGGTGGGAATCGCTCTTGCAAAGGTCAGCGGCTGCGCGCCGGCGGTGGAAGCCTGCTATGAGAGGGAGGAAGTGACATCGGACGATGTGGTCATGGCGATGAGGCAGACGGCGGAAAACACCATTCCCATGCCCAATTGCCCAGAAATGGATATTATGTGGACGGTGGCGGCGGATATGCTGGTCAACATCAATATGAGCGGACAGGATGTAAAGGCAAGCTGTGAGGCAGCGCAGCAAAGCGCGGAGGACCTGATTCGCAAAATGCAGTGAGCAGAGGTTTTTTGACAGGAAGGAGTTTGTATGGAGCAGTCAAAGAAAAAAAGAAAAAACAAGATATTGTCTTCCTATCTGTGGTCGATGCCCTCGCTTGTGCTAATTTGTCTGATTGTGATATTTCCTATTTTTTATACGGGTTATATTTCGTTGACAAACATGAACGTCTATCATTGGTTTGATTATGATTTGATTGGGTTTTCAAATTATAAAGAAGCGCTTTTGGTATTTGACAGCGGCTTTATTCCGGCACTTCTTTTGACAATCCTATGGACAGTGGTAAATATGGTATTACAGCTTGTGATTGCTTATCTTTTAGCAAGCCTTTTGAACACAAAGGGGCTTAAGGGGCGAAACTTTTATCGGACACTTTTGATTTTTCCCTGGGCGATGCCCGGATATGTGTCTATTTTGTTGTGGAAGACAGGGATGTTCAATTCTCAGTTCGGACTGTTGAATCAGTGGTTGGAAAAGCTTGGTCTTGCGCCTGTAAAATGGCTGGCAAGCGACGGATTGGCGTTTGCGTGCTGCACAGTCGTCAACCTGTGGCTGGCACTTCCCTTTATGATTACGATTATTGACGGTGCACTCCAGAGTGTGGACCAGAGCTTCTATGAAAGCGCCCTGTTAGACGGAGCGGGATGGATGGAACGGACCGTTTATATCACCATCCCCTCTATCCGTCCGATTATTGCGCCTTCGGTGGTCATCACCATTTTTACCACCTTTAAACAGTTTGATGTGATTTATCTGCTGACGCAGCAGGCAGGCGCTAAGACGGGCGCGCATATCCACACGATTTTGACCTATGCTTATGAAAATGCATTTATCACAAACAATTACGGCTACAGCTCTGCGGTTTCTATGGTGATTTTTGTGATCTTGATACTGTTCTCTTATGTAATCAATATAAAGCCGAAGGAGGAAGCCTGATGAAGCATAAAAAAAGAAAAGAAAGGATAAAGCTTTTGCTGATTAACTGCATTTTGCTTGTGGTATGCTTTGCAACGCTGGTTCCTATTTTGTATGCGTTTTCGGTATCGTTGAATGAACAGAACAGCCTGCTTAGTTCCGACTTTTCCTTCATTCCCAGAAGGCTCACGCTGGAAAACTACCGGAAGGTATTTGTGGAAGAACCGGTGCTTATGTGGTTTAAGAACAGTCTAGTGCTTGCGGTGGTTACTGTGGCAATTTCATTGTGCACAGGCATTCCCGCCGCGTACATCTTTTCCAGAAAGAGATTTCCGGGGAGAAGCGGAATTTTGCAGATGCTGATTCTCTTGTATGCGTTTCCGTCCCTGCTTTCCATGACGGCGCTTTATAAGCTGCTCAGCCCTATGGGACTGATTAACACCAGAGCGGGTCTTATAATTGTGTATACAGGGACCATGGCTGTGTTTGCTTTGTGGAATATGAAGGGATATTTTGACACGATTCCTATTGAAATCGAGGAGGCTTCCATGATAGACGGGGCAAGTCCCATCCAGATTGTAATGAAGATCGTGCTGCCCTTGGCAAAACCGACCATTGCGGTGACGGCAATGATGGTATTGATTTATGTGTGGAATGAATATATTTTTGCAATCAATTTTATGACGGGAGAAAATACTTATACCCTTGCCGCAGGATTGTATTCCCTGCAGGCAAGTGAGACAAGCGGGAGCTGGCCGGTTTTTGCCGCTGCATCATTGGCAGTATCGCTGCCGATCCTGATCATCTTCTTTGCCATGCAAAAGAACATGGCATCGGGGCTTACCTCTGGGGGCGTCAAGGGATAAGATAGAAAAATGGCAGTATAAGGGGGAAAGAGAATGAATAGAAGTGCGGTACTGCATATTCCCATGTCGGAGTATGCCTATGGAGTGGATGAGGAACATGTGACATTCCGGCTCCGTTGCGGAAGAGACGATTTAAAGCATTGTTTTTTATATTTTGGCGATAGGGCATGCCGACAGACGCCTGTAATTTTTACAAAGCAGGAAATGGAGGTAGCGGCGTCGGATGCATATTTTGATTACTACGAGGTTACCCTGGAACATCCTTATAAACGAATTAATTATTATTTTGAATTGATTGCGGAGGAGGAAAGGGTGCTGTATTACGGAGATTGTTTCATGGATGGGTGTGTAGACGACAGATCGGAATATTATCAGTTTCCCTTTAACCACAGAGCCGATCTTGTAAAGCCGCCTGGGTGGGCGAAGGACGCCATTATTTATAACATTTTCCCTGACAGCTTTGCAACAGGAAGAGAATATATCTCCTTAGAATCTATGGAAAAGGAAAAGGACGGAGAAATATTCCGGGGAAAACTGGGCGGTACAATTAAAGGAATCACAGAAAATGTAGATTATATCAAGGGCTTGGGATTTAATGCGATTTACATCAATCCGATTTTTGCAGCAGGAGAATATCATAAGTATGATCTGATAGATTATTTCCATATTGATCCGTGCTTTGGGACGGATGAAGAGTTTAGAAAGATGGTGCAGGTTTACCATGAGAATGGCTTGAAGGTCATTGTGGACGGTGTGTTCAATCATTGTGGGTGGAGATTTTTTGCCTTTCATGATGTAGTGGAAAAAGGGGAGGATTCGCCTTATAAGGATTGGTTCTACCGTCTGTCTTTTCCGGTAATCCGCCCGGAAGATGCGGAAACCTATCCCGATTATGAATGTTTTGGATATGAGCGAATGATGCCTAAGTTAAACGGTCAAAATCCTGAGGTGATCGAGTATTTCTGCCGGGTGTGCAGACACTGGCTGAAAGAATTTCAGATTGACGGCTGGCGGCTGGATGTGGCAAGCGAGGTAAACGACGAATTTTGGAACTGCTTTTACAAGGCGGCGAAGGAAGTAAATCCAGATGCTTTTTTGATTGGTGAGGTGTGGGAAAGCGCGCGCCATTGGCTGGATGGAAAGAAATTTGATTCCACTATGAACTATGATTTCAGAAAGCATTGTCGTCGATTCTTTGCAGAGGAAAGCATCGATGCATTCGAATTTGACGGCAGAGTCACCAACATGAGAATGCGCTACAGAGAGCAGAGTGTTTATGCACAGTTAAACCTTTTGGACAGCCATGATGTAAGCCGGTTTTTATCCTTGTGCGGAAATGACGAGAAGCGGTATAAACTTGCAATAATTTTTCAAATGACCTTTCCGGGGGTGCCTTCGGTATTTTACGGGGATGAGCGGGGAATCAGCGGAGAACTGGAAGAAGAATACAGAGCGCCGATGCCATGGAAAGAGGAAAAAGGTACCACTTTTGCTATCTATAAAATAGCAATTGCTATGCGAAGAGAACATGAGGCGCTTAGAAGAGGAAGGTACGAAACCGTACATGCGAAAAAAGGAGACCGGCTTTATATATATGCAAGGGAGCTTCCTTCTGATAAAATTGTAATAGCGATTAACGGAAACCGCCATAGGAGTAGGCTGCCGGGAATGTTTGCCGATGTTGACGTGATTTGGCAGGAGGGATTTTCCGGGTCAGAAATATCCGGTGCGGTATTAGAAGCGATGGGATTTGTGATTGCAAGGATTTAAAGGAGAGAATAAAGTGGCGGCTACAATCAAAGATGTTGCAAAGCTGGCAGGCACTTCCACGGCCACGGTGTCCAAGGTGATGAACGGTTCTTACTCGATTTCCCAAAAGACGATCGATCAGGTTCACAAGGCAATGGAGGAGCTGAACTATCACCCAAACCTGCGAGCGAGGAATTTTGCAAGGCAAAGTACGAGACAGGTGTTGTTTCTCACGACCCTCGGTGAAAATGCAGGATTTTCTAATCCCCATATGTTCGAGATCCTTTCCGGTTTAGAATGCACGCTGGGAAGAAAAGGATACCTGTTGGGCGTTAAGAATATCTCAAAGGAAGAAGCGCCGGGCTTTGTAAAGGAAGTGTTCGACAGCAAAATGGTGGACGGCGTGGTGATTCATGCTTCCGTCATTTCCAAAAAGCTGGACGAGATGATACGATACAAAGAAATCCCCCACATTGTCTTGGGGATGCCCAATTTCTCCAGTCATTTCTGCTGGCTGGATATCGACAATAAGCTTGCAGGCGAGATGGCGGCGAACTATCTTCTGCAGTGCGGCTATCAGTCCCTTGCCTTTGTGGGAGGAACAGATGAAGATAAAATATCCGCCCACCGCCTGGAAGGAGTCTTATCGGTGTTGAAGGAGTATGATGTGATCGTTCCCCATTGTCATCTTAAATATGGAGATTCTGACTGTGACAGTGGATTCCAGATGACGGAGCAGATTCTCCAGAATAAGAACCTGCCGGATGCCATCATCTGTGCAAACAATTATATTGCCTATGGGTGCGTGAATGCCTTGAAAGAGCATCATTTAAGTATACCGGAGGATATGGGAGTCATGACCTTTGACGATTACCCCTTTTCCCAGATTTTAAAGCCGAAACTGACGGTAATCAACATTGATGTGTACGATATGGGAATGCAGGCGGGAAAATTGATCTTAAATAAAATGAAAAAGCCGAATCTGCAGGTTCAATTTTACTGCACGCTGCCGTCGGTGACAGAAAGGGAGTCCACGCGTAAATTTTAGAAATGTGTCCGCAAGGGCGGATGCGGAAAAAGACAATATGGGATTAACATCGTGGGCTGGGAGGGAGATTAAACGTTCTGAGTAGAAAAGGTATTGACATATATAGACTATCCATATATACTATAGATATTCGATACATAGGGTAACTATATAAGAGGAGAAAATCATATGGCAATTGATAAGACGTTAGTTTCCGGAAGTATGGCGATGCTGCTTTTAAAGCTGCTTTCAGAAAAAGATATGTACGGTTATGAAATGATCGATATGTTGCGGCAGCGCTCTCAGAATGTGTTTGAACTTAAAGCAGGAACCATGTACCCACTGCTCCATTCGCTGGAGGAAAAGAACCTGCTCACCTCTTATGAGGAAGAGGTTTTGGGCAAGGTGAGGAAATACTACAGTATCACAAAAGATGGCAGGAAGGTGCTTGGCAGAAAGAAAGAAGAGTGGCAGGAGTATGCAAATGCGGTAACTCAGGTGCTCGCACTTGAAATGTAGGGAGGTGCGGATAATGGGCAAAGAGGAATATATCCGCATTTTGACAGAACAGATTCGCTGTGTGAAGGCGCGTGGTATGGTGGCGGATGAAGTGGAAAAGCACATAGAGGATCAGATTTATTCTTACAAGGAACAAGGGATGGAGGAAGAAAAAGCAATGGAAGCGGCGGTAAAGGATATGGGAGACCCGGTGGAAGCAGGGGTATCCATGGACAGAGTCCACCGTCCGCAGATTTCATGGGGAATGATGGCACTCATGGCAGTAATCGGTATCGTCAGCATTTTGATTCATGCAGCATTCGGAGGCAGCTCTCCGGATTTGGGACTGGAATATGTGATACGCCAGGCAATCTATACGGGAATTGGATTTCTCGCGATGGTTCTGGTGTGTATGATTGATTATAGCTTTTTGGCGGAGCATAGTGTGGGAACGGCGCTAGGGCTTTTGGGTGTTATGCTGTTGTCCTATTTCCTTTTGGGAAGAGAGATCAATGGGGCTGTCAGATGGATTTCGATTGGCGGACTGACCATGGGACTGATTCCGTGGATTTATTTATGCGTGCCGGTGTATGGGGCAATTTTGTATAAGTACCGGAGAGAGCATAGGTGGGGAACTGTAAAGAGTCTTTTGTGGATGGCGCTGATGGTCCTGCCTGTCTGCATGATGGACAGTTTAAGTTCTTTCGTAATGCTGCTTTTAATGCTGCTCTTTCTTTTTTCAACGGCGGTTTTAAAGGGATGGTTTCAAATAAGGAGGCCAAAATGCTTTTTGGCGGTGTTTTGGATGGGCATTATCCTTGGCAGTCTGGTGTACCTTTTTGTGCTTACCGCTGACCGAATCAGGAGGACCAGGCTGCTTTTGGGGCTGGATCCCCAGGGGGCAAATTATGTCCGCTACAGGGTAATGGAAATCCTGCGAGGCAGCAGATGGATCGGAATGGGAGACGGGGCAGATTTTTCAGAGTTCGTGACAACAGTGCCCGGCTTTAATCAAAGCTATGTGCTGGCATTTGTGGCGTCCGCTTTCGGATACGTGGCAGCAATCGGTTTGACTGTGCTTTTCGGATGGATACTGTTTTTGATCTTCCGTATTTCCCTGGGGCAGAAGAATGAACTTGGGATGATGATTTCCTGCGGCTGCGGGATGGTATTCTCAACGCTGCTTCTTCTGTATTTTTTGGAAAATGTGGGAATCCTTCCCTATATTACAATAGATATACCGTTTATCTCCGCGGGCGGATCAAACGTGATTGTTTCCTATATTCTGGCGGGGATCGTGATGAGCGTGGGGAGGTATAAGCATGTACTTCCCAAAGAATTGCCTGTCCGTAAAAGAGACAGGAAAACGCCTAGGGTAAAAATTTTCGTTTCTTTAGAAAGATAATGAACGATATTAGATAGAGGGAGGTGAAGTGGCAGAATGACTGTTTCACCTCCTGTTATTTTGAATTTACTACCAAAATTTAATTCTTAAAAGAACGTAAAAATTATTGATATAAAAGCATTATTTTATCATAATCAGAGCAGTAGAGGTGTAAGCTTTGTTTATGCCTGGTCGGTCACGATATTCTGCAGCCAGACGCCGCTTCTTACCATGAAGTACCCGATAATCACCTTGATCAGTTCCGTGAACTGTACGAGGAAAAAGATGAAGGTGATAGAAAGCGTCGTAAAGTTTGCCAAGCTATAGGCAAAAGGAATCACAAGCACCCATGTATAGACGCTGTCGAACAGGAAAGTGACGATAGTCTTGCCGCCGGAACGCAGGGTAAAGTAGGCGCAGTGGCAGTAAGCGCACAGCGGCATCACAAGGGCGGAGATTACGATAAAAGATTTTGCAAGTTCTTTGATGCTTTCTTCCGTGTTATAAATAGAAGGGAAAAATCTGCCCATCAAAACCATGACTGCCGCCACGCAGGAACAGCAGAAAACACTGAAGAAGATCATCTTGTTATCTGTATCTTTGGCTTCCTCTATCCTGCCAGCGCCAAGCTGCTGACCAACCACGATGGAAATACAGCCGCCCAACTGAATGTAGATGATATTGAACAGGTTGCTGATGGTGGAGGAAATATTCTGTGCGGCAACCACTTCCAGTCCGCGGACGGCATAGCACTGAGAAATGACAGCCATACCGGCTGCCCAGAACATTTCATTGAACATCAAAGGACTTCCCTTAATAAATATCCCCTTCAAAATTGCCCATGGAATTTTTGGACTGTGGTAAGCGCCAATGATATAGCGGTTTTTTTCTTTATGAGAATGAGTCCAGAATACCACGATGAAACATTCCACGAAACGCGCGATCACAGTTGCTATGGCTGCGCCCTGGACGCCCAGTGCGGGGGAGCCGAAGACGCCGAAAATTAATATGTAATCCAAAATCAGATTAGTGACAACTGCTGCAATGCCTGCCAGCATGGGGACAAAAGTTTGTCCGGTTTCTCGGATGGTGCTGGTGTATGCCTGCCCTAAGGAAAAAGGAATAAGACCAATGATCATGATAATCAGATATTCCTTGCCGTATTGGAGGGCGAGATGGATATCGCCCACGCTGCCACTGTCATTTAAGTATAGGGAAATCAGCTGTGTGTCAAGAAAACCGAAAAGCAAGAGGGCTATACCTGTGATAAGGGCGCAGGCATAGAGCTTGAAACGGAAGGTATGCTTGTGACCTTCGTGATCTCCTTTGCCGAAAAACTGAGTGCCGAAAATCCCAGCGCCGGATACGCCGCCGAAAATACAGATATTAAAAACGAACATCAGCTGGTTGACGATGGCAACACCTGACATTTGTTCTGTGCCGATCTGTCCTACCATGATATTGTCTAGAAAGCTCACAAAGCTTGTGATGGCGTTCTGGATAATCATGGGAACGGCAAGAATCAGTATGTATTTATAAAAATCCTTATCTCCGATATACTTTCTTTTAAAATTTTTCCACATAAGTGTAACTCCTCTGAAAGACCAAATTTCATATGAATAATAGGTAGTATGACAAGTGCGTGTCAGATTATTGTAAAGGATAGAGTTCTCTTCGTCAATGCTTAATAATAAGAAGAAAAATATTTCCTATGTAATTATGCAACAGCAGCCTCGTACTGTAAAAACAGGATTTTATGTAAAAAATCTTGTACAATTTTAGCATATACGGAAAAACAAGGAAAAAATATACAAATAATATAAAAGCAATATCGAAAATAATCGAAAAATATACGCTTTGCACAACAAGAAAGAAGGATTTTTAAGAAAGAGAGAAGAATTTTATATGTTACTTAAAAAAAGGGATTGATATAATGCTTTATGTAACAAAGAAAGATACCAAATAACAAGGGAGGATTTTCAAAATGAAAAAGAAAATTATTGGTGTAATTCTTGCAACAGCTATGTTTGCAACCCTGCTGACAGGATGCGGTGGCGGATCATCTGAAACGACTGCAAATCCTGATAATGCGGCAACAGAAGATGCAGCGCCGGCAGAGGATACAGCAACAGAAGATGCTGCAACAGAAGATGCCGCACCGGCAGAAGATGCAGCAGACGCTGCTGATGCAGCAGCAGACGCAGCAGGCGGAGATCTTGCAGATAAAAAAGTAGGTGTCTGCATTTACCAGTTCTCTGATAACTTCATGACACTGTTCCGTACAGAACTTGAAAATTATCTGATTGAACAGGGATTCGCAAAAGAAAACATCACAATCGCTGACGGACAGAACGATCAGGCTACTCAGTCAGGACAGATTGATAACTTTATCGCAGATCAGGTAGATGTACTCATCATCAATCCTGTTAACTCTTCTTCAGCAGAGACCATTACAGATAAGGTTGTTGAAGCAGGTATTCCTCTTGTATACATCAACCGTGAGCCGGATGCTTCTGAAGAGCAGAGATGGGCAGATAATGGTTGGAATGTAACATATGTTGGATGTGACGCTCGTCAGTCAGGAACTATGCAGGGCGAAATGATCGTTGACCTTGGACTGGAAGCAGTTGACTTTAACGGCGACGGCAAAGTTCAGTATATCATGGTTGAAGGCGATCCCGAAAACGTTGATGCTCAGTATCGTACAGAGTTCTCCGTAAAGGCTCTCACAGATGCAGGCTGGGAAGTAGAATGCCTCTCTGATCAGGTTGGTAACTGGCAGCAGGATCAGGCACAGTCAATCGTTGCTAATGCACTTGGACAGTACGGAAATGATATCGAAGTTGTTTTCTGTAACAATGATGCAATGGCACTGGGCGCATTGCAGGCAATCGAAGCAGCAGGACGTACCGTTGGAACAGACATTTACCTTGTAGGTGTTGATGCATTATCTGAAGCTTTGGAAGATGTTATTGCGGGAACTATGACAGGTACTGTATTTAACGATCACTTCTCACAGTCTCACAGTGCAGCAGATGCAGCAATCCGTTTCCTTAAAGGTGAAGCAAATGAATACTATATTGGCTGTGATTACGTAAAAGCAACACAGGCTAACGCACAGGAAATTCTTGACATGGTTAAATAATCATTAGTCAGATGAATAAAACAACGGATGCCGCGTTTCACAGGACATCTTGGTGTTATAAAAATAAGGTGCGGGTGCTACCTACAGCACCCGCCCTTTTTAATCAAAACGGCAATTTTGAGACAGAAGAACTTTGATCTTATGGGAATGATAGTAAAATGAAACAAAAGGAGGAGCAAAATGGCTGAGTATAAACTGGAGCTGAAGGGGATTTGCAAATCGTTCCCCGGTGTAAAGGCACTTGACAACGTACAGTTATCGCTTCGTCCGGGAACAGTCCATGCATTGATGGGAGAGAATGGTGCGGGGAAATCAACTCTGATGAAATGCCTCTTTGGCATTTACAAAATGGACGCAGGTGAAGTTTACCTGGATGGTGAAAAAATTGAAGTTAACAATCCGGATGAAGCAATGAAGCATGGAATTGCAATGGTACATCAGGAACTGCAGCCGGTACCGGCAAGAAGTGTGGCAGAAAATCTTTATCTCGGAAGATTTCCAACAAAAAGTATTGGACCTATAAAATGGATCGATCATAAAACCATGTATCAGGAAACAGAAAAATGGCTGAAGGAAGTTAAGATGGATTTTGATCCCAAGGCACAGCTTGGAACGTTATCAATCGGACAGATGCAGTCGGTGGAAATTGCAAAAGCGGTTTCCCAGCAGGCGAAGGTGGTAATCTTCGACGAGCCGACTTCTTCTCTTTCAGACAATGAAGTTGAGGTTCTTTTCCGCATTATGAATGACTTGCGCGAAAAGGGCGTAACCATGGTTTATATTTCACATAAAATGGATGAAATTAAACGTATTGCGGATGACATTACCATCATGCGTGACGGAACTTATGTAGGAACCTGGCCGGCAGCAGATATGACCACCGATCAGATTATTGCAAAGATGATAGGACGTGAGCTGACCAATGTATACCCTGACAAAGTTAATTCACCAGGGGATGTGATCATGGAAGTAAAGAATCTTTCTTCCATTCATACAAAATCCTTCCAGAACGTAAGCTTTGAATTGAGAAAGGGTGAAATTCTTGGATTTGGAGGTTTGGTAGGAGCGCAGAGAACAGAACTTATGGAAGGGATTTTTGGTATCAGAGGTGTTGCTTCCGGTGAAATATATATGCATGGGAAGAAAGTTAAAATCAAACATCCCATTGATGCCATGAATGCCGGTATAGGGCTGATTACAGAAGACCGTCGTGGAAATGGTATTTTTGGATGTCTTTCCATTAAAGATAATGTGGGAATATCCATATATAACAAATACCTCAAAGCAGGATTTGTGTTAAATCATAAGCGTATCAACGGCATTGTTGATGAAAATATTAAAAAGTTGAGAATCAAGACGCCCAGCATGAAAGAACATATTGCAAATCTCTCAGGAGGTAATCAGCAGAAGGTTATCGTTTCCAGATGGCTTGCAAATGATCCGGACGTACTTATTATGGATGAACCTACCCGCGGTATCGACGTAGGTGCAAAACATGAAATTTATGAAATCATGAATGAGCTGGCAAAGCAGGGTAAAGCAATCATTATGATTTCTTCAGAAATGTCGGAGCTTCTTGGTATGGCAGACAGAGTTTATGTCATGTGTAACGGTAAGCTTACAGGTGAGATTCAAAAGCCGGAAGATATGACACAGGCAAAAGTCATGAGCTTTGCAACACAATTCTGATTTGGGAGGAGAAAAAATGGTTAAGACAAAACAACAAAAAATAAAAGATTTTATTATTAACAACGGCGTAATCATTGTTATGTTCGTCCTTGTAATTTATACTGGATTTACTTCAAAGAACTTCTTTACGACCAACAACTTTATGAATATCTTCATGAATATGAGTTTCCGCCTGGTAATTGCGCTTGGTATTGCAGGCTGCGTTATTACCGCAGGCTGTGACTTGTCAGCCGGACGTATGATTGGTTTTGGCGGATGTATTGCCGGCACGCTCCTGCAGCGTATGGATTATTCAGGAAAGTTTTTCCCGAATATGAAGCCTCTGAATGTATTTCTTGTAGCGCTTATCGTTATGCTGATCTGCGCAGCTTTTGGTCTGGTGACAGGATTTTTCATCGCGTACTTGAGTGTACCGCCATTCATAGCAACGCTGGCGATGATGGAAATCGTATATGGTATCAATATGATTTACACCAATGCAACACCTCTTGGCGGATATGTTAAGGAGTACACCAATGTGGCTGGCGGTAAGTTCCTTGGAATCAATTATCTGATTTGGATTGCGGTTTTAGTTGCAGTTATTACATGGTTCATCTTTAATATGACTCGTCACGGGAAATATATGTACGCTATCGGCGGAAATGCACAGGCAGCCGAGGTTGCCGGTGTTCCTGTAAAATTGACCTTGATTCTGATTTACATGAAAGCGGCTGCTATGTATGGTCTAGCAGGTTTCATGCTTGGCGCAAAGGGCGGCGGCGCATCCGTTGCACTTGGACTTGGCTATGAGATGGAAGCGATTGCGGCATGTACCATCGGCGGTGTATCCGTGACCGGTGGACGTGGTAAAGTATCTTCGGCGCTTATCGGTGTTGCGGTATTTGAATTGCTCAAGACGGCGCTGCAGTATTTGGGAATGAATCCAAATGCACAGTACATAGCGATTGGCGTTGTTATCTTTATCGCTATCTCGCTTGATATCAGAAAGTATGTAGCAAAGAAATAATAAATAAGTTATAATAAATAGCGGTTGGAGGATAGATGCCAACCGCTATTTTACTAAATTGCTAGGAGGATTTATGACGCTGGAGTATATTTTAAATCAGGCAGGGATTCCGTTACTTTTGTTTGTTGTCTGTATGTTTTATGGAATACGATTATTGGTGGTTCAGGATGCAAGCGGTATTAAAGGGAAAAATAAGGGACCGCTGAAAAATGAAAAAGAATTTGCTAAAACAGGGGGAAAGCTGATTTTATTTTTTGGTGTGGGAACACTTTTGATGGCAGTTTTGATTTTTGTGAATATTTATGCGGCTGTGGCAGAAATTATAATCTGTACAATGATTATGGGCGTGCTGTGGAAGAGAATGAATGATAAATACGGCGGATGAGGACAGCATAGGTTGAGAAAGGGCAGAAAGAATAGATGAACCTGTATTCAGTATTGTTAGTAGATGATGAGGAAGATGTTTTTCAGGTAATTATGAAAAAACTGGATTGGGAAAGCATGGGATTTCGCATTGCGGGATATGCAAGAAATGGGGTAGAAGCTTTGGAAATGGCGGAGGAGCTTCAGGTAGATGTGGTAATGACGGATATCAAAATGCCTTATATGGACGGACTGACCTTTTGCAAAAAACTAAAAGAACTTTATCCCAAAACTAAGATTATTATTTTTTCAGGGTTTGATGAATTTGACTATGCCCGTGAGGCGATTAAGGTAGAGGCGGAAGAATATATTTTAAAGCCAATCGATTCAAATGAACTGCGGGAAATTTTTGAAAGAATAAAGATAAATTTGGACAAGGAGCTGGATGAGAAGAGAAATATAGACAAATTGCGGGAATATTATTTGGAGAGTCTTCCCATGCTTCAGGAGAATTTTTTTGTTTCTCTGATGGAGGGACGAATTTCAGAGAATCAGATTGAAAAGTATGCAGAAGATTATCAAATAGACTTGCAAGGACCTTATTATGTCGTGACGATTCTTCATATCAGCACAACCATGACTGACGGGGAGGAGAGGCAGATAGATCCTTTTCTTAAAGCGATAGCGGTAAAGAAACTGGCGGAGGAACAGCTCATGGATACTTGGGAGAGTAAGCTGTTTATGTACTTGGGAGATATTCTTGTCATTACACAGTTAAGAGACGAGGATTCAGCAGCCAGTTTTACGGATACGATGGACAAGCTTTGCCGCATGTCAAAGCGAATCTGTAATGCGAGGGTGACGGCTGGAATCGGTCATCTGTGCGGTCAGCTTAGTCAGCTGCCCGGGTCATATCAGGGGGCTAAAAATGCAGTTTCTTATCGAGTATTGTATGGAAATACAAGGGCAATTAACATTGCGGAGATTGATCCGCAGGAAAATGTGGATGTGCCTTGGGAAGAGGCGTTTATTCAGAAGATCTTTAAAGAGATAAAGATGGGAGAGGAAGGAGCGCTTAAGGAAGCGATCGGGGAATTTGCCGCACGACTGGCAGTTTCTAAAATATCCCTGCAGAAGTACCGTTTGCTATTGATGGAATTGGTTACGGAAATCTTTCGATTCATCGGCAACAATCAAATTAATGGGGATGCGATTTTTGGTCAGGACAGTGATATTTACAATCAAGTGCTTCAGTTAGAATCCACACAGGCACTGAGGGATTGGCTTGAGAAAAACTGCATGAAGATGCACAGACAGGTTCTTCATGAGCGTCAGGATACGACGAAATTCTTTGTGACTAAGGCGGTTGAATATGTGAAGGAGCATTATGGGGATCAAGATTTGAGCATTGAAACAATCTGCAGTTATTTGAGTGTCAGTGCAGCATATTTTTCTACGGTGTTCAAGAAGGAGACGGGCAAAACATTTATTAATTATCTTACAGATTACCGCATGGATAAAGCGTTGGAGCTTTTGATGGAAAAAGGGGAAAAGACCTATATCATTGCAGAAAAAGTCGGTTACTCAGACCCCAATTATTTTAGTTATGTATTTAAGAAACAATTTGGTATGTCGCCGTCCAAATATAAGGCGGACAAATTAGAACAGAGATGAAAATAATAAAAGAACTTTATCTGAAGCTAATTTCATATATGAAAATGCATGCGAAGATGCGCTCGATTCAGATGACGATTGTGATTTCTTTTACGATTATTTCTGCCTGTACCATGGGGCTTTTGAGCGTAACTCTGTACAGCCGGTTTGTAAAACAGATGCAGGGCATGATGGTGGAGAGCGCAGAGCAGCTTCTAAATCAAACATCTATTAAGCTTGAAACCTATTTAAGAGGCATGCGGCGCATTTCGGATGCAATGTATTACAGTGTTATTAAAAATACAGATTTGGCAGTAGATACCATGGATGCGGAGATGAATCTTCTTTATGAGGCGAACAAGGATAATCTGATCAGTATCGCATGCTACACCAATGATGGAAGGCTGGTGGCAGCGGCGCCAGTGGCGACAGAGAAAGAAAATCCTGACATCACGAATCAGAAATGGTTTGTCGATGCCATGGATCAAATGGAAAATATTCATTTTTCTACTCCTCATGTGCAGAATCTCTTTGACAATACGAGTTATCGTTATTATTGGGTAGTTTCCCTGAGCAGAGCGGTGGAGATTACCGATCATGGAAATTCAACCCTTGGTATGCTGCTGGTAGATATGAATTACAGCAGTATCGAGCAGCTATTGCAGAAGGCAAATACGGATAATTCATCTGAATATGTATATTTGATGGACAGTAATGGAGAAATTATTTACCATCCTAAGCAGAAGCTGATTTACACCAGCCTTTTTGAAGAAAATAATCTGACGGCGGCAGATTATCCGGATGGAAGCCACCAGGAGATTTTCAATGGGGAAAGAAGGCTGATTACGGTAAAAACGGTGAGTTATACAGGCTGGAAGATTGTCAGTGTGATTCCCATGAGCTCCTTTAATATGGGGCTTTACGGAACGCGTATGTTTGTAATCATGCTGGTGGCACTGCTGATTTTGGCGACGATTATTCTTAACCAGCTGGTTTCGGCAAGTATTGTAAAGCCTTTGCAGAAGCTGAATGGATCGGTTAAGGAATGGGAAGCAGGCAATTTAAGCCCTGACATTTATGTAGGCGGCACGATGGAGGTAGAGCATCTGGGGAAGACCCTCCGCGCTACGGTGGAACAGCTCCAGCAGCTGATGAAGGATATTGTGGTGGAACAGGAGGAGAAGCGTAAAAGTGAGTTGGATGCGCTTCAATCTCAAATTAATCCTCATTTCTTATACAATACGCTGGATTCTATCGTGTGGATGATAGAGGGAGAACGTTATGAGGATGCTGTCTTTATGATTACCCAGCTTGCCAGTCTGTTCAGAATCAGCTTAAGCCGTGGCAGGACGATTATCAGCGTTGAGGATGAGATTAAGCATGCAAGAAATTACATGAATATCCAGAAAATTCGCTACAAAAATATTTTTACAGTGGATTTTCAGATAGAAGAAGAAATTCTTTCTTACTGTACGGTAAAACTGATTGTACAGCCGCTTCTGGAAAATGCGATTTATTACGGGGTGGAGTGCATGGACGGTGACGGCGAAATTGTGGTCAGGGGGTATCGGAAAGGGGAAGATATATATATTGAGGTCTGTGACAATGGATTGGGCATGCCTTTAGAAATGGTGGAACAGCTTCTGACGGAAAACAACCGTGTACGTAAGCACGGGTCTGGAGTAGGTCTTATTAATGTGCATAACAGAATACAGCTTCGCTTTGGCAGACCGTATGGACTTGAGATTGAGAGTTGTCCTGATGAAGGAACCACGGTGCGGATTCATCTGCCAGGTATTTTATATGGCACGGATGCAATAGAACAGCTTGAGGGCAGCAGGGAGGCGCAGCCGAGAGAGGAGACGGCAGATGAATAGAAATAAAATATACTTTGGTCTGCTGATGCTGATTTTGATAATTGTCATTGGGGGAGCTGTGTATGAGATGCTGGATGCTGGTAAGGAGGAGAAACCATATACCGTTTCGGTGATTTTGGAAGACAGCAATAACGACCGTTGGATTGCCATGCGGCAGGGACTTGAACAGGCGGCACAGGATCATAATATTAATCTTAATTATGTGTTTTCCGGGGAATTTGATGATGCAGAAGAGGAAATGGAGCTTGTTGTCCGGGAGCTGCGCAGCGGCACGGAAGGATTGATTATACAGATGGCTTTTGATGATGCGGAAATGGATGTGCTTGGGGAAGCAGCAGCACAGACAGCAGTAATGTTAATTGAGAGTGATGTCGAACCTCAGGGGGTGTATCCTGTTACGGGACCTGACAATATGTCAATCGGGACAGCGCTTGGCAGGGAGGTCATGCAACAGATTGAAATTTCCGGCGAAAAGAAAAGAATCGGTATATTATGCGGTAATCAAAAGCAGATTGCAATACAGCAGCGCCTTGCCGGCATTGAGCAGGTTCTTCCCCGGGAAAGCGGAGAGATTTTGTGGGTGTTGGAGGGAAGTTATGAAAATATGATTAGAGAACTTTCTGAAAAAAATCAAGAGATACCTGTGGATATTATAATAGCGCTTGGAAACGGCGAGACAGAGTTGGCAGTAGATTATCTTATCGGCGAAGGAGAAGAAAGAAAAGAAAGCTGTCTTTTATATGGAGTAGGATGTTCGGAAAAGGCGGTATATTATCTGGACAAGGGATGGATAAAGTCGCTTGTGGTGCCTAATGAGTTCAATATGGGATATCTGAGTATGGAAGAAGTGGCAAGGCAGCTGAAATATCGCTTGTCAAGGGCTGAGAGCATGGAGGTTGATTATCTGGTCATAGACCAGACGAATCTGTATAAGGAAGATAATCAAAAAATCCTGTTTCCAATTGTTCAGTAGAAAGCCCCAATGCAGCGGGAGAGAGGAAATACGGTATGGGAAAAGGGAAGGCTTTTATAGGAATCGGTATGTTATGTGCAGTCATGACGCTGTGTGCAGGATGTGGCAGGCAGGAAAAAGATGATAAAGTGGAAAGTATCAGAATAGGGGTAACAGTATATGACCAATATGATACTTTTGTCTCCCAACTGATGGAGTCTTTTAAGGTATATGCAAGGCAAAAAACGGGGGAGACCGGTATAGCAATCAACATTGATGTGTACAATGCTTCGGCTTCGCAGTCCACACAGAATGCACAGGTGGAGGAAATGCTGGAAGATGGATGTGATGTAATCTGTGTCAATTTGGTAGACAGGACAGAGCCGACCACGATTATTGATATGGCAGAAAGTAAAAATGTACCAGTCGTGTTTTTTAACAGGGAATTAGTGGCGGAAGACTTAGAGCGCTGGAATCAGCTTTATTATGTGGGGGCAAAAGCGCTTGAATCGGGAATCATGGAAGGAGAAATTGCAGCCCAAGCCTTTAAAGAAGATCCTTCTGTGGATAAAAACGGCGACGGTATTTTTCAGTATGTGATTTTGGAGGGGGAGGCCGGGCATCAGGATTCTATTGTGCGGACAGAATATTCTGTCAGTACAATCACAGACAATGGTATTGAGGTAGAGAAGCTGGGCTATGCCATTGCCAACTGGAACCGGGCACAGGCACAGACAAAAACGGCACAGATGTTGAATGAATACGGGAAACAGATCGAATTGATTCTTGCAAACAATGACGATATGGCGCTGGGCGCCATCGATGCTTTAAAGGCGGCAGAAATCTCACCCGAAGAATGGCCCGTTGTGGTAGGAATCGATGGAACCGATGTGGGGCTTGAGTCTGTAAAGAGCGGAGAAATGGCAGGAACGGTTTACAATGACAAGGAAGGACAGGCAAGGGGAATGCTTGACCTGGCCTATGCTCTTGCCACAGATCAGGATACGTCTGAGTTAAATCTGGAAGATGGAAAGTATATCCGTCTGCCCTATCAGAAAATATTATCGGAGGATGTATACCAGTATCTGAAATAAGGCAGAAGCTATAAATTCCAGTAGGAACTTCCATTTTCAATCATATGGCAGAAGGTACGGATTAAAATCTGTCGAAGCGGCGCCATATGCGTCTCCATTCCAAATGCTGCGGGATATGTGAGGGTGACCAGATTGACTTCTGCAACAATCTTTCTGGCGATGGCGCTATCCTGCAGGGGCACCATGTTAAAGAGAGTGGAACAATAGCTTTTGCTTTCTACACAGGAGGCAAGGTAACACCTTGCAAAATCATTCCATTCTTCCTCGAGAACCTGCTGTTCATCTCCATTTTCGCAGGTAAAGTCATATAAACATAAATTTTTTAAATTATTTTCTAATTCTCGTGTTTGCCTTTTGATCATAAAAGAATCCTTTGAAGCAGCCGCAGCTTTGATCATAATCCATGCAAGCATAAAAGAGTCTGCGGTTCCTTTTTTATTTTCACTAAAGAACCGCTTTTTCAGAAATTTCATCCGATACGCATCATGTGCAGGGTCCAAACTCAAATCAATCGCTTTTTCTAAATATTCTTTTCTCTTAATAATATTTTTAATCTCAAAGTAATGCGCAGGCCAGCCTTCCAAATAATCAAATTCGGGCAGATCCTTCTTCTTTAACAGCATATAATAATCCTCATTTCCATGTTGTTAATTCATTATAAAATAGGCAGACGGAAATGGCAAGCTATAGTCGCGGATACAAGTAAACGGTAAAATCTGGACATATATTATTTTTTTCAGTATAATGTGAAAAGGAGTGAGGTCTGTAAAAGTACAGTAAGGGAAAGGTGTAGGTGCTGATATGGAAGTTGTTTTGCAGAATTTGACGAAGATATTTCCAAGCCGTGACAGAAAGAACCGTGAGGACGTGGTTGCTGTCAGCGATTTTTCTTTTACGATTCCGGATGGGGAATTGATTGGTCTTCTAGGTCCTTCGGGATGCGGCAAGAGCACCACGCTGAATTTGATCAGCGGTCTGCAAAAGCCTACCAGTGGGAGGATTTTTTTTGGAGAAGATGATGTAACGGATTTGCCGCCAGAAAACAGGGGGGTTGGACTGGTGTTCCAGAATTATGCGCTTTATCCGCATTTGACGGTAAAGCAGAATATTTTGTTCCCTTTGCAGAATTTGAAAGGGAAGGACAAGCTTTCTAAGGAGGAAATGGGTAAGAAGGCGTATGAGGCGGCGAAGTTGGTACAGATCGATGAATTGATGGACCGTAAACCGGGTCAGCTTTCAGGAGGGCAGCAGCAACGTGTAGCGATTGCACGTGCGCTGGTGAAGATACCACGGGTACTTTTGCTGGATGAACCGCTTTCTAATTTGGACGCCCGGCTGCGGCTTCAGACGAGAGAAGAAATTCGCAGGATACAAAGGGAGACGAAGATTACTACTATTTTTGTGACCCATGACCAAGAGGAGGCGATGAGTATATCGGACAGAATCGTGGTGATGAAGGATGGTGTGGCGCATCAGATCGGTAAGCCTCAGGATGTGTATGATGATCCCAGGAATCTGTTTGTTGCAAAGTTTTTAGGGACGCCGCCCATTAATGTCTTTGACGGGCAGGTTAGGGATGAAAGGTTGTATATAGGCGAGGATGCTGTGCTGGATATGAAGGGACTTTCCGAAAGGGAAGTTTATGTGGGAATCAGACCGGAAGGGTTTCTTTTGCAGGAAAATGGTCCGATGTGCTGTAAACTAAGCCGCGTCGAAGTGATGGGACGTGATATCAGCGTGGTAGCAGAAAATAAGGCTTCGCTTAATCCGGCAATTCGTGCAATTATCGGTACAGAAAACAATGTGAATATGCAGCAGGGGATGGTTAGATTTGCGCTCGTGCCCCGCAAGGTGCTCCTTTTCGATAAAGAAACGGAAGAAAGAATAAAATTTTAAGGAGCGCGGGAAATGATGAAAAATATATGGAAAAACAGTGGCTTGAAGGGCTGGCTGTATCTTTTGCCGGCACTTCTTTTTCTTGGAATCTTTATGGTATACCCTCTCATTGACGTTTTTATCTATTCCTTTGAGGAGGGGTATAATTCAGCGTCCCAGACGTATTTCGGCGTGGGGGTTTATAATTATTCTTATGTCCTGCATGATCCGTATTTCTTGCAGGCGGTAAAGAATACATTCTTATTGGTCATCATCACGGTACCTTTATCTACAGGGATCGCCCTGCTTATTTCGGTAGGTCTCAATTCCATTAAACCTTTAAGGAATCTGCTTCAGACGGTCTATTTTCTGCCCTATGTGACAAATACGCTGGCGGTAGGATTGGTGTTCATGATTCTGTTCAAAAAAACGGCATATTCTGATGGATTCATCAACCTTCTCATTAACTGGTTCGGAGGATCAAGCGTAGACTTCATTGAGGGACCTTATTGGGCAAAGATGTTCGTGCTTTGCTTTTATACCATATGGGTGGTTATGCCTTTTAAGATTTTGATACTCACAAGCGCGCTTGCTTCTGTCAGTCAGGAGTACTATAACGCGGCAAAGGTGGATGGCACATCGAAGCTTAGGACCTTTATGAGGATTACCCTGCCGATGATCTCCCCTATGATTTTTTACCTGATTATTACAGGATTTATCGGTGCATTTAAGGCGTACAGCGATGTGGTGGCGTTGTTCGGCACCAATTTGAATGCGGCGGAGATGAATACGATTGTGGGTTACGTGTATGATATGCTTTATGGTGACAGTGGGGGGTATCCTTCCTATGCTGCTGCTGCGGCAATTATTTTGTTTGCGATTGTGCTCACGATTACATGCATCAACTTACTGATCAGCAAAAAGAATGTTCATTATTGAGGGGGCTGACATGGATCCTAAAATAGACTTTTATAAAATTGAAAAAGAGGCGCGGATGCGGAAGAAAGTGTTTGGAGTCATTACTTATGTGCTTCTTATCTTTTGGGCAGTTATCGTCTTGTTTCCCTTTTACTGGATGGTGCTGACTTCGGTAAAGAGTTACGGCGCTTACAATTCGGAGTATATTCCGAAGTTCTTTACATTATCGCCTACACTGCAGAATTATGCGGATGCATTTACTACAGTGCCTCTTGGAAAATATCTGGCGAACACGTTGCTGTTCGCGGTGGTGACGACTGCGGTCATGCTGGCGGTAATCATCCTGGCGGCGTTTGCTTTTGCAAGGCTTGACTTTAAGGGGAAGAATATCTTGTTTGTGATTTTTCTGTCGCTGATGATGATTCCAAATGAGCTGGTGATCATCACAAATTTTGTGACGGTTACCAATCTTGATATGCGCAATTCCTTTGAGGGACTTATTTTGCCCTCTGTCATGTCCGTCTTTTACGTGTATCTTTTAAAAGAAAATTTTGAGCAGATACCGGACAGTCTGTACTATGCGGCAAAGGTGGACGGAACCTCTGATTTAAAGTATTTGTTTAAGGTGATGATACCGATTTCTAAGCCGACGCTCATCACAATTACGATCCTTAAGGTAATCGAGTGCTGGAATTCTTATGTATGGCCCCGGCTGATTACGGATGATGAAAATTATTATCTGGTTTCAAACGGGATTCAGGAGATAAGGGAAAATGGATTTGGTCGCGAAAATATTCCGGCAATGATGGCGGCGGTGGTGGTCATTTCTGTTCCCTTGATTGTTTTATTCTTGATATTTCACAAGAAAGTCATGGAAGGGGTGTCAAGAGGAGGAACAAAGGGATGAATAAAAGGTGGAAAGAGCATACGCTGCGTATCCTATCAGGGATTTTGTGTCCGACTGTTTTAATTGGAGGTTTGTTTACTCTGACCGGATGCCATGGTCAGACGGGGATGGCGGCTTTTGAGATTCCGGAAGAATTTAATCTTTCCAAGGAGTATGAGATTACCTTCTGGGCAAAGAATGATACGAATAAGACACAGACTGCAATCTATGAAAAGGCGATTGAGGACTTTGAATCGTTGTACCCCAATATTACCGTGAACCTGCGTCTTTATACGGATTACGGTAAGATTTACAATGATGTAATAACTAATATTGCAACAAATACCACGCCCAATGTCTGCATCACCTATCCTGATCATATTGCAACTTATTTGACGGGAAGTAATTTGGTGGTCCCCCTTGAGGAACTGTTTGTAGATGAAAAGTATGGGCTTGGTGGGAGCGAGGTTTTGTTCGATGCTCCGAAGGTAGATGAGATTATTCCAAAGTTTTTGGAGGAATGTGCGTTTGGCGGTCACTATTATGCACTTCCCTATATGCGCTCATCGGAGGCGTGTTATATCAACAAAACCTACGTGGAGGCGCTGGGATATACATTGCCGGAGACGCTCACCTGGGACTTTATATGGGAGGTTTCCGAGGCGGCGATGGAGAAGGATGCGGAGGGAAATTTCCTGATCAACGGGCAGAAGGTCATGATTCCTTTTATCTATAAGTCTACAGATAATATGATGATTCAGACGTTGAAACAAAAGGACGCCGGTTATTCCACGGACAGCGGCGAAATCCTGTTGTTCAATGATACTACGAAAGAACAGCTTCTGACCATAGCGGAGCACGCCGAAAGCGGTGCGTTCTCCACCTTCAAGATTTCAAGCTATCCAGCCAATTTTTTAAATGCCGGGCAATGTATCTTTGCCATTGATTCTACTGCAGGAGCTACCTGGATGGGGACCCATGCGCCGCTGTGTGATATCAGCGAGGACAAGATTGTGGATTTTGAGACGGAAATCATGCCGATTCCGCAATTTGACACGGAACATCCTCAGATGATTTCCCAAGGACCCTCGGTGTGTATTTTCAATAAAGAAGACGGGCAGGAGGTCATGGCTTCTTGGTTGTTTGTCCAATACCTGCTTACCAATGAGGTGCAGATTGCCTATTCGGAAACGGAAGGGTATGTGCCGGTAACGGCAAAGGCACAGGAATCTGCGGAATATCAGGATTATCTTTCGAGAGGCGGTGAGGACAATGTACGATACTATGATATTAAGATTAAAGCGGTAAGGATGCTGCTTGAGCATATCGAGCATACCTTTGTCACACCTGTGTTCGTGGGCTCGGCATCTTTGCGGGATGCATCCGGACAATTGATTGAAAGCACGGTTAAATCTGCCAGACGGGGGCAGGAGATTGATGATGCTTATATAGATAAGTTATATAGTGATACAGCTTCCTTATACCGGCTTGATCAAATGGGGAATAAGGGCAGTCTTGCCACTTCAAATAAAGCGGATTTAGGGGAACTTCCGATCACTGCGAAGGCGCTCCTTTTAGGGATTGGTGCGGCGTGGATATTGATTTTTCTTTATGCGGTTTTAGGTTTGTTGAAGAAGAAAAGACATGAGGCGGCAGGTTGACTTCCTGTGAAATTCGTGTATAATGAGTTCAATGTTTGCACTGCGGCGCGGCACGGGAAATGTTCGAAAGAATCATTTGCAGCCGGGCAGCCAATGCGGACTACATAGTAAATTGATAGGAACGGGCACGGAAAAGATTTTCGCGCAACGCTTCAGAATGGAGGAGAAATGAAAAAATTATTAACGTTACTTTTAACCGTGACGCTTGTATTTTCCTGTATTGGATGCGGATCCAAGGAAGAAGATACAAGTGACGCTGCAAATGTAGAAGCGGAGGTTCAAACCGAAACCGGCGATGATGCGCAGGCAGAGGCTGAATCCGAGGAGGCAGACGCCGCACAGGAGCCGGAAGCAGCTGACGAGACTCAGTCAGAAGATACTACAGATGTAAAATCAGAAGGTGTTATGACTTATGATGAGTATGTTGCAGCAGATCTTGAATCAGAGGTGGTAGTTGAGACTTATGTTCAGGCAAAACAGTCTTGGTGGGAAGATAAGGCGACTCTTTACACACAGGATAAGGACGGCGCATATTTTGTATACAATGTGGCATGTTCAGAGGAAGATTATGCGAAGCTGACGCCCGGAACCAAGATTAAAGTGACCGGATACAAATCTGAATGGTCCGGCGAGGTTGAGATCATTGATGGAACCTTTGAAATTGAGGAAGGGAATTATGTTGCGGCAGCAGAAGATGTTACAGCGCTGCTTGGAGCAGACGAGCTCATTGATTATCAGAACAGATTTGTATGCTTCAAGGGCATGACGGTGGAAGCAGCCGGGCAGGATGAAAGCGGCAATGATGTAGCGTTCCTGTACAACTGGGATGGATCCGGTCAGGACGGCGACGATTTGTACTTCAATGTTTCTCTTGACGGAGCAACTTATACGTTCACGGTAGAATCTTATCTGTGTGACAACACCACTGATGTTTACAATGCAGTAAAGGCTTTGAACATTGGCGATACAATCGATATGGAAGGTTTCTTATATTGGTATGAGGGCGTAAATCCTCACATTACAGCGGTAACACCTGCAAATTAGGAATCGTTATGAAAATAGAAGCACCCCGGGTATCAGGAAGATTGGTATCCGGGGTGCTTTTACGTCAAGATCGTTTTAAGAGGTCGGTTTGCGCAGAGGGCATTCGGACAGGCTGATGCGGTCTTTCAATACGTTTAGCCCACAGTCAGAGAGGTAGTCCTGCAGAATCGGCAGGGACTGGGAGGAGGTAGGACCTATAATGATTTCGCCTACAAGGTCGGTCAGGTGCATATTCAGCTTGCCGCACATCCGGTTTAAGTCGAGAGGATAATATTTTTTAATCCGATCCATTGTCACATGGTATTTCGGTTCCACGGCAAATTCATTTGAAATAAAGGGAGAGACGACTAGGCGAAATTCCCTTTCGCTTGCAAAGGAAGGATGCTTGAAGGCGGCGGACTGTACCCAGGCATTGTTCATCATATTTTGTATCTGGGATAGGCGGTCCGAAAACTTCTTTGAGTTTTTAATCGTCTGGTAAAACTCGTTTACAAGAGGGTGCTCCCGCATATCTGCCTGATAGTACACTTCCTGAAGGCATGCGATTCCTGAAACCATCTGCTGCATAAGCCTTTCGTGAACGGCAATACATACGCCTTGACCAAAGTGACCATACCGTTCCCACTGGGCGGCATCGTCCCGATATTTGGAAAAGCATGCGGCATAAGACGAATAATGAAATTCCGCCGCCAGTTCTTTTTGAAAAAAGGCTTCTGCCTTGCGGATTTTATCATACTCATTATCAAGGCTTAGCCGTTCGATGACGGCGGTACAGATGCCGTTCATAAAAAGTCTCATTTCAGAGGCGTCATTCATATTCAAAATATTATTAAGCCGCAGTTCTGCGCAGCGGATGATTCCGTCAAAAGCGGCAAAATCGGTGTAGTGGTAAAGCATAATAACCTCCCTATAGCAAGTGATCTTGGATGTGCTTGGAACGATTTTAGTATAACATATATCCTGCTTTTCTTAAAGAAAGCGGTTGGGGAAATATTCTGTTTATGGTATGATTGAGTTGCTGTCACACTTTGAGGTGTGAACGAGTGTCGCGATAACTTGAGGAACAGGAAAGGCATGCATGGAGATGAAAAAGATAACAGATAAAAAACTCCCATTATGGACTCTTTTGATTTCTCTTTTGGTCGGAATGCTGCTTGGCGTGATTGCAGCGGGTCAATTTGTATCAAAAGAAAACATTTCTACAGAGGAAGGCGTTTTGATGCGCCCAGACGAGGCAGTACAGGAGGCACAAGCAGGGGAGAGAAGTACGGACAAGATTATGATTTTGTATACCAATGATGTTCATTGCAGCATTGATGCAGGGGAAAACTCATTTGGGTTTTTGAACCTGAAAGAATGGAAAAATTGGGCGGAACAGATGAGTAAGTATGTGACTTTGGTGGATTGTGGAGATGCTATTCAGGGGGATGCGGCAGGAGCGCTTTCAGAGGGGGAATATATGGCAGCGCTTATGAATGAAGCTGGGTACGATATCTGTACCTTTGGCAATCATGAGTTTGACTATGGAATCGAGCAGAGCCTTCATATTGCGGAAGACCTTTCCCATGCCCAGTATGTAGCCTGCAATTTTATGAATCTTTTATCTGGGGAGACGGTTGTGCCTCCTTATGTGATGATTGACTATGATGGTATCTCGGTGGCTTATGTGGGAATATGTACACCGGAGACGATTACGGCAGCAGCCCCTGGAAATTTTATGGATGAAAATGGAGATTTTTTGTATGGTTTTTGTCAGGGGGAGGACGGAGCGAAGCTTTATGATGCTGTGCAGGCGGCGATAAATGACGCAAGGTCGAAAGGGGCAGACTATGTCATAGCGGTAGCGCATTTGGGAATCAGCGAGAATGCGGCGCCTTATCGCTCCACGGATGTAATTGCCCATACAACGGGAATTGATGTTATGTTTGACGGGCATTCTCATTCCGTCATACAGGGAGATCGGGTTAAAAATAAAGAGGGTGGCGAAGTGCTTTTGACTTCCACGGGGAGCCGCCTTGCAAATGTGGGATGCCTTATGATTGACACCAAGGGAACAGAGGAGCTTTCAGATGACTTGCTTACCACTTCCTTGTTCGGCGCTGAATCAGGTCAGGAGATGGAAGAGCTGATTGAAGAAATACAGGCGGAATATGAAGGAATGCTGGGGGAAGCGGCGGCACATGCCGAGACGGAATTATCTATTTTAAGTGAAAATGGAGATCGAATGGTGAGATGCAGGGAGACCAATCTGGGAGATTTTTGTGCCGATGCTTACAGAATTATTACTGGCGCGGACCTTGCAGTGGTCAATGGAGGAGGAATCCGTGCAAGCCTTCCTGCGGGTGATATCACTTACGGCGATTTCCTAAATGTGCATCCTTTTGGAAATACCATATGCGTGGTGGAATGCTCCGGGCAGGAAATCTTAGATATGTTGGAGATGGCGTATGCAAGCGTGGAGGCAGAATATGAAGATGCAGACGGTCCGGTGGGAGAGTCGGGTGGCTTTATGCAGGTTTCAGGAATGAAACTGACGATTGATACGAGCATTCCGTCCACAGTCTGTCTGGATGAAAATGGGATGTTCGCGTCGGTGTCCGGCAGACGGCGCGTCACGGATGTGCAGGTTTTGAATGCGCAGACAGAGCAATATGAGGATATAGATTCGGAGAAGACTTATACACTGGCTGCCAATAATTATATCCTCCACAGCGGCGGAGATGGCTTTGGCATGTTCATGGATAATGTGTTTGTCTTGGACGAGTTCGTGCAGGACAACCAAGCATTGATTGACTATGCCCAGAAGGAGCTTGAGGGATTTATTGGAGGGGAGTACCAGACAGCTCAAGGGAGAATACAAGTTAGATAGCCACAGATAATCGAGCATTCTAGTGTTGATATGTACAAAAAGTTCATTGATATTTACACGAATATATATTGCAATATAAACACCATTTTCTGAAAGGAGGATTGGCTGTGTATCGATAAATTATGAATTATCTGGAATGCTGGAAGGTAAGTGAACATCGCAAACCCTTGATTATGCAATCAAGCTTTCAACAAAGAATTTCGGATTTGAAGATGGGAAAAAACAGTTTCACTATATGCGGCATTTTGTATCTAGAAAAATAATTTAATCAGCATAATCTAAAAATCCGCAGGCGGCAAATGCGCTTGCGGATTGAATTTTCTGGCGGAGACGGAGGGATTCGAACCCTCGTACCGGCTATACACCGATAAACTGATTTCGAGTCAGCCCCGTTACGGCCACTTCGGTACGTCTCCAAAACATAAAACGGATGACTTTTCTTATTATACTGTTTTCAAAATTTTTAGTCAATCATTTCGTGACTGATTTTCTGTAATTGATGCAGACTTTCTAAATTATCTTTATAACTGTACCGATAAGTATTTCAGATAAAGGCGCAAAGTATCTTATAGATATTTGGCGATTGCAGAGACAACGACAGCAAAATCAGGAGGAAATGACGATGCAGATAGGGAATATGGATGAGTTCAGAGCGCAGCAGCTTACAAAAGTAGAAAAGAGAAAAAAAGAAGACGAGCGGATAAGGAAAGGTGTCTACCAGATGCATGCAATGATAGAAGCCCAAAGTACGGAAACCTTCTTAAAAGAACGCGACAGGGTAGAAAAGCAGCCTGAACAGGAAAAGACAGAAACCGAGAAAGCAGAAACTAAAAAAGAAGGAAAAAAGACCGACGTAAAGACAGAAATAGAAAAAATGCTGTCAGTAGGGGCAAGATTTGCGAGTCTAAACAGCCAGACTATATCGGTTAGTTAAGGGGCGGCGCTGACCAGGCAGCTGTCGTATAGGCAGGAAACAGACTGGGCACAGGCATCAGCATAGCATATCGTTTCAAGTCTCATCTCAAAATCGGATTTCACTAACAGAATGTATTTAAGTTTTTCAAGGCGGACGGGTCGGAGTCAGCGGCATCCGTGCCGCGCGACTCTTGAAATCGCCATCCATGGTGATTTCACCCTAAGACTTCAACATTCTGCAAGTGAAATTGCCGATTTTTCGCAGAGACTTGAAACGATATGCTATGCTGATGCCTGTGCCCAGTCTGTTTCCTGCATCCCTCCTCCTACCGCCTTGTCCTTGCCGTCTGAACCGTCCTTTTAGAAAATATCCTCCTCCCACCAAAATCCAAAGGTAAAAAGGTTGTTAACAAGCCGCAAATTATGTATAATAATGAGTGCATGAACTATAAATATGTCTATACTAAGACAAGGAGGATGGGTTAAGTGAAGAGAATTGGTATGTTGACAAGCGGCGGTGACTGCCAGGCGCTGAATGCGGCAATGAGAGGCGTGGTAAAATGCCTTGTAAACAGCAAAGAGCAGGTTGAAATCTATGGTTTTATCGATGGCTATAGAGGTCTCATCTACGGAAATTTCCGGATGCTTGAAGGACGTGATTTTTCCGGTATACTTACAAAGGGCGGTACTATCTTAGGCAGCTCGCGTACTCCTTTTAAAACAATCAAGGATCCCGATGAAAATGGTCTGGACAAGATTGATGCAATGAAACAGAACTATTATAAACTGCGATTGGACTGCATGGTGATTTTGGGAGGAAACGGTACCCATAAGACAGCGAATCTTTTAAGAGAAGAGGGGCTGAATATTATTACATTGCCCAAGACGATTGATAATGATTTATGGGGAACAGATATGACTTTTGGCTTCCAGAGCGCTGTAAATATTGCGACTGATGCAATTGACTGTATTCACACTACAGCGGCATCCCACGGAAGGGTATTTATTGTGGAAGTCATGGGACACAAGGTTGGTTGGCTTACCTTGAATGCAGGGATGGCAGGAGGGGCAGATATTATTCTGATTCCCGAAATTCCTTATGATATTAAGAAAGTAGTAAATAAGATCAAACAGCGCAATGACAACGGAAGCAAGTTTACCATTCTTGCGGTGGCAGAAGGCGCTATTTCCAAGGATGATGCAAAGTTATCCAAGAAAGAATATAAAGAAAAGATGAAGAACTATAAGTTCCCGTCTGTTTCTTATGAATTGGCACAGCAGATTCAGGAGATGACAGGACATGAGGTGAGAGTGACCGTGCCCGGTCATACCCAGAGGGGTGGAAGTCCCTGTCCTTATGATCGTGTTTTTGCGAGCCGCTTGGGAGCAGAGGCAGGCGAACTGATCTTAAAGGGCGAGTATGGATTTATGGTTGGATATAAGAATCGTGAAGTGGTAAAGGTGCCTCTAGAGGAAGTTGCCGGAAAGCTCAAGATGATCTCGCCGGATGCTTCCATCGTAAAAGAAGCAAAACTTATGGGAATCAGCTTTGGTGATTAATCGGCGCCCGGTGGGCGCTATGGAAGGAAAGAACAGGTATGTCGTATACAGCCCTTTACAGAAAATTCCGTCCTGCGACCTTTGAAGATGTAAAGGGACAGGATCATATTGTGACCACCTTGAAAAATCAGATCAAAGCAGATCGCACTTCCCATGCGTATCTGTTCTGCGGTACAAGAGGAACCGGCAAGACTACCATAGCCAAGATCTTTGCCAAGGCGGTCAACTGCGAGAACAGGACAGATGGCAGCCCTTGCGGAGAGTGTGCAACCTGTAAGGCGATTGCAGCAGGCGCCAGCATGAATGTGATCGAGATTGATGCGGCATCCAACAATGGGGTGGACAGCATACGTGAAATCGTGGATGAGGTGGCGTATTCACCGGCAGAAGGCAGGTATAAGGTTTATATTATCGATGAAGTGCATATGCTTTCTATAGGCGCTTTCAATGCACTTCTCAAGACGCTGGAGGAGCCGCCTTCTTATGTGATTTTCATTTTGGCGACCACGGAAGTTCACAAGATACCGATTACGATTATGTCCAGGTGCCAGAGATATGATTTTAAGCGAATCACAATTGACACCATAGCGGAGCGTATCAGGGAGTTAATGGAACAGGAACAGGTTCAGGTAGAAGATAAAGCCATCCGTTACATTGCCAAGGTAGCGGATGGTTCCATGCGTGATGCGTTAAGTCTTTTGGATCAGTGCATCGCATTCCATTTTGGTCAGGAACTGACTTATGACAAAGTGCTTAATGTGCTTGGGGCGGTAGACACGGAAGTGTTCAGCAGGCTCCTTAGAATTGTCTTAAAGGGTAATGTCACAGAGTCGATTTCACTTCTTGAAGAAATCACCATGCAGGGACGGGAGCTGACGCAGTTCATCTTGGATTTTACATGGTATTTAAGAAATCTGCTTTTGATTAAGAATGCAGATGGAATTGAAGATGTGATAGATGTTTCCACAGAAAATTTGGAGCGTCTTAAGGAAGAAAGCAAAATAACGGAGAATGATGTCATCATGCGCTACATTCGTGTGCTTTCTGAGCTGTCAGGGCGAATTCGTTATGCAGCCCAGAAAAGAATTTTGGTGGAGATGACGCTGATTAAGCTATGCCGACCTGAGATGGAAACAGACGCTCAGTCGTTGGTTGACAGAATCAGGCAGTTGGAAGAGAAAATAGAAAATGGGATTCCGGCGGCTTTCAGGGAAGAGGCGGTGAGCAGTGGTGGCACGGTTTCAAAGCCTGTAGTCCAGGCAGAACTTCCAAAGGCGATTCCGGAGGATGTCAAACAGGCTGTGGGAAAATGGTCCGCCATTGTTGGCGAGACGGTCATGCCGATGAAGGCGTATCTAAAGAATGCATACCCCAGCCTTGCGGGAGACGGGAGCCTTTTGGTGGTAGTGGAAGACGGTCTGCCTTCAGATTATTTCAGGGAGGCGAAACGGCGGGAAGAATTAGAACGCATCGTGTCTGATTTTACAGGAAAAGAAATTAAGGTGACGGTGC